>CALWQP010000001.1 GCA_944383695.1 uncultured Mediterraneibacter sp.
GGGATCACGGAACATCCCATGATGCTGGCTACAAACAAAGAGATCCGTTCAAAGGATGATGTGATCCGCATTGCCAGAACCTACTTTTCCAGATGGCGGATCGAGGAATATTTTCGTTGTAAAAAGCAGACCTATCAGTTTGAAAACTTCCGTGTAAGGAAACTGGAAGCCATTAATGCACTTAACTTTTATATTACTTTAGTTATGGCATTTTTAGCTCAGGAAGAATTAAGTCCTGAGACAAACGCCCTGAAAGTTTCAATCATACAGGAAGCAGATCCAATCAAGGATAAAGTCAGTTTCTGCTATTATCGGCTGGCAAAAGGCATCTCCGGCATACTGTCATATGCCAAAGAGGGCATCCGGCTCTGGTACCGGACAAAGCGTCCGGCGTACCGTCAACTATGCCTTAAGCTGACCGTTTGAATAGATAAAAGAATATGTCTCCCAAAGCCCGGTTCCGGCGGGGCTTATAAAAGTGCCTCTATTCTCGGCACTGCCATTCCAGAACTCTCAAAAAAACGGCAGATTGGTACTTGGAGAGGACATATCTATCTTTTCAATGCAGTTTGCGGAAACTCAAGCTTTTATACATTTAAGGAATATCCTAAAATGAAAAAGTAACATACAGACAGCAGACCCGATTTAGGAAAAAGTCAGTTTCTGCTATTACCGGCTGGCAAAAGGCATCTCCGACACACTTTCATGTGCCAGAGAGGGCGTTTGGCTCTGGTACCGGCCTTTCCCCTACAGATTCCACTTTTTATCCTGTGCAAGCCTCAGCCTGTTCATTGCCCTGGCGAGGGATGCCTGCGTGTGGTAATACTCCTGCGTGCTCTGTTTCTGGCGGAGTTTCTCCTCCGCGTGCTCCCGCTGCTCCCGGGCATGGCGTATGTCGATATCCTCCGGGCGTTCTGCCGTATCCACGATCAGGGTCACACGGTTGTTCACAATCTCCGCAAAGCCTCCGCCAAGGGCCACTTCCTGCCACTTGCCTTCCTCTGCCTCCATGCGGCCGATGCCCACTGTGACGGCAATGACCATATTTTCATGGTTGGGGAGGATTCCTTTTTCTCCGTCCGGCGCCGGGATGACCATCTTCCGGCACCTGCCGTCATAGAACACCTTGTCGCTTGCTATGATCTTCAGTCCGAATGTATCCATAACTCCTACGCCTCCGCTGTTTCTGCCTTCGCCTTCGCGATCACATCGTCAATGGTCCCCACATTGAAGAAGGCAGACTCCGGATATGCATCCATCTCACCATTGATGATCATCTTAAAGCCCCGGATCGTCTCTTTGAGGGGAACGTATTTCCCGGGGATTCCGGTGAATGTCTCTGCCACGAAAAAGGGCTGGGACAAAAACCTCTGAATCTTTCTTGCGCGCATGACGGTCGCTTTGTCCTCATCAGAAAGCTCCTCCATACCAAGGATGGCAATGATGTCCTGGAGCTCTTTATACTTCTGAAGGATGGCAATGACCTGGTTTGCCACCTCGTAATGCTCCTCTCCGACCACGTCCGCCTCAAGGATACGGGAGCTGGACTCCAGCGGGTCCACGGCCGGGTAGATTCCCTGCTCCACGATCTTTCTGGAAAGTACGGTAGTCGCGTCCAGATGGGCGAACGTCGTCGCCGGCGCCGGGTCTGTCAGGTCGTCCGCAGGCACATAGACAGCCTGCACGGATGTGACAGAACCGTTCTTCGTGGATGCGATCCTCTCCTGGAGCTCGCCCATCTCTGTGGCAAGCGTAGGCTGGTATCCCACGGCTGACGGCATACGCCCGAGAAGAGCGGACACCTCGGAGCCAGCCTGTGTGAAACGGAAAATATTGTCAATGAAAAGAAGAACATTACGGTGCTCCTCATCACGGAAATATTCCGCCATCGTCAATCCGGTCTCTGCCACACGCATACGTGCTCCGGGCGGCTCATTCATCTGCCCGAACACTAAAGCTGTCTTCTCAAGGACTCCGGACTCCTTCATCTCCGTCCAGAGGTCATTACCCTCGCGGGAACGTTCGCCTACCCCGGTAAAAATGGAATAGCCGCCGTGCTCCGTGGCGATATTGCGGATCAGTTCCTGGATGAGCACAGTCTTTCCCACGCCCGCTCCGCCGAAAAGTCCGATCTTACCACCCTTTGCATACGGCGCCAGAAGGTCAATGACCTTGATTCCGGTCTCCAGAATCTCCACAACCGGGCTCTGATCCTCAAATGTAGGCGGCTTCCTGTGGATGACCCATTTCTCAGCATCATCGACCGACTCGCCGTCGTCAATAGTCTCGCCGAGCACGTTAAACAGTCTGCCAAGCGTCCTCTCTCCCACAGGCACCTGGATGCCTGCTCCGGTAGCAGTAACCTCCATATCCTTGTGAAGTCCCTCGCTGGCGGAGAGCATCAGACAGCGCACCTCATTGTTCCCAAGATGCTGGGCGACCTCCATGATGCACTTTTTGCCGTTGTTGTTCACTTCCAGCGCATCCTTGATAAAAGGGAGGTCTCCGTTTTCAAATATTACGTCAACGACAGGTCCCATGACCTGTATGATTCTTCCTTTATTCATGATCATAATCGTTCTCACTTTCTCTGAAAAGAGGCCTAACCCCTTTCAGGAATGTTTTCAGAATATTCCTACTACTTCTGCTGTGCCCTTGCACCGCCGCATACCTCTGTGATTTCCTGAGTGATCGCCGCCTGTCTGACCCGGTTATAGATAACGGACAGGTCATGGATCAGGCTCTCTGCGCTGTCTGTGGCGGATTTCATCGCCATCATGCGGGCGTTATGCTCGCTGGCATATGCCTGTACAAGACATCCGTATATCATGCCTGTCACATAGTTGGGCACGATACTGTCCATCACCGCCTCAGCAGACGGATACAGATCGATCTCCTCCCTGTACACATTGAGCGGCATCTTCATCTCATTAAATGAACTTCTCTCCAGGGGCAGGAGCTTCATCACCTCTGCCTCTGACTGAACCGAATTCTCCATGCGCGTGTACACGATATAAATCTCATCCAGATCGCCGCTCTGGAACTGCTCCAGGAGCGCCCCGGCGATATCCCTCGCCCGGTGCATGGTCGGTTTCTGGACCGTATACTGGAAATTTGTGTCGATCTCCACGCCCCGCTTCGCAAAATAGTGCCGTCCCAGCTCTCCTACCACAAATAATTTGTGTGAGCCCGGTCTGGAAAGGATTTCTTCCTCCAGCTTCACTACATTATGGTTATATGCTCCGGCAAGGCCTTTGTCTGCCGTCACAACGATGGAACCGATCTTCCGCTCCTCTGCCGGAATCTTCCCCCTTTTGTCAAAAAAGGGATGTTCCAACTCCGGGAGATGTCTCAAAATCCTGGATATCTCTCCCTGAAGCGCATAGAAATAGGGCTCTGTATCCATCAGCTTTTTCTTTGCCTGGGTCATTTTGGAGGAGGAGATCATGTACATGGCATTTGTGATCTTCATGGTGTCCCTGACACTGTTGATGCGGCTCTGTATCTCTCTGATATTTGCCATATTATCACCTGCTCTTTTTAAATTCCTCTGCGGTCTCCACGATCTTCCGGATCAAATCTTCTGACAGTTCCTTCTTTTCCTCAATCTCCTGTCCTATCTCCGGATGCGCTGAATCAAAGTACGTCAGCATATCTGACTGGAACTGTTTGATCTGCTTTTTCTCTATCCCCAGCATCACCTTGTGCGTAGCCGCGCACAGTGTGATCACCTTCTCATGCAGGGAGAGCGGATGGTAGAGGGGCTGTTTTAGCAGCTCCATGAGCCCGCTTCCATATTCAAGCTGTTCCTTTGTCGCCGCGTCAAGGTCGGAGCTGAACTGGGTGAATACTTCCATCTCCCTGTACTGCGCCAGATCAATACGGATGCTTCCCGCCGCTTTCTTCATCGCCTTTGTCTGCGCCGCGCCGCCCACACGTGATACCGAGAGCCCTACATTCACCGCCGGCCTCATGCCTGACGCAAAAAGACCGCTCTCCAGGAAAATCTGTCCGTCTGTGATGGAAATCACGTTCGTCGGAATATATGCCGATACATCTCCCGCCTGTGTCTCAATGATGGGCAGTGCTGTGATCGACCCGCCTCCCAGCTTATCGCTCAGGCGGCTGGATCTCTCCAGAAGTCTTGAATGCAGATAGAACACGTCTCCCGGATATGCCTCACGTCCCGGAGAACGTCCCAGCAGCAGGGAAAGCGCCCGGTATGCCACTGCGTGCTTGGACAAGTCGTCATATACGATCAGCACGTCCTTTCCCTGGTACATGAAATGTTCCGCCATCGCTGTCCCCGAATAAGGGGCGATATACTGAAGGGGCGCGCAGTCGCTTGCTGTGGATGAAACTACGATCGTGTAGTCCATCGCTCCGTGTGTCTTCAGCGTGTTTACCACTTTTGCCACAGTAGATGCTTTCTGCCCGACGGCAACATAAATACAGATCACATCCTTGCCCTTCTGATTTAAGATCGTGTCCATGGCAATGGATGTCTTTCCCGTCTGACGGTCGCCGATGATCAGCTCACGCTGTCCGCGGCCGATCGGGAACATCGCGTCAATAGAGAGAATTCCTGTCTCCATGGGAACGCTGACCGACTTACGGTCAATGATCCCCGGCGCCTCTCTCTCAATGGGGCGATAGTCGTCTGCTTTGACCTCACCCTTGCCGTCGATCGGCTCGCCCAGGGCGTTGACCACGCGTCCGATATATGTATCTCCTACCGGCACGCCGGCACGCTTGCCAGTCCGCGATACTTTCATTCCTTCGCGGATTTCCGTATCGCTGCCAAAAAGGATGCATCCCACCTCGTCCTTGCGGATGTCCTGCACCATACCTTTCAGCCCGGTCTCAAATGTAACGATCTCGCCGTACATTGCATGGTCAATGCCATAGATCCTGGCAATCCCATCGCCTACCGCAATAACAGTCCCCACTTCACTGTCTTTGCTCATTTTATCAAAATTCTCTATCTCTTCTCTTAAGACAGAGATAATCTCGTCTGAATTGATCGAACCCACCTTGTTCACCTCCCGATTAATGTATCATACAGTCTGTCCATACGCCCTTTTATACTCCAGTCGTACTCATCGCTTCCTACACGCAGAAGGAATCCCCCGAGCAGGGAATCATCGCGGCACACCTGTATCTTTGCTTTCTCCGCCTTATATTTCCGGCAGAGGAATGCCTCTATGCCTTTTTTCTGCTCCTCCCCGGGAGGCGTTACGCACGACAGCACAGCGCGTATGATGCCTTCTCGGCTTTCCCGGCAGTTATCATATGCGGCAAATATTTCATCCATCAGCCCCATTCTCTGATATCTGCACACTGTCTTCAGGAAATTTCTCATCTCTTTGGGAAATACCTTATCGATCACACTGTACTTCTTTTTCAGAGAAATCGTCGGATTCATAAATACATCCGTAAGCTGCGGCACTTCCTTTAATATTTCCTGCGTCTTGCTGACTGTTTCTTCCGGGACATCCAGTCCAAAAAGCACACTTCCGTATGAGACTGCCGGTGAAGAGCATCTTATCTCTTTATCTGTCTTCATTTTCACTGCCCTCACCTGCTTTTCCTGCGGTCTCTTTCAGAAACTGTTCATACAGTTCCCGGTCCGCCTGCTCTCCGGTCTGCCTGCCCACGATCTTCGCGGCAGATGCAGCGGCCAGTCCCGCGATCTCGGACTGAAGCTCTTTCATCGTCTTCTCCCGCTCCATCCTCACGGTCTCTTTGGCGGACTCAATAATGCTTCCTGCCTTTTCCCCTGCCTCACCGACGATCCGGTCATACTCTGCCCTTGCAGCTCTCCGCGCATTGTCTACGATGCGGACGGATTCCTGCTTTGCTCCGCTTAAGGCCTCTTCGTATTCCTGTTTCATCTTAAGGGCGTCATTCTGCATATCCTGCGCGTTCTTAAAGCCTTCTTCGACCATCTGCTTCCTCTTCTCCATGACCTGCGTCACGGGACGAATGAGGAAATGTCTCAGCAAAAGATAAAGAACAACAAGGTTTATAATGGTATAGACCAGGTTCATGTTTATCTGAATCACCTTTTCAACCCGCCTTTCTTATGATCTTCTTCTATCCGTCAGCCTCATCGGCTGAACACTGAGCGCTTCCCCCGGTTTCTATTTAAGGAAGAAAATGATCATGATACCGATGATAAACCCATAGATTGCTGTTGCCTCTGCCAGCGCGCATCCAAGGATCAGGTTCTTGCTGATCTTACCCTCTGCCTCAGGCTGTCTTGCGATTGCCTCTGTCGCCTTGCCTGTGGCGATGCCGATGCCAAGTCCTGCTCCAATACCTGTCAAAACTGCGATACCTGCTCCGATAGCTATAATTGTTCCCATTTTCTTAGTCTCCTTTTTCTCAATAAAATTTAATGATCTTTCTAATACCTGATCCTTTTCAGGATCTTATGTCCCTTTTATCTATGTAGGAAAGAAGGGCTTTACTCCATCTCCTCCGTCATGAAGAGCGCTGTCAGGAATACGAACACATATGCCTGAAGCAGACCGTCAAAGATGTCAAAATAAAAACTCACCGGGACCGGAATGATCAGCGGCACGAAATATTTCAAAAGTTCCAACACCACAAATCCCGCCAGCATATTGCCGAAAAGCCGCATACAAAGGGACAGTGGCCTTATTACTACTTCCAGGACCATGATCGGCGCCACCACAGGCACCGGCTGTCCAAAATGCCTGAGCCAGTGCTTCAGCCCATTCTTGCGGATGCCCGAATACTCGATCAGAAACATACTCATGATCGCAAGCGCCGCGGTCACGTTCAGATCTTTTGTGGGCGGTTTGAATCCAAACAGCGCGATCGTATTTGCCACCGCCAGATAGAGAAGCACCGTGATCAGATAAGGAATATATCTGCGGTTCTCTTTTCCGATAACTCCCTCAAAGAAATCCTGAGCCCAGCTTATCGCTGCTTCCAGTGCAAGCTGTACTTTTCCGGGATTCTCGACTCGTAAGTTCCTTGTCAGGATGATGGACGGTATCACAAGCACTGCCATGATGATCCACGTGACAACAACTGATTCTGAAATCCCGCCCAGGACCGGAAGGGTGAAGACTGTCTCGCAGTTCATCTCTTCCATCAGTTTTTCTGTCAGATTTCCCGTATTGCTCCCTCCTTTTCTCAGATTGTATTCTCTTGCGGAAATGATTGCTCCTTACAGTACCTCTCCTGTTCTCCGGGGATTTTTCGTACAAAAAAAAGGAGCTGTTCCTCTTTGAACCCCTTGAATCTTTTCCTGGCTTTTTTCGGTAGATACCATGCTTCGTTTGCTTAAATCAACTGTTCCTTCTTATCTAATGAAACTGCTGCCTCCAAAAGCTGTAACAATATTACGCCCGGGTAATTTTTTTGTCAACATACATCATCTTTCGCATGCCCTCTGCCCTGACGTCTCATTTTTATTTCACTTTGTCCTTTTTCCGCCGCCATGAAGGCCGGTTTTTTATTTATTATTCATCTGGTTTTTCCAGACAATTTAAAATGAGCGATTTTTTTATGATTATTTCACAGAAAAACCCGCTCAAATTGATTAAATCTTTGTCGAATCCGTATATTCAAATGTCTATTTTTTAACAAATCAGCATCAAAAGAATCAGAATCCGTATAATTTCAGGATGGTTTGCGGCATAATGATTGCACGGACTCGATAAATTTATTGAGGAGGCTGAAATGGCTAAAAGAATTTCATTTACAGAAAAATATTTTCCACGGCTGTCGGACAGGATATTTTTTCTGTGCGGCTTACTGATGCTGGGCAGCGAGATCTGGAAGCAGCTTATCCTGACATTTGTTCTCGGGCACGGAACATATAACTGGTGGTATTTTCCATTTCAGTTGTGCAGCATCCCCATGTATGTGCTGCTCGCCTATCCATGGCTGCGCAGGGAAGGCACGCGCCGAATGCTCCTCGCCTTCCTGATGAGCTACTGTCTCCTGGGCGGAGTGGCTGTGTTTGCGGACACGAGCGGCCTGCAGTATCCTCTCCCGGCCCTGACCGTACATTCCTGGTCGTGGCACATCCTGCTGGTCCTGGTCGGACTTGGCGCGGGTATTGTATATTTCCGTAATCTGAGAGCGGACGCGAAAAATATCATCTTCTCGCGCACATTATCCCGCGCCCTCCCCCTGCGCCCCTTCTTCCACGCCACGCTTCTCTACCTTGCCTGCTGCCTCGCGGCAGAAGCACTTAACCTGTCACTGGGTCAATTCGGGCTGATCAATATGTTCTACATCAATCCCGGCCTCCAGATGCAGCAGGTCGTCTTCCGGGACCTGATCCCGGTCATTGGCAATCTTCCGGCTATCCTCGTCTATATAGCCGCGACCTGCGTGGGAGCATTTTTATTCTTCCTGATCTGGAATCTGTCCTTGCGGCTTTTCTCCCGAAAATAGCTTTTCGCCCTCTCCAACACCGTTTTCCTGCCCTGCGGCGGTCTCCCTGGCGATCTTTAAGAAATCCCGGTCCGCTGTCTTCCTCCGCGGGATAAAGCTTCCCGCTACCCTTCCCTTCCCCCGGTTCTTCACAAAGAAGAATCCGAGCACAGAGAATACGACTGCACCGATAAAATTGACAATCAGATCCTGCATCGTGTCGATCAGGCCGATATCCAGATATCCGCCCAGTCCCAGCTCCTGTCCGTTCACCGCTGTCTCGGTGATGCCTTTTATCACATAAGGCACATTGCGTCCCGCCGGGTCGAGCGTAACCGAGCGGATCGTATGAAGGACCGTGTCCTTCTGCATGTCGTAGCCAATAAGCGTGTCCATCCCGAACTCGAAGAACTCCCATATCACGCCGATGGTCATTGAGAAACAGAACGCAACGATCGCCAGAAACAGCGGAGACAGATTAAACACTGTTTTCTCACTGCGATTTAAAAGGTCAACCAGCGAGAATCCGATCGCAGCCGCAAGGAAACCGTTGATCGTATGAAGAACGGTATCCCAAAACGGAAACATCAGATAAAATTCGCTGATCTCTCCCAGGATTTCCGCCGAAAAGATGAACACGAGTATGATGATCTCCAGCGTAGTCGGAAGTTCCACCTTGAATGTGATCTGCACCAGGCTCGGGATTACGAGCAGAAGCAGTGTCAGCGCACAGAGGAACACATTTTCATAGTTTCTGTTAAAAAGCTGAAGGACCAGCATCACGATCACAAGGAGCCGCAGCGTAAAATAAACGATGAAAGAGCTTCTGTGCTCCCGCAGTTCCATATAAAGCGCGGTGCTTAAATTTCGAAACCAGCCGTTTTTCTGTTTTTCTTTTTTGTCTCTGCTCATGGCTCACACACTCTCTCTTCATTTTGTCCGGTCAGTCCGCATTGCTCGCCGCAATCTTCACCCGGCTCCACAGGTCGCTGATGATCTTCTTCGTATTTTCATTGTAAACGAACACTTCATCATTCTCGTTGTCCGTCCGGGGGATATAGGCATTGATCCCTTCGTAGTCGCCGCCTTCGCCGGAAAGCACATCCATGACCTCCTGATTGGCGGACGTATACCCCACGTAGCTGGAGTTGTCGTAAGCACCGTCATAATCGCTGGCAAAATTGATAAACGCGTGTGCCAGTTCCGGGTTCTGTGCATTTTTCGGGATCACCATGGCGTCTGACCACAGATTTGTCCCTGTTTCCGGCATGTAGTATCCCATGTTTTCATTTTCCGCCATGACATACGTAGCATCCCCGGAGTAGATCAGCCCCAGTGCTTTCCTTCCCTGCGCCATGTTGTCGATGATCTCGTCTGTCACGATCTCCGTGTCCATTGTCTCCACACACTGTACCAGCCATTCATAGGCCTCCTGGAGTTCCGCATCATTCTCCGTATTCATGGAATATCCGAGCGCTTTCAGCGCCATCATAAAGGAATCCCTTTCTGAATCGTACAGATAGACGTCTCCTTTATACTTTTCATCCAAAAAGATATTATATCCTTCTTTCTCCAGATCTTTGACATCTACCTTTGTCTTATCATAAACGATACCCACGGTTCCCCAGAAATACGGCACAGAATAGTCGTTATCCGGATCGTAAGGCAGCCCCTTCACATCATCTGCCAGCTTATCCATGCAGTCCAACTTGGATTTGTCAAGTTTCTGCAGATAGCCTTCCTCGATCAGCCGCTGGATCATGTAATCGCTGGGCACGAGGATATCATAGGGCTCTCCGTTCGCCACTTTGATATACATCTGCTCATTGGAGTCAAAGTTCTCCATTACGACTTTTGCCCCGGTCTCTTCCTCAAAATCACGGATAATGTTCTCGCCGGTGTACTCTCCCCAGTTATAAATATGGAGCGTCTGCCCTTCAAAAGGTCTGTCCCCGGTTCCTTTTCCTCCCTGGTACACCGCCAGGGCTGCGATAATGACCGCAAGGCATCCCGCTGCTGCCGGGACAAACCGCTTCCGTCTCCCCAGCTCGGACCTTGCGCTCTTCTTTGCCGCGATCAGCGGAGCAATATTCACGATCAGCAATACGATCGTAATGATCACTACTACAAGGGTGGACACCGCGTTAATGCTCGGATTGACCCTTTTGCTCATCGTATACACAACAATGCTCAGATTCTTTACGCCCTGCCCGGTCACAAAATAGGAGATGATAAAATCATCCACGGACATGGTAAACGCGATCAGCGCGCCCGAGACGATGCCCGGCGTGATCTGCGGGACGATCACTTTTGTCAGCGCCTTCCACGGAGTCGCTCCCAGATCCATGGCCGCGTCTGCCAGGTTCGGGTCCAGCGCCCGGATTTTCGGCATGACAGACAGGATGACATACGGGATGCAGAACGCAATATGCGCCAGCAGCATGGTCACATACCCTTTCTCCACCTGAAAGGTAATAAACAGGAGCATGAAACCGATGGCTGTCACGATCTCCGGATTCATCATGGGAAGATTATCCACCTGCTCCATGATATTGCGGATGATCTTCCTGGAACTGCTCAGCCCGATGGCTGCGATCGTACCCACAAATGTGGAGATCAATGTCGCCAGTATCGCAACGCTGAAGGTGGTATAGAGCGCTGTCATCATGTCGCTTGATTCCAGCATATGTTCGTACCAGCGAAGCGAGAACCCTGTAAAACTGGTCAGCGATTTGCTCTCATTAAAAGAGAACACCACCATATAGATGATGGGAAGATAAAAAAACGCAATCATAAGAATCATCAGTATCTTCCCAAAGGGACGTCTGTTCTTTTTCATGCTCTCGCCCCCTTTCCACCCTGGTTACGGATCTCGATCCTGCGCACTGCCATCATCAGAAGCATCATGATGACCGCGATGATCATGGAAATGGCGCTTCCGAAGTTCCACTCTCCCACCGTGATGAACTGGTTCTCGATCATATTTCCGATCAGGAAATACTGGCCTCCTCCCAGGAGTTTTGGGATGAAGAAAGAGCTTACCGCCGGCAGGAATACAAGCGTGATCCCATTGATCACTCCCGGCAGGGACAAAGGGAGCGTCACCCTCCGGAATGTCTGCACCGGATCAGCTCCCAGGTCTGCGCTGGCCTCCAGCAGAGAATGGTCCATCTTGGTCAGGGACGTGTGTATCTGGAGGATCATAAACGGCAGGAAATTGTACACCATGCCAAGCAGCACAGAGCCTTCCGTATACAAAAGCTCCATATCCCCCAGCCCGAAAAATCCCAGGAGCCGCTGGACAATACCGCCCTCGCTCAGGATCCCGATCCACGCGTAGGTGCGCACGAGCATATTGATCCACATGGGGAGCGTGATGCACAGGATCAGGACATTCTGTGCTTTCTCACTGCACTTTGAGATAAAATATGCCGCCGGATATCCCAGGATCAGGCAGATCAGCGTCGTCTTCACCGCAATGGCAATCGATCTCCACAGGATCAGAAGGAAGTCCGGGTCCGTAAAAAATTTGATATAGTGATCCAGTGTAAAAGAAAATGAAATAATGCTGTTTCCCTGTTCCATGACAGAATACAGCGCGATGAGCACCATGGGAAGGACCAGCATCAGCGCCGCCCACACAACATACGGCAGCGCAAGCTTTGAAAACCGCTTCATCTAAAATACCTCCCTGGACATAACATGGATATCCTCGGGGAAGAACGTAAGCCCTACCTCCCGGCCTTCCTCAACATAGTCAGTGGTGTGTATCTTGAATTCCCGCCCTGTAGTGGAGAAGGTAATCCTGTACACGCCTTCTTTTACGTCTTCAGGTTCAAAATCATAATCCACGCTCAGGTCAATGCTCACATCCTCATCACTCAGCTTCCATCCCTGGGCTCCTGCCCATGTCTTCAGGTCCGTGTCAAGCGCCTGGGACTCTGTGATCTCGTCCACAGTCTTAAAGAAGTTAAACGCCATAACACCCTCGTTCGCCTTTTCATTCTTGACAAAGGGCTGGTCCACCACATGAATAGTCCGTTCCACGCTCGTACCGTTGCCAGTGGAGAATACGACCGGATATGCGCCTTCTTCTTTGGACAGGTCATACTCTACCTTTGCGATGGAAATAAACTCATCGCTCTGCGGATCCCATGCCTGTGCATTGGAGAGGGCGATGATCTCCTTATCGTTTAATTCCTCCACGTCGTCAATATCCACAAAGAAGTCACTTGCGCTGATCTTCTCTTTTCCGTCCTCACTTGTCACGTCCTGGTTGCGGATGACGCGCATATTCACCGTCACGCTTGTGCCGGGAACGGTCTCCACCATGATCTCATAGTGCACGCCTTTGAAGAGGACGCTTAAGACCTCCCCTGTCATTTTTCCGTCTTTTACATCAACGATATCAATATCCTCCGGCCGGATGACCACGTCCACAGGCTCGTTCTCTTTAAAGCCAAAGTCCACACAGTCAAAGGTAATATCATCAAATCGCACCTTATAGTCCTCCAGCATGACCGCGGGGATGATATTGCTCTCTCCGATGAAATTCGCCACATAGCGGTTCGCCGGTTCATTATAAATATCCTGCGGGCTGCCTACCTGCTGGATCTCTCCGTTTTTCATAACAACGATCTTGTCAGACATGGTGAGCGCCTCTTCCTGGTCATGGGTGACAAAGATAAAGGTAATGCCCACCTCCTGCTGGATCCGCTTCAGTTCATACTGCATCTCCTTGCGCAGCTTTAAGTCCAGCGCTGCCAGGGGCTCGTCAAGAAGGAGCACCTTGGGCTCGTTGACCAGAGCCCGGGCGATAGCCACGCGCTGCTGCTGCCCGCCGGAGAGAAGGGTCGTGTTCTTGTCCTCATATCCTTCCAGACCGATGAGCTTGAGCATCTTCATCACCTTCTGATCAATGACATCCTTGCTCACCTTCTTGATCTTCAGCCCAAAGGCAATATTCTCATACACGCTCAGGTGAGGGAACAGGGCGTATTTCTGGAACACCGTATTCAGCTCCCTCTCGTAAGGAGGCTTTTTGCTGATTTCATCCCCATCAAAGATCACACTTCCCTCGTCCGCGTCCAGGAAGCCTCCCAGGATGCGCAGAAGCGTTGTCTTTCCGCATCCGCTGGGACCGAGCAGAGTCACAAATTCATTTTCATAAATATCAAGATTGACACCCTTTAGAACGATCTGACCGTCAAAACTCTTTACAATATTCCGGAATTCTATCAATTTTTTCTCTTCCATCCCGTACTCTCCTCCTTTTTCCTCTCCGCAGCGTATTTCCTGCACAGTATCAAACTTACCTGTGTAAATAGAAATAAAACACAGGAACAAACGCATTTTATGCATCCGCCCTGTGTATTTCACAATGTAGGCTCTATCTGCTTTCCATACATAGAGCATGGTAGCACAGAACCACTTATAGTTCAAGAAAAACCCGGTGATTTTTCTGCTGTATATCTCATCCCTTTCATCAGATTGCTGTCTTCTCCAGCCAGCCGGTATTCATACCCCACACCTGCATTTTGATGAGGCTCTGTCATATTGCCCCTCTCTGTGATGCCGCATTATGAGTCCCAAGGGCTCTGTTCCCAGCACATGAAATACTCTATTTCGCCAGTATTTTCATCCACAGTTTCCTCAACGATCTGGAATCCCTCTCTCTGATAGAAACGTACTGCCCCCATATTCCGCGCATATACATTTAAGGTCAGCTTCCTCTTCTCCTCCTTCACGCGGTCCAGAAGCCGCTTTCCAATCCCCCGGCCCTGAGCCTCTCTCCAAACAAAAATGCCTGCAATATATTCCTGATCCAGTCCGATAAAGCCCTGGAGCTCATTTTTATCCTCACCTATATATACATACACTTCCGCCTGGGAGATCATTTCTCTTACTGCGTCATAATTTGCCTTCCAATATTCCGGCGGGATAAAATCATGGGCTTTCAGATTTGTATCCAGCCAGATCTCCGCAACTCTGTCTATATCTTTTTTGTGCAATTCTCTGATCATAGTCCGACTTTCCTTTCAGATGCCTTACATCTGGTTCATAATAGTCAAAGCGTCAGTCTCCGATCAGCGGCGCATACCAGACGTCTTCCTCTGGAATAATATCACTGCGGCTTTCGCTCAATAAAGCCTTTACAAACTCATCCGTTTTCTGTTCCTTTCCATCATAACTTTCCTTACTCCTTATCTCTTCTCTTATGGATCGCTTCCGATACTTCCAGAAGCTCCGTATACCTAAAACAGGATTCGAGATGGTCATTGATGATCCCGCACGCCTGAAGATGGGAATAAACTGTAACCGAACCCATGTATTTCATGCCTCTCTTTTTCAAATCCCCGCTCACCTTATCCGAAAGACCGTTCCTTGCGGGGATCTCCCCGCTCTGATGCCCATTATAAAGATAGGTTTTTCCCTTTGTGAAGCTCCAGATGTATTCACTGAAAGAGCCGAACTCCTCTCTGATCTTCTGAAAACATCGGGCATTATGTATCACAGCTTCAATCTTCCTCTTGGACCGGATCATCCCGTCCGTGTTCATGATCCGTTCAATATCACCCTCGCCGTACTCTGCCACTTTATCAAAGTCAAAGTTGTCAAAGCAGTTTCTGAAAATCTCCCGCTTCTGTATCATCATATTCCAGTTCAGTCCGCACTGCATGACTTCCATCATCAGGAACTCGAACTGCTTCTGATCATCGTGAAGCGGCACGCCCCACTCTTCATCGTGGTAGCGGATCATCTTGTCATTGCACATGCACCAGGGACATCTGTTCATTTTAACGACCTCCTTTACCGCTCAACCACGACTGTGAGCATAACCAGATCTTCATCTCCGGTGTTGAAGATACTATGTGCGGATCCCTTTTTGCAGACATGGCAGGTTCCCGCTGACAAGTTTTCCTCTTTTCCGTCACAAATGGCTTTCCCATTTCCGGAAATGATATAATTAATGTCATCGCTGGTCTCATGTCTGTGCATGCCGATAGAGCCGCCTGCATGGATCCTGCACGGTATGATCTTTCCTGCGTCGCTCATGTACATCCTGGCGGACATTTCACCTGTGCCTCCGTTCATTCCCGGCGTCTTTATCTCTTTTATTGTATTAAAATCAATAAGCATGTTAAAGCTCTCCTCTCCAACTTAGTCACTTCTGATTTTTATCCTAATTATATCAGCCGTCTTCCGCATCTTCAACAGCGCTGCCGCCATATTTCATTTGATCCAGATTCAATTATTTCATATCCCGGATGGATTTCATCCGGCGCTCATCTGAATATCACCGTCCATCTCGGACAGATATCCAATGAAAAAGGACTTAAAAATTCAGGAAAATAAAAATGATCTGATCATAAAGGCCGCATCAGATCCGGAATACCGCGAATCTCTTTATAAACAATACGAAATCTGATACTTTCTGAAGGGCAGACACATATTGCTGATCTGTATGATAAAATCTAAAAATGGACAGAAACCGTATTTCCGTCTTCTCTGTCCAATTTTTTGTTACAGTTCACACCTAACCGCCGCCCGCATGCGCACTCGTCGCGCTGACGCGCTCCAGTTCCGCACTTCGTGCTAAGACTGCTTATGTGGGCGGTGTGAACTGTAACACTTTTTTCTCCCTCAGGTTCTCAGTCTGAACGTCTTCGGCGCAAACCGATACACAAGAATACATGCCGCAACAGAATAGACCACGCAGAACGCGATGCAGGCGATCCCGAATACCAAAATCGGCATCCTGACCCGCATCAGGAAGAAGCAGACCAGATAGGTGACAGAGAGAATGACCTGATACATGCCGCTTTTCATCTCTGTTCCAGCATTATACGGCTGAAGCAGATAATAGATCGTCAGGTAATGGATAGAGAAAAACAGGCTCATGCAGAGGATCGACACAAACAATACCACATAATTCAACAGATTCTCCGTCCCACCGGAAACATACAGGATCACGGACAGACCGGCACCGATCACAACAGCAGGAAGGGCATTTATCTTCATGATCTCCCGCAGCCGGATCCGGAACAGTTTTAGTATGAAGCGGGGCTCCTTATAAAAGGAATACGTCAGCAGGCTGTGGTCGCAGTTCATGAACAGAGCCCTTGTAAACCCGGTCCCCCGGTTGATCGCATACATGATAAAAGTAAAATATGGAAGCCATGTCATGATAAGTTCATTGACATCTTTTCCCGCCTCCGGCACAAGCGATAACGCAATGACCGCCGCGCAGCTTAATAGGAAGCATATCCCGGCAATACGGATCGTAGATTTCCAGAGAATCTTCCTGTGCCGTTTGATAAAAAGCTCGTTTAAGTATTCAAATCCTCTGCGTTTACTTGTAATGGAAATATCTGTGGAAATCGATTTGTCGCTCGCTGTCCTGGCCGCCTGTTTTACCACATCCATCTGGTTTGTAACCTGGACCAGCAGCTCCTGATTGACTTCCCGGTAATGCCCGAAAGATATGATCTTCCGGATACTGAAAATCCCGGCCAGGATAAACAGAAACATTACAGCCATGGATACCCCAGCCGGGAGAACTGCGCCGGCGGCAGGAAGGGCATAGGCAAGTGCCACCAGGACTGCCGCAAATATCCAGAGATGTTTTCTTATCTTATTTTCATTATAGACAAATCCTTTTCTCTCATAATCCCACAGAGAATACGCAGCCACCGCTATCTTGATCCCTGCCACGGAAAATGGGATCAGGATACAGAACCAGAGCGGCACATCCCTCTGTATTCCAAATATAATAGAAAACGGCAAAAAACCGGCAAGCACCTTTAGGATTGCATATCCATAGTTAACCAGCGTATATTCCCGGGCATTCATGCGAAGCTGAATTATGGCGTAATACTTATCCCGGGTCGGATTGAACATGCTTGTATTCATATACGCGCCGATGACTGTCAAAAAAAGCAGGATGTGCAGGAACACCTGATCCGCCGGAGCATTTTTGTACAGCATCCCAATACCACAGATCATGGTAATGAAATATAAAAATTTACCCAGGAAAACTGAGATGACCTCCCATATCACAGAAATGATATTTGCAAAAATCTTCAGCTCTCTCACGCCGTACAGAGCATCCGGCAGAATCTTCTTAACCAGCGGGATCTGCTTGAGGGCAAAAAGGATGCTATTTACCCGGTATGTATTTTTCAATGAAAAAGAAAGACGTAATGTTTTATACATGTTCTTCCTCCCGCAGCGCCGCAATGATCTTCTCCTTAAATTCCCGGCTGTCCAGATTGGATTTTTCCACCACTTCCAGTTCTCCATGGCTGAGAAGTACGATCACGTCACACAGATCCAGCGCCAGGTCCATAATATGGGTAGAGAAAATGGTGATCCGGCCGTCTTTCAATGACCGGAGGAGCTGTTTCATCTCTTCCGCCACCACCACATCCAGTGAAGTCAGCGGTTCGTCGAGCAAAAGGATTTTCGGTTCTGCAATGATATTGACAAGCATCTGCATCTTATTTTTCATCCCATGGGAATAATCTTTCATCAGTTTATCCCGGTCTTGGGGTTCAATGCTCATAAAATCAAAATATTCATCAATGCTCTTCGCCTCTCTGATAGAATCCGCGTTAATATCCAGAAAAAACTTCAGGAACTCGCGTCCGGTCAGGAATTCCGGCACAGCGGGCATTGACAGTACATATCCGATATCCTCCGGCTCTACTTCCCGGCGGGTTCCGTTTTCTTCCAGGCAAAAACTACCGCCATCCGCCTTGATATCCCGGTTGATACAGTTAAACAGCGTGGTCTTTCCCGCGCCGTTTCGCCCCAGAAGACCATAGATCTTTCCCTCTTCAAAAGTAAAATCAATATCTTTCAGTACTTCCTTCTTATCAAAATGTTTCTCCAGATGTTCAATGATAAATCTCATGTCTTTTCCCTCATCTTTTATATTGATTGTTTCCACATGACTGCCTCAGTTTATAGACGTGACCGCCACTGTTGCCATAACGGCTGTCATAACAGCTGTCATATCACTGACGTAATCTATCATCTCTGCGAGCTGTTTGTTCAGCGGGTCTTTCTTCATTTCTTTCAGCTTTTTCTTCAACTGATCAGTCTCATGTTTTGAAAAATACTGCTTCAGGCAGTTCGTCTGCTGCAGCAACCAGACCAGTACCGCATCGCGGGGCTTCAACTCTTCTTCCTGTACTGCTGCTCTGATCCCTTCTACAAGTTCCTCTTTATAACCTTTTTCAGGAATAAATACCCGTTTTGATCCGAACAGACCACCCGCAGCCTCCGCCGCGGCACCGTCTTTACGCAGAGATTCACCGATTTTTTCCGCAAGCTTCTTATTCCTGCTGCCAGCGTAAAAATCTGCCATCATCTTTTCCATATGGCGGGGTTTTTCTTTCAGATATGTATATAAATCTTCAAGATACTCCAGGCTGTCGGGAAGCGCTTTTATTACAGTAATCTTTTTCTTTTCCACTACAACAATTTCGTTTACCATCAGATCCATAAAAGCTGCCGCTGTCAGCCCTGCTCCCGCTTCATCTCTGTGCATCGCGGGCATAAGCCCGTTTTTATCGATCATTAATGCATAATATTCCTGTGATGTTGATTTTCTGTTCATATTGTTTTCCTCCGAATTCTCTGTTTTTCAGCAAACTACTCCGATTCGCACATGTGCTATAGAAGATCACTGTCGTGCATTTTCAGTTTCCTGCTTTTCTTAATCTATATATCGAAGCTAACCTAACAACCACAAGAAAAACATCGTAACAATCGCTCCGGCCGCACCAGACGCGACCGCCAGAAGCACTTTCTGGTACGGTCGTTTTCCTTCTTCTCTCGCCTTTTCGATCTCGCTTAAGCTTTTCCCTTCTGTAAACGCGATGATCTCCTGATAGGTCTGGATATCAAACTTTTTCTTCTCCCGTTCCACAAGCATTGCCGCATAGCTCCCTGCCCCCAGGATCACGATCCAGATGACAAGCCCTGCATACGACAGGAAGTGCACAAGAGGGACAGGCGTGATAAGAACAGCCAGAAACAGTATGGTAAAGATATTGCTCAGGCGCCCAAACCTTTTCTGATCTGTCTGATCGATCTGTTCTTTCATAGTTTCCACATCTCCTTTGATTAATTGATCTAAAGAGACTTCGAAAACTTCACTGAGCAGCACAAGACTATTCACATCCGGATAACTTTTGTCATTCTCCCAGTTAGAGACTGTCTCCCTGTAATACAAATTCTAATCCATCCCGAAAGATGTGGTCTATCAAATGTCCTTGACATCCCTGTTTTCCCCTTGTTTTTGGGCTGTCAAAGGTCTTTGACAATGGGCTTTCCCGTGTATTTTCTATTATCTGCATACCGATGAATATATCTCGCGTTTCTTATATACAATAATCTGCGGGTCAGCACCGTCACAGCCGTATTCACCTACAAGAAGATATTCTTCATCCGTTACCATTCCATAACATCTGCCGGTCCCCGGGATTTCTATCTGATTTCCCAGATATATTTTATTATCCTCAAGCAGCTTTACGGACTGTCCGTTTGGGAGAAGATACTCCAAATTGACGTAAAATCCGTTCAGCAGATTAAGGTCGTTCACCTGAAGATCTTTGATCCTCAGAGAATTAAATTCCTGAATCAGCTTTTCTTTATATTCTGCAAATGCGTCAAGTCCTTCTCTTTTTATGTATTCGGCGGCGGTACATATCCCGCCGAAAGGATGTCCTTTTGTCTCTACACAGCCTCCGCATTCTTCTTTTCTGCCGCATTTATCACAGCAGTCTGTTCCGCAGATCGAGCTCATACATACATCTCCTCCTCTGACATTCTCTTCTATTCCACAAAGGAATGACTCATAATATAAAATGCCTCCTGGCTCGGCATCCATTTCTTCTCCATTTTCTCCAGGCTGTCGTCAAATGTCTGTGCTTCCTTCTCATCGATATTCATCACAGGGCTGTCTGAATAAAACCACAGCCTCCCGTCCAAAACGCCCGGCTTAAGCTCCTTTACCAGCATTGCCGCAGGATATTTATCCTTTTCCACGCATACATGATATTTCTTACAGCACCCAAAGCCGCTGCCCACATAATTTGCCGGACTCCCAAAGATGACCACAACTTCATAGCCCAGTTCGGCCGCACGTTTTAAAGAATGTTCGATGAGCATTTTGCCATATCCTTTTCTCTGACACTCCGGAAGGATACTGACAGGTCCGAATGTGAGAATCTCTTTTTCGGTTCCGTTTTCATCCGTCAGCTTTGCCTTCGTGTACATAATATTTCCAACAATCTGCCCGTCAAGCTCGATCACAAAATCCAGCTCCGGTATAAAATCTCCGTGATCCCTCATAATGTGGACGAGATAGTGCTCCATACAGCCCGGAACATATACATTATAAAAAGCCTTTCTCGTAATATCCTCAACAATTTTGCGGTCTGCTTCCTTTTCATTTCTGATGTTCAGCATCAAAATCCTCCTCCATTATGAAACAAGGGACATTATCTGCCCCTGTGTCTCTCCTTTCGTTTCTGCATCGAATATGACCTTACAGGCAGAAAGCTTTTTTCTCTCCACCCGCTCAAACACACCTGCCCATAACGGTTCTTCAAAGAATACTGTCAGTTTTCCTGTCACTTTGTCCATAACAAAGACTTCCTTTTTATTATGAACAAAGAACGGACAACCCGGAGGGCAGGTTGCTTACTTCATCTTAAGATGAGACGGCCGGGCTGCCTGCCGGCTCTGGCACATCCCTTTGGATGCACGTTGCATTTTTATCTTTGTTTTCATTCTCTATCTTAGCATGCTTACCATTGTCCGTAAAGGAAATGATCTGCTAAAGAAGACAAATTAAAAAAGAAGCTTCCCCATCAGGAAATCTCATACCCGGCAAGTTCCAGTATCTCCATTGCCTTCTCAAAATTCTCTTTCTTTATCAAAATATAATCTGTATTGTAAGTGGATACCGCAAAGATTCCTATTCCATTTTCCTCCATCAGAGTCGAGAGCTTCGCAAGTATCCCGATCAAAGAGAAATCCAGAACTCCCTGAATCCGGAATGCCTTCCATCCGTCATCACGCTCTGTCACATTTCCGGGCACATTTTCTGTAATACATACAAGAGAACACTCTTCATCTGTTTTGCCTGTAAAACAGTATTCACTCCCCAGATCTGTCTCCAAATAATCTTCCACCTTGCATACTGAAAAGTCATAATTCAATCTTTTTATCTTCATTCCGGCCTCCCGCAGTTCCATTTTCAGATAAACCATATCGATAAGCTGTCTGCCGCACTCATAGATCGGGTGATCGTAATGGTCTGTGAAGAAGTTCCGGACCAGATGCGACCTGCGGAAACCGCATTTCTCATAAAACGGCACTGTAGCGGGGCTGTCCCCTGTTCCCACATACAGGACATCGAAACGGTCTCTGTAAGAATCCGCCACAAAACGGATCATGTGTCTGCCGTATCCCCTTCCCTGAAATTCCGGTCTGACCGCCAGATTTTTGATCTCCAGGATCCCCTCTCCCTCATCAGTCACGACACACACTGCCCTCGCGCCGTCATCCTCAAGGACATACAGATCGCCCCTCTCAAGATACCGGTCGATCATATCCTCCTGCTCATCCGCCAGAAGAAGCAGGGGCAGGTATTCTTTTTTGTCTGTTTCCACTTTTCTGATCTTCATGACATTCCCTGCTGACTGCCTCCTTCCCCTCTCTTACTGTTTTCATCTGAAACCATCCGCCGGTCCATCTGTATGTGCACGATCAGGACTCCCTCCGGCGAGCGCTATTCAGGCAGTATCCTCACCTTGTCTCCCTCGATCAGTATAGCCTGATAATCATTGATAACCTTTAAATCCAATTCTGATGAATACTTTTCAATGATCGTTTCCGTCCCGGGGCCCATTTCCGGATGCCCGAGATGAGGGACCACATAGAAATCCACCAGCCCCATCCCGGTATAGTCTGTAAGTTCCGGCGCCTTCTCGGGAACATCCATCTCTGCGGAATATCCGATATCAGGGCACGCGGCAATGGCGCCCGCGGATTCCCCTATGTACAATTTCCCTTTTTTCACTTCCTGGGAAATGATCTTATCCGCGCCTGACCGCTTCAGCTCCTGGAGCAGAAAGAACGTATTCCCGCCTCCCACAAAGATTATATCATTCTTCATCAGCGTTTCCCTGACGGTTTCCCTTGAAGCAGTGGAAACCTCAAGCTCATCAACGGTCAGTCCCAGCTCTTCCAGCATCTTTGTCTCCACTTCCGCCATCCCCTCGACCTCTTCTGCAATCGCTGCGGTCGGGATATAAGTGACGGTCCTGCTTTTCAGTTCAGGCTCTGCTTCCTTCACCAAGTCCGTTACATTATGGGTCATTGATACTAATAGTACTTTTTTCATAAGTCTGAAACCTCCTGTTCCTGATTCTCTTATTGAAATTCTTTGCGCAGCACCTCTCTCGGAGGTTCGATCTCACTGGCAATGGAATACTCTGTCAGTTCGGACAGGAGTTTGATCTTCTTGTTGAGCAGAGGTCTCATACAGTTTGGGACATGCTCCTGATGTGCCCTGTGGATTGCCACGCACTCCTTGCAGTTGCCATGATATCGACAGGCTTTCCTGCAGGGACAATGATCCTTATCCTTGTATTCCTCACGGAACGCAGATGCGAATTCCTCCTGAAGTCTCAGTCCCTCCTTCCGGTTTCCCTTGTGGAACTCTTTCATTGCGTCAAGCTCTTTCTGATTTCCTTCGATGATCATCTATGTATCTCCTTTTTACTATTTCCTTCTTACTGCCGAAGAAGCATCCTATACCACTTATACCCGATATAAGAAAATGACTCTCCTGCCAGAAACAAAATCTTCGTACTCATCCCCTATTCTAACGCTTTTCATATCTCAGTTCCACAATTCCATTATGACTCCTTGTCTCCATCAGTTTTAACTTCAGATTTTCCTGAAGCTTCCCCAACAGCCTAACGCCCGCTCCCAGCACAATGGGAATGACCGAAATATAAAACCTGTCGATCAGACCGTCCCGCATCAGCTGCTGTGCAATGCTCGCCCCACCGCAGATCCAGATATCTTTTCCTCTCGTTTCTTTTAGAGTCTTTATCAAATCTGCCGGAGATTCATGAACAAATCTGATTTTTTCAGAAGATGCTTTTTCGCGGTGCGTGATCACATAGGTTATAAAATCATCGTAAACCCATTCGTCCGGAGAAAGTTCTGTTGTCACCTGATGATAGGTCTCCCAGCCCATGACTACTGTATCGATATTCTGTACAAATTCGGAATAGGAGCCCTCGCTTTCCTCATCAGGGTCATGGCCGCTCAGCCAGTCGACCCTGCCGTTTTTATCCGCAATATATCCATCCAGGCTCACAGCTATATATAGTACAGTTCTTCTCATTCTTATCCCAGCCTCCGTGTCATTCACTATTTTCTGCTGTAAAGCTGACACTTCCCATTCTTAACCTCGATTTGTACATGCATCATCTCACCAGCTTCAACAGTCAGATTTTGTTAATCTCCCTCTCTGCTCCCATTATGCCAGACCCCGCAACAGATGTCATCGGTTTTCAGAAGATTTTATATTTCTTCTTGACTCTCACGGTACGTCATAGATTACACTCTTCTTATCAGGACAAGGGAGGACACAGAGATGAAAACGGTAAAAGAAATATCTCAGATCACAGGTATCAGCGTGCGCGCGCTTCACTATTACGACGAAATCGGGCTGCTGAAGCCCACCGCCAAAAGTGAAGCGGGATACAGGCTTTATGACGATAAAGCACTGGAAACTCTGCGTCAGATTTTATTCTTCCGCGAGTTTGATATACCCCTGAAGGAAATCCGCTCTCTTCTGGACGACCCTGATCTTGACGAAAAGCACATACTGGAGATGCAGAAGCAGATGCTGACAGCAAAGCGGGACCGCATCGACAGGATGATCGACAGTATCGACAATATCCTGAAAGGAGAACTAGAAATGGATTTTGCAGTATTTACAAAAACAGAGATTGAGGATATGTATCAGTCCATGGTGGAACATATGACTGAGGATCAGAAAGCCGTATTCATTCAAAATCATGGGAGCACGGAAGAATTCCTGAGACATTTTACAGAGTCGGCTTCCAACGAAGCCGCACAGGAAAACTTCCGCAAAATCGTGAAATGGTACGGAAATAAGGAACGGGCTCTTGCAGCATCCAAAAACCCTCATGACCCGGAGCTTTTCTCCGCTCATCAGAAGCGTCTTAACGCAGTGCTCGAAAAACTCGCCGTAAAAAGGAATTGCGATGTAAATTCCCTTGAAATAAAAGAGCTCCTCAGAGAATATGACTTTTTCTCAAAGCAGCTCTATAAGATGAACGACATATCCCTTATGATGCTTGAGACAGCGGATATGTATCTGACAGACCGCCGGATGCAGGAGGCAACGGACGACATATATGGGAAAGGGTTTTCGGAATTCTTCGGGCAGGCAGTAAAGGCATTCTACGCAGATTCCCGGGAAGTGTAAAACACGCTCTTATTCCGCCACAGTCCCGATCTCCCTGCCATTTGCCTGTCCTTCTGATATCTGTTTCATGACGGCGTGCTTCTTGCGTGTGAGCAGGAGCCCTGCTGTCAGCGCGGTAAACGGCGCCACGGTCACCAGCCCGAAACTCCCCACCACCGTGTCCAGGATCTCAGCAGACACATACTTATAATTCAGGATATGGTCCACAGGCGTTCCCTGCGCCATAAACACCATGAGCAAGGTGATATATCCGCCCGAGTATGCCAGGAGCAGTGTTGTGGTCATTGTCCCCATGGCAGCGCGCCCTACATTCATTCCTGACCCAAATGCCTCTCTCCACGAAATGTCCGGCTTTTTCTCCACCACCTCATGCACGGCAGAGGTAATGTCCACGGACAGATCGATCATAGCGCCGGCAGCGCCGATAAAGATACTGCTCATAAAGATGGCTGTCAGGTCCAGATGCTGGAAACCACTGTAAAGCAGAGATTCTGAATCCGGCATCACCGCACCGTTGATCTTGAACAGATCTGTGAACAGCATCCCAAGGATACAGGTTGCCAAAATTCCGAGAAGTGAACCAAGGGACGCAGTGACTGTACGCTTATCCACCCCGTACACAAAAAACAGGATGATAAGGGTAAGGAAAACGGTCACAGTGATTCCTACCCAAATTGGAGAATATCCCTTTAAATATGCGGGGACCAGTATCTTCCATATAGTCAGGATGGTAATTGCAAAGGAAAAGATTGCCCAAATCCCATTCCTGCCGGCCACTGCAATAAGAAAGACCGCAAAGACTGCCAGAAGGATGACTTCTTTGTCCAGCCGGAAATGATCGGTCATTACCGCGGAAGAAATTTCCCCTTCGTTCATGCTGATGGTTACAAAGGCTTTGTCTCCTGGTTTGAAGATTTTGTCCTTTTCAAGTGAACCACTTAAGAAATTCACTCCTGTGATCTCCTCCCCTTTAAAAGTCCCATCCTCTATGCGCATCACACAGGACTGCTCCCCGGACTGGATCAGACCAGAACTTTTGATGGCAGAATTATCCACCTCAGTCACAATACCTGTCGCCCGTTCCGACCCCTGATAGATCAAAGCATCCTCATAGCCGGTGGGAATGGCTATGAGGACTGCTGTTAAAAGAATACCGATGACAATACTCAGGAGCATATTTTTCTTCTTGCTGAAAAAAATACGTTTCATCTGTTTCATTCCACTCCTGTTAATTCTGCCATTTTTTTGTAAATGTCTGTATTGTCGTAATAACCTTCAAAAAGTTCCTGGCCCGCCCCCTGGGCAAAAACCTCTACCGGGAGCCCTGTATGTGCGTAGGAGCCAAAATTAACGCCGCTTTTGTTGTTCAAAATATGGGTGATGGTCACGGTCAGAGGCTCGTAGCTTCCATATTTTACATACTCGTCCTGACCGAACTCTTCTTCCTCTCCGGTCCTGCTCATAGTCGTCTCGTAAGCTTCTCTCAGCTTGTCATACTCATACTGGGTCATGACCAGGCTTCCGTCATTTTCAGACTCCGGATGCATGTCCGCGCTGTCCTTTTGCTGTGTGGAAACTGCTTCAGTGACCGGCGCCTGAAGACCGAACAGCTCTGTGACGTCCTTCATGACCGTATCAAAGTCTGTCTTATTTTCCTTATAGCCTGTGACATAGTCAGAGTCAAACTTTGCGTAGGAAATCTTCTGGTTATTAAAATTCTGAAGGAAGGTGTCATAGTCAGTTCCAGCGTATCCGATGGTCAGACCTCCTGTCTCATGGTCGCCGGTCACTAAGATCAGCGTCTCGTCCGGATGCTCATTGTAAAATTCCACAGCCTCCGCGACCGCATTATCCAGCGCGATCGTGTCGCTTATAGTAGCAGCAGCGTCATTTGCATGGCATGCCCAGTCGATCTTGCCTCCCTCTACCATCATGAAGAAGCCAGTGTCATTGTCCAGCATCTCGATCCCCTTGTCCACATAATCCGCCAGAGCCCACTCGCCGTCCTGCAGATCCATGTCATAGGACATGGCGTCGCTGTCTGCAAGATGCTCGTCAATGACGATCGTCTTCCCATCTCCGGATGTAAGCGCCTCTGCCTCTGCCTGGGTCTTTATTACCTTGTAGCCGGCCTCCTCAGCTGCAGTGTAAAGGTCTTTCTGGTCCTCATCCTCCCCTGTCGGCGAGAGGAGCGCGCCGCCTGCAAAATAGTCAAATTCACTCTCGATCAGCTCAAGACCAATATCATAATAGTCGTTTCTGGATGCCTGGTGAGCATAGAACGCTGCCGGCGTTGCATGATTTAAATTCACACTCGAAATAACCCCGATTTTATAATCTTTCTGCGCCTTCAGCTTTTCCGCGATAGTCTCATATTCTTCGGTAAAGTCCTCGCTGACATTGATGCTTCCGCTCCATGTCTTGTTGCCTGTTGCGATAGAAGTGGCTGTAGAAGCCGAATCAGGCGCAAAGGATGTACTGTCATAAGTCTGTGCTGAGCCTGCCACAGGGAAATTCATCATATTAAGATTATTCTGGCTGTCCAGCACCGTTTTCTCCTCGCCATCCACAGTAACTTTCTCCGCATTTTCCGCTCCGGCATTCGCGCTCACAAAATAATTGGTGAGCTGGATCTGAGGATAGCTCATACCGTCCCCGATAAACAGAAATACATATTTGGGCGTCTTTCCATCTGCCTGTCCAGTGCTCTGAGCTTCTGTCTCCGCGTTTGCTGTTGCGGCCGGGATGTTACCGCAGCCTGTCAAAAGACCTGACGCCAGCATCATGGACGCCAAAGTCAGACATACAATTTTCTTCTTCATAGTTTTCCTCCTGGTGTTTTTATGTGTTACGCCCTTAAAATTAGCATAAAGACCCGGAGGCTTACTATCAGCATTTACCAAAGTTTTCGTAAAATGTCTGTTAAGAGAAAACCCCCGGAGACTGTGCCTCCGAGGATTTCACATAGCAGCCGCTCAATTCTCTTTCTTAACTGTGAGCACAATGCCGACAGCCATCATAATAATAGCGAAAATGTGGACAGGATAACTTATAATCGGCGATATGGATTCTTCAACTAACAGCATGCAGCTATTGGTCAAAAGTCCTATTGCTGTAATGATCAGCGCCAAAGTATTTCCTCCCTTCTTTTCCGCTTCGATCCCGCTCTTTTGTTCCTCCAGTCTTGCGATCACCTCGTTGGTCCGGAATACCGCATTTACACATACGATCACAAATATGCCGATCAGAAGTGCAAATACCCAGCCAAAATCATTGCCCGTCAGTCCCCCAAATAGCTCCATGAAAAGTGCGAGCAGCTCTATAATTGCCGCACCTTTGAACATCCTTCGGATCTTCCGATAGTGTTCGATCTCTGAATCCACATCCGTATACAGCTCGAACGGACCGTCCGCCGCCCGCTTGCGCAGTATGATCCAGTATCCCCACAGCACAACAATCTCCACATCGAGTTCCCCCATCAGCTCTCGATATTCATCGCTTACTGAATACAGTGTATCTCCAAGATCAATCTGATAGATATATTCGCCTTTCTCGCATGGTTCGAATTTATAGAATCCTGCAAAGTAATTCTTCAGAGCCCAGCCTTCTGACGCCATCTTATTCAGCCAGACTGTTTCTTTGTCTTTATCATAATACAGTTTGAATCGGATCATGCTTCTCCCTCCTCCATCAGCTTTGCATTGCTCAGCAGCTCTTCCAGACGGCTCTTCTCCGCTTCGAACGCTGTTTTTCCCAGTTCTGTGATAATATATTCCTTCTTCTTCCGCGACTCTGTATCCTGGCTGTAGATCCTGATCCAGTCTCGCTTCTGCATGGTCTGCAGCGCTCCGTAAAGCGTGCCCGGTCCCAGAACTACACGTCCGTTCGTCAGCTGCTCAACCTCCTGGATGACTCCGTAACCGTGATTCGGTTTCCTCAGTGCCAACAGGATATAAAAAAATGCTTCTGTCAGCGGCATTTCCTTTTCCGACATCCTCTCCCTCCTCTCAGTTTCCATATCAGATATTTTCGTCCGACGATATATCGTTTAATGATATATTCTAATTATAATATATCGTCAGATGATATATCTGTCAAGCAGAAATCATAGAATCTTAATCTTTTATGAGCAACCCATGGAAGAATAGCATAGCCGAATTAAACCCAGAAGGGCAGACATACTACCAGTCGTCTAAAACGTCAGTTACATGTCTGCCCTTCTGATACTTTACAAATCTGCGCTCACCTCAGCGCATCCTTCATCCCTTTCACATACTCACCCACATATTCCGGGGCGTCTTTCCCGTACTGCCCGATCAGCCTGACAATGGCAGACCCGACGATCGCCCCGTCCGAGATTCCCGCCATTTTCGCCGCCTGTTCCGGCGTGGAAATGCCGAATCCTATGGCGCACGGAATCTCTGTATTCTGCCGTACCGTTTCCACAATCGATCCCAGGTCCGTCTTAATCTCGCTCCGCACTCCTGTAACCCCCAGGCTGGATACGATATACAGGAATCCTTCCGCCTCCCGGGCGATCATGGCGATCCGGTCTTCTGACGTAGGCGCGATCAGGGAGATCAGATCCACGCCGTACCTGCGGCAGATAGGAAGGAATTCTTCTTTCTCTTCGTACGGGACGTCCGGCAGGATCAGCCCATCGATTCCTATCTCCTGGCAGGTGGAGATGAACCGCTCGGATCCATAGGAGAAGACTACATTCGCATAGGTCATGAACACCATTGGCACTTCCACATCCCTGCGCAGTTCTCTCACAAGGTCAAATATTTTATCCGTGGTGACTCCGCCGCGGAGCGCCCGCAGGTTCGCCCCCTGGATCACCGGTCCCTCCGCGGTAGGATCTGAGAATGGAATGCCCAGTTCGATCAGATCGGCTCCGTTTGCCACAGCCGCGCGGACAACTGCCGCCGTTGTCTCCAGATCCGGATCCCCGCAGGTGATAAACGGGATAAATGCTTTTCCATTTTCAAATGCTTTTCTTATGTTACTCATAGATATCCTCCCCTCTGTAACGGGCAATGGCAGCACAGTCTTTGTCTCCCCTGCCTGAAATCGTGATGACAATAATCTGATCCCGGCTCATCTCAGGCGCGATCTTCATCGCATGCGCCACGGCATGGGCGGACTCGACCGCCGGAATGATCCCTTCTGTCCTCGCCAGATATTCAAATGCATTCACAGCTTCCTCATCTGTAACCGGAACGTATTCCGCCCTGCCGATATCATGGAGATATGCATGCTCCGGACCCACGCCCGGATAATCCAGCCCTGCAGAAATGGAGTAGACCGGGGCGATCTGCCCGTATTCATCCTGGCAGAAATAAGACTTCATGCCGTGGAAGATGCCCACGCTGCCCGTGTTGACCGTTGCCGCAGTCTCAAAGGAGTCAATCCCCTTTCCTGCCGCCTCACAACCGATCAGCCGCACCCCTTCACCCTCTATAAAGTGGTAAAAGCTTCCGATGGCATTGGAGCCGCCTCCCACACAGGCGACCACCGCGTCCGGCAGGCGTCCTTCTTTCTGAAGGATCTGCTCTTTGATCTCCTTCGAGATCACCGCCTGGAAATCCCTTACGATCGTGGGGAACGGATGGGGACCCATGACAGAACCGAGGCAGTAATGGGTGTCACTGATCCTGGACGTCCACTCTCTCATTGCCTCAGAGACCGCGTCTTTCAGTGTTGCCGTTCCGGTCTTTACCGGAATGACCTCAGCTCCGAGCAGACGCATGCGGTACACATTCAGCGCCTGGCGGATCGTATCTTCCTCTCCCATGAAGACCACACATTCCATACCCATGAGAGCAGCCGCAGTGGCGGTGGCAACTCCGTGCTGTCCGGCGCCTGTCTCCGCGATCAGCCTGGTCTTTCCCATTTTCTTTGCCAGGAGCGCCTGACCGAGCACGTTGTTGATCTTGTGGGCTCCCGTGTGGTTCAGATCTTCCCTCTTCAGATAAATCTTCGCTCCGCCCAGGTCTTCTGTCATCTTCTCCGCATAATACAGCCGGGAAGGTCTCCCTGCATATTCATTGAAAAGCTCTTCTAACTCCCGGTTAAACTCCGGGTCATTTTTGTAATGGTTATACGCTTCCTCCAGCTCGATCACAGCGTTCATCAGTGTTTCCGGTATATACTGACCGCCGTGGATGCCGAAGCGTCCGCTCGGGTTTGTCATTGTATCTCATCCTTTCTTTTCTCATTCTTCTATCTGCCGAATCCTGTTCCGAATCCAGGTCACTCTTCTTGCCGCCGCACATCTGCCTGTCTGACCGCCAGAACAAATTCCGCCATTTTATCCCTGTCTTTATATCCATCCGTCTCAATTCCGGAACTGACGTCCACCCCGAAAGGTCGCAGCATACTTACCGCGTCCCCTGCATTTTCCGGGGTCAGACCTCCTGCCAGGAAATAAGGGCGGCGGATCTTGCCGAGCAGCTCCCAGTCAAACACCTCTCCTGTTCCACCGCCCGGGGAATCCACCAATATCAGATCCGCGCTGCTTTCATCTGCCTTCTCCGCATCCTGCTCTGTATGGATAGAAAATGCCTGAATGATCCGGGGGCTTCCCAGTCTCTCCCGAAGGCTATGGATATAAGCTTCATCCTCTCCGCCGTGGAGCTGCACCACATCGATCACTCCCTGCCTGACAAGTTCTTCTATAATCTGCGGGTCCTCATCCACAAACACCCCCGCCGCCCTAATCTGCGGGTCCAGCATCCGCTTCAGCTCCGCCGCCTTCTCCGGCGGGACATATCTCCGGCTCTTCGGGGCAAAGACAAATCCGATATAATCCGGTTTCAGCTCATTCGCCGCCTGGATATCACGGGGGCGGGACAGCCCGCACAGCTTGATCTTCGTCATTTATGCCTCTCCTTTCAGCTCCAGGAGTTTTGCCTTCTTGTCCTTCGCGCGCATCAGTGTTTCTCCGATCAGCACCGCGTCCGCCCCAATCTCACGCAGCCTGCTCACATCCTCCGCGCCGCTCACGCCGCTCTCAGAGACAAACAGGACATCCGGCGGAATCATCTGCCTCAGCCTCCGGCTGTTCTCTGTATCCACAGAGAAATCTTTTAAATTCCGGTTGTTCACGCCAATCACCCGGGCGCCGGCTCGCAGTGCCGATTCCACCTCATTTTTATCATGGGCTTCCACCAAAGCGGACAGCCCAAGCTCATCACAGATCCCGATACATTCCTTTATCTGCTCCTCCGGCAGGATAGAGCAGATCAAAAGTACAGCGGACGCGCCCAGCAGCTTTGCCTCATAGATCATGTATTCATCCACTGTGAAATCCTTCCTCAGGCAGGGGATAGACACTGTCTCTGTGATTTCCTTCAGATACGCATCGTTTCCCAGGAACCATTTGGGCTCCGTCAGTACGGAGACGGCGTCCGCTCCCGCCGCTTCATAGTCTCTGGCAATCTGAAGATACGGGAACTCCGGGGCGATCAGTCCCTTAGATGGAGACGCCTTTTTGCACTCGCAGATAAACGCGATATCTGGTTTCTTTAGTGCATTTTCAAATGCGAAATTCCCCTTTTGCATGCTCAGTGCCTTCTGCCGGATTTCCTCCGGGGATATCCTTCGCTTCGCCTCTTCCACCCGCTCCCGCGCGTGATCCGCAAGCCGGTCCAGGATCGTCCCGCCTGCCGCCGTCATTCTTGCGCCCCCGTTTCTGCCGCTGCCGTTTCTGCTGCCGCCGTTTCTGCTGCCGGCTCCGGGCGGTTGCTGACTTCGATGAGCTTATTCAATGTCTCCAACGCTTTGCCGGAATCAATCAGCTCTGCCGCCAGCTTCACGCCGTCTGCCATGGTCTCCGCCCTGCCCCCGATATAGAGGGACGCCCCGGCGTTCATGAGCACTGCATTTCTCCGGTGCCCCTTCTCCCCTTTCAGGATGGACATGGTGATCGCCGCATTCTCTTCCGGCGTTCCTCCCAGAAGATCCGCCTTTGTACAGCGGTCAAACCCGAAATCCTCCGGGGCGATGACATAATTCCGGATCCATCCGTCCCGGATCTCGCACACAGTCGTTGGCGCGCTCATGGAGATCTCATCTAATTTATCCTGTCCGTAGACCACCATCCCCCGCTTTACTCCAAGATCTGTCAGTACCTGTGCCAGAGGCTCCACCAGATAACCATCATACACGCCCAGGAGCTGCATGGTGGGATTTCCCGGATTCGTAAGGGGACCCAGGATATTAAATACTGTGCGGAATCCCAGCTCCTTGCGGATGGCTCCCACATATTTCATGGAGGTGTGATACTTCTGAGCGAAGAAAAAGCACATCCCCACCTCGTTTAAAAGTTCCACGCACCGCTTCGGGCTCTGCTGGATATTTACGCCCAGCGCTTCCAGACAGTCCGCTGTCCCGCACTGGGAGGACGCCGCCCGGTTGCCGTGCTTTGCCACCTTCATCCCGCCTGCTGCCGCGACCAGGGCGGAGGTGGTAGAAATATTAAAGCTGTGGGCATTGTCCCCGCCGGTCCCTACGATCTCGAACACATCCATTCCGGTCTCTACCTTTACCGCGTGGGCGCGCATCGCCGCCGCGCACCCTGAGATCTCGTCCGTGGTCTCTGCTCTGGCACTCTTTGTGGAGAGGGCGGAAAGGAATGCCGCATTCTGTGTGGGCGTGGTTTCCCCGCTCATGATCTCATTCATCACAGTATACGCTTCATTATAGGTCAGGTCTTCTTTGTTTACGATTTTTACGATTGCTTCTTTGATCATGGCTTCTATCTCCTTTATTATTTTATAAAATTTTTCAGCATCTGTCTGCCGTCCGTCGTCAGGATGGATTCCGGGTGGAACTGGACGCCGTAGATCGGATATTCTCTGTGCTGCACTGCCATCACCTCGCCGTCATCTGCAACGGCTGTGACCTTCAGTCCCTCCGGGATGGTCGATGCGTCCGCTGCAAGAGAATGATATCTGGCGACAGGGGCTGTCTCCGGGATATCCTGAAACAGCGGGCAGGTCCTGTCAAATTTTACATTTGACTGTCTTCCGTGCATCAGCTCTTTCGCATAGGTGATATCTGCGCCGAATGCCGCGCACACTGCCTGATGCCCCAGGCAGACGCCCAGAAGAGGGATTTCCTTCCCCAGATCCTTTACTGCCTCAACGATGATCCCCGCATCCTCCGGTCTGCCCGGTCCGGGAGAACAGATGATACGGTCCGGATGCATGCTGCGGATCTCTTCCACAGTCATCTCGTCGTTTCGTATGACTTTGATCTCAGGATCGATCTCCCCGATCAACTGGTACAGGTTGTAGGAAAAGCTGTCATAATTATCGATCAATAGTATCACAGGTCCACCTCCTCTGCGGATCTCAGCGCATCCATCACAGCGCCCGCCTTATTGATGCATTCCTGGTATTCTTTCTCCGGCACGGAATCTGCAACAATCCCGGCCCCGCTCCGCACGAATACTCTGCCGTTTTTCTTGTAGGCAATGCGGATGGCAATACAGGTATCCATGTTCCCTGTGAGGTCTATATATCCGATGGCACCTCCGTAAATGCCTCTCTTGTTATTCTCCAGTTCCCCGATGAGCTGGCATGCCCGGATCTTTGGCGCCCCGGAAAGGGTCCCCGCCGGGAGGACTGCCTCAATGGCATCCAGCGCGTCGCAGCCGTCCCGGATCTCTCCCCTCACCGTAGAACCGATATGCATTACATGGGAAAAACGCTCGATGGAATGGAATTTCTCCACCTGCACGGTACCGAACCGGCTGATCTTCCCCAGGTCATTCCGCCCCAGATCCACCAGCATGTTGTGCTCCGCAAGCTCTTTCCGGTCTGCCAGAAGCTCCTTCTCCAGCGCCTTGTCTTCCTCGTCCGTCTTGCCTCTCGGTCTTGTACCCGCAAGCGGGAAGGTGTGGAGCACACCGTCCTCCAGCTTTACCAGCGTCTCCGGAGATGCACCTGCCACCTCTACATCCGTCCCCGAGAAATAGAACATGTACGGCGACGGGTTGATCGTCCTGAGCACCCGGTAGGTATTCAGAAGGCTGCCCTCAAAAGGAACGGCAAGCCGGTTGGAAAGCACGATCTGGAAAATATCTCCCTCCCGGATGTGATGCTTCGCCTTCTCCACCATGGAACAGAACTCCTGCCGCTCAAACAGCGGAGTGATCTCTCCTGTAAGACGCCCTCCCGGCTCTTCCTTTTTCTCACCGGTACGCAGAAGGTTCCGCATCTGTTTCAATTCCATGACAGCCCTGTTATATTCTGTTTCCAGCGTTTCCGCCTCCCCGTCCCCGAGAAGCATATTGGCGATCAGGATGATCTTCTGCCGGAAATGGTCAAAAGCGATCACCTTGTCAAAAAGCATCAGATCCACATCTTTAAATGCCTCTGTATCTTCTGCCTCTGTCCGCACGGCAGGCTCACTGTATCCCAGATAGTCATAGGAGAAATATCCTACCAGTCCTCCGGTAAAGGACGGAAGATACTCAAAGCGGGGACTCTTGTGATCCGCAAGGATCTGCCGGAGATACCCGGACGGATCGTCTGTCCTGAACCGGACTCCCCCGGCATTCATCTCACCGTTCATGCAGGTGATCTCCATCTTCGGATCATATCCCAGAAATGTGTATCTCCCCCATTTTTCATCTGCCTGCGCCGACTCCAGCATGTAGCAGTGGGTGGATACATTCTTTAATATCTTCATTGCTTCAATGGGTGTACAGATATCTGAAAGAATCTCGCAGCTCACCGGGACAACCTTGTATGCACCTGTCTGCGCGATCTTTCTGACGTCTTCTAAACTGGGTAAAATCTTCATCGTTTCTGCCTCCTTTTCTGCGTCCGCCCTATGCCGGCAGATAATTGCCCCGCCCTTTGTGAGCCAGCTCACACGGTCTCTTCTTTCCAGCCATGCCATTCATAATCTGGCTGAGCTTTCTTTATCAGATGGTATTCTATTCCATCCGCCAGATTATTCATGTAGGGCGTCCGCCCTATGCCGGCAGATAATTGCCCCGCCCTTTGTGAGCCAGCTCACACGGTCAGGGCAATTATCTGCCGGCGCATGGCTTACTGAAAAAACAAAATCGCCCCTGACAGATTTTTATTTCTGTCAAGGGCGAATCATGCATAATAACTATAATCCGCGGTGCCACCTCGAATTCACAGGAAATCCCTGTGCGCTTAGCAGGATACCATCATATCCCCGGCAACTAACGTATGCCTCCACGTCGCAGAATACTCTGCGGGATTTCTTTCCCGGCATTTGACTGCGCCCTCAGCGGTCCATTTGACGACTTGTTTCTCATCCGGTTCTCAGCATCCCGGACTCTCTGTAAAGGCATGATCGCCGTTATCTCCGCTTCATCGGTTTAGTGTATTAACTTGTGGTCTACGATACCACGCCATTTCCGGATTGTCAATATTTTTTACACAAATCTCAAGGAAATCAATGCAAAGGTTCAGCCTTTATCCGGGACATCAGCTTTTGTAAAAATTCTTAAAAGGTACGGTTTTAACTTAAATCTCCGAAATTCAAGCCGTAGAAATTTTCGGATCAGTACGGTTAAATTTAATATTTTTGAATTTTCACTGGTAGAAACACCCGCTGTAATACGGTTAAAATGTTTTTTTTGAATTTTTAAACAGTATAAATACCAGTAGAAGTACGGCTAAAATATGCGTTATTTAATTTTAACCGTACAAACGCCTTAAACGATACCGCTAAGATAGAGCTTATTGAGATTTAAGCGGTATAAAATCCTGTAATTCTTCCGGAAGACTGAACTGGTACAAATCAATTTCCTTTTTTCCGCTGTTGATTTTGAAAAGATACATGATTCCCCGTATTACTAACAAACCTGCAGATCTCCGATCGCTCTCTTAAGATATCCTCCCGTTATCCATCTCATACACCACATCCGCCACGTTCATCGTAGATTTCCTGTGTGATACCAGCAGCACGGTCTTGTCTCCTCTGCCTTCTTTCAGTGACTTCAGGATGATTCCCTCATTCAGGGAATCTAGGTTGCTGGTAGGCTCGTCCAGAAGGATAAAGGGCGCGTCGTGCAGGAAAGCGCGGGCGATCCCGATCCTCTGTTTTTCTCCGCCCGAAAGCGTATCTCCCAGTTCGCCCACTTCTGTATCATATCCCTTTGGCAGAGTCATGATAAAGTCATGGATAGACGCCTTTTTCGCCGCTTCCATGATTTCTTCCCTGGATGCTCCCGGCTTCCCTACGGCAATATTATTTGCGATCGAATCGTGGAACAGGCAGGTCTCCTGCGTAACATAAGACTCCATTGCCCTTAAATCCGCAGTATTGATATCCCGCACATCTTTATCCGAGATACTGATCCTTCCGCCCTGCACATCCCAAAACCGCATCAACAGCTTCAGCAGGGTCGATTTTCCTGAGCCGCTCGCCCCATGGATACCGATGATCTTTCCCTGCGGGATTTCCATGGAATAGTCTTTTAATATCTGCTCTGTTTCATAGGTAAAGTCCACATGCTCAGCGGCGGCTTTCGTAAAGCCTGTGGCGTCTCTTCCAGAGACTTCTTCCACCTGCGGCATCTCCTCCAGCAGGGAAAGCACTCTCTCTCCGCTGGCAAGTGTCTGGTTCAGATTGTTGGACAGACTGGCAAGCGCCGTTACCGGTCCAAAAGAGCCCATCATGGCGATAGTTCCCACCAGCATGCCTGTCACGCTCACAATCTCTGCCTGCCGCAAAACGATCATCAGGGAAAGCATGGCGAAGGAGAAGATAAGGATTGCCAGGTTTGTGACCGAACGCTGTGAGGCTTCCAGACGGTTCAGGCCTTTCTGCATCCTGCCCAATTCGTCCGAACGCTCTGCCATCTCTTCCCTTCTCTTTCCGCCCTGCCGGTACTGGATCGTCTCATCCAGCCCCCGCAGAGAGTCCAGGATAAAGCTGTTCAGATTTCCAAAACCGTTGCGGAATTCCATCCCCTTGTCCGCGCCCCTGCTTCCAAAATACAAAGGGATCACCGCGCCGACCACCACATATCCCGCCAGCGCAAGGACAGCCGCCGCTGCGGAAAACTGCCCGATGAACAGGATCATCACAAGGGATGTCAGCGCCGCAATGGCAATAGGTGAAATCGTGTGGGCGTAAAATACTTCCAGAAGCTCAATGTCCGAGGTTATGACAGAAATCAGATTACCTTTGTCGCGCCCTTCCAGCTTGGCCGGGCACAGCTTCCGGAGTACGGCAAACACTTTATGCCGGATGATCGCCAGAAGCTTAAATGCAATAAAATGATTACAGTACTGCTCCCCATAATGCAGGATGCCCCGCATCACAGCTATGACAGCCAGCGCAATGAACAGAGCCCCCGGGGATGCCCCGAGGAAGATGCCCGCCTGCTCCGGAGTCAGCGCATATCCCAGGAATTCCTGCATGGGTTCCAGGATAATGTGCATCAGCCCAAATCCTGCCAGGATCGTAAGGAAGATGGCGCACAGATATCCTATTGTCCCCAGCGCAATGGCAAGGAGCATGACCGGAAGAAGTGGCTTCACAAGCCCGATCAGCTGTCCCATGATGCGGATGCCACTCCTTCTTGCATGCGCTCTTTCTCCAGAATTTTTGCCTGTATTCATACTGCCGCCTCCTTTCCATACTGCTCCAGTTTCATCTGAGACCGGTACAGTTTCGCATATTCTCCGTTCCGCTGCATCAACATTTCATGTGTTCCCATCTCTGCCGCCAGACCATTTTTCAGCATATAGATCCGGTCTGACTTCACCACGTTGGCAAGCCGGTGGGAAATCAGGATGACGGTTTTCGTCTCTGCCAGAGCGCATACGGTCTCCATGATCATCTCCTCGCTCTCTGCATCGATATTGGAAGCCGCCTCATCAAAGATATAGACCGGTGTGTCGTGCAGAAGCGCCCGGGCTATGGCAAGCCGCTGACACTGGCCGCCCGAGAAATTTCCGCCTTTCTCCGCCACCGCCGTGGCAAGCCCCTGCTGCGCCTGAAGGAATCCCCACAGATTTACTTTCATAAGCGCTTCCCGCATCTCAGCTTCCGTGGCATCTGATTTTCCCATCCGCAGGTTGTCCTCCACTGTCCCTTTGAACAGGTAGCTGTTATGACTGATCAGGGTGATATGGTCCATCAGACTGTCTTCCCGGATATCTGAAAGCTCTTTGCCCTGGACTGTCACACTGCCTGTATACCCTTTATTTCTTCCCATAAGGATTGCTGCCGCGGTACTCTTTCCGCAGCCCGAAGTTCCAACAATAGAGGTGAAACTGCCTGCCGGGAACTCCATGTCGATTCCCTTTAAGATTTCCCTGTCCTTCTCATAGGAGAAATGGACGCCGGTAAATGTAATATCAATTGCTCTGTCATCCAGCTCTTCAGAAGCCTCTTCCGGCTCCGGCAGATCCAGGAGGGCAAAAATCTTGTCGCTTGCCGCCATGCCGTTCATAGCGATATGGAAGAACGAACCAAGGAGACGCAGGGGAATAAAGAATTCCGAAGCCAGAAGGATCAGCAGCAGTGCGCCGTGCAGGCTTAAATACCCTTTCATAAATTCCGAAAGCGTGACGATCATCCCCACTGCCGCCCCGCCGTAGGCAATGATATCCATAACGCTGGTGGAATTGAGCTGCATGGTCAGCACCTTCATGGTGATCCGGCGGAACCGCTGGGATTCTTCATCCATCTCAACAGCCTTATTTTCATCCGAACCATAAATCTTCAAAGTAGTCAGCCCCTGCAGATTCTCCAGGAAGCTGTCCCCCAGTTCTGTGTAGATGCCCCAGTATTTGTTCAGGAGACGCTTGGCAAGCTTCTGGACTGCCACAATGGAAATGGGGATCAGAGGCACACAGACCAGCAGCACAAGGCTTGCCTTCCAGTTCACAAAGGACAGCACGATGAATAATGTCACCGGCGCCAGCAGACTGTAAAAGAGCTGAGAAAGATATCTTCCAAAATACGTTTCCAGTTGCTCCACGCCCTCTGCTGCCATCTGTACCACCTCAGAAGTAGCTGTCCTCTCTCTGTACGCCGCCCCCAGCCGGAGCAGTTTCTCATAAATCTTATCCCTCAGTATCCGCTTCACGTCCACGCTCGCCCGATAAGACGCATGGGACGCTCCGCGGTCACAGACAAAACGCAGGAGCAGCGCAAGCACCACGATCCCGCCGTAAGAAACCGCCATCCGGGGAGTCACCTCCCAGAACAGCGCCTGCTCCAGCAGAAATGCGGCGCAGTAGATCAGCACGATCTGACAGAGCAGAGAACCCCACTGCCACGCCACCTGGTAAATAATATATTTTTTTGCGTGGGACAAAAGCCCCACAAGCCTTTTTTTGATCATAATATCCTCTCCGGCCGCGGTTTCATACCTGTTTACCGCTGCCTTTTCTTTTCACGCATACTGCACACCACATGCCAGACAGCAAGAATCGGGTGATGCAGCAGCATCCGGGGCCCGGAAAACCGCATTACCTGACGTATCTTTTCCCGCATCTCAGGCTTGTAGCAGTGCACTTTACAGTTACTGCAGAATGTCTTTTTCTCCATAAAAGGACACTTGTCGCTGCGCTGCCTCGCATAGTCAGAGAGCTCCTGACAGTCCGGGCACATCCGTCCTATACTCCGGTCATATCCCTCATGGTTCTTACGGCAGTACAGACGGACCATCTCCTCCACCACATACTGCTCTTTCTTCCGCTTCTTCTCTACCTTACTGGTCTTCTCGTTGCCACCCACAGCTCTAGCCCTCCGCATCCGGAAGGAACTCCTGCCCGGCGGGGACAGTGCGGATCCTCGTAAAGAAATACACATATTTAAAAATGATCAGAAATACAATAAAGATTCTGCCATATATATTCTGCATCGCCAGAAATGCCAGGATCAGCATACAGGACGCCGGAATCAGCAGGCTGAACTTTGTCTTCAGCGTCATAGAACGGTTTTTCGCAAAACTTTCCAGATGCTTCTTGTATAACTTTGTCCCTGTGAACCAGTTATGGAAACGCTTGGAGCCCTTCGCCAGGCAGAAGGACGCCAGCAGTAAAAACGGCGTTGTGGGGAGCACCGGCAGCACAACTCCCACCGCCCCGATCCCCATAGACAGGAATCCAAATAACAGCCATATAAAACGCATGGGATTTCTCTTCCGGTTTTTCATAAATATCTTCCTTTCTTTAAAACGACCCTTTTCTGTATCCGGTGATTCCGCAGTAAATGCTCTCCCTGCAGACATCACAACACAAATCCAGGTTAGCGAGAGCTAACCTGATAACATAATTGATATACACAATTTTTCACTGCTTGTCAATAATAATTCTCAAAAATATTTAATAAATGAAAATCTTTATCAGTAAAAAGACTCTGCCAGTCAATCTCACCGACAGAGCCTTTTTCCCAACTCTCTTCTATTATTTAACTTCTGTCACTGTCTTTCCTTCTTTTCCTCTACTCCTCTGACGGCCGCTCCCCTTTCAGCGTCTTCAGATTGTGACGCCCATAAAGAGCCAGTGATATCAGCATCATGACCACGCACACTCCGATCAACAGCCTTGATGCCATTGCAGGGATATTATACCAGAACACATGCAGGATCATCATGGCGTAAAGCAGCCAGGTGGTCACCTTCCCATGCCAGTCAGCTCCGGATACTTTGCCCGTCTTCTGTATGACCATCAGCCCGGTAACCCCCATAAAAAATTCCTTCAATATCATAATACCAAGGGGCACGATCATAAGCGGGAAACGCGTGAGGAGGCAGAACAGCATGGCCGCCTGCGTCAGTTTATCCGCGATAGGGTCCAGCACCTTTCCCAGCTCACTGGTCATATGAAAATGTCTTGCCACAAATCCATCTACCGTGTCCGTTATCCCCGATAATATGAGAATGATCCCGGTCCATAAATAGTTTTTCTCCACACAGTACAGCCACATAATGACCGGAATCAGGCAAAGCCTGAAAAAAGACAGTATATTAGGGATCGTCAGTATCTTATTCTGAGTATCATATGTATCATTCGATTTCATTTGTTTCCTCCCGCTTTTTCCGCCGTGACGGCGGCAGCCGCATTCCCGCACAGAAAAGTCATCCATACCTTAAAGAGTATAGACGATTTTTTCTGTTTCCACAACCGGACAATGAAATTATTTTAAATATTTGAAATTAATTTAAATATTGGCTGCATCTGAACTCCTGTCACGTTTTTCGCATATATTAAAACATATCCGGCAACTCTGCCAGATCGCCTGCCGGACATATCTATTTGAAAGGTTTGATCTTTATGAGTATAAAAGGACTTGATGCCAGTGAATTTCAGGGCACAGTTGACTGGGAGCGCGTCAAGGCCGCAGGGCTCAATCATCTGGATGGGAGCAGCCCCTCGCCTTCTCCGTCCCCATCTCCCTCGCCGGATTACATCACCTATGTGATCCAGCCCGGCGACACTTTAAGCGGCATTGCTCAGCGCTATGGGACCACGGTGAGCGCGCTGTCCTCACTGAACGGTATCTCCAACCCGGATCTGATTTATGCAGGAAATACCCTGCGCGTGCCGGAGAACGGAGGCTCCGGCAGCACCGGAACACAGTATTACACCATCCAGCCCGGCGATACCCTGAGCGGCATTGCGGTAAAATTCGGCACTACAGTCAGTGCGCTGTCTGCATTGAATGGAATTGCTAATCCGGATCTGATCTATGCGGGAAATACGATCAGAGTACGGTAATATTTATTAAGAATTTAATAAGGTTTTTTCTTTTTCTTTAAGAGTTTAAACATACTTTGGACACATTTTCTGGCTATACTAAGACTCAGATAGTTGATAAAACAACTATCTCCCCCCTCATAAAGTAAAGGCATCCCGGGGGACCGGGATGTCGCACTTTACTCTCATTCCTTTAGATAACTAATAAACACGAAACCCGTTAGCCCTTGTGGTTAGCGGGTTTTCGCTGTTCATAGGACTGTCCCGCATGCCTCGTGGACAGTTTTGGGACAGTTCCATTCCAAAGGAATTTCGCACTTTTCATTTTATCTCTATATTCTTTCTTATCTCAGATTATCTCCTGATATAAATTTTGTAGCTTGTCCATTTCCGTCTTTGCTTTATCATTCGTAACGTGTGTATACAAATCCAGTGTAATCGCTATGGAATAATGTCCAAGAAAGCCCTGCACGACTTTCGCTTCAATCCCTGCTTCAAAACACCTTGTCGCAAATGTGTGCCGGAGTGCATGAGGATAAAAATGCTGTATGGGAATAAACTCTGTCTTTTCCTTTTCTACCCTCTTTCTGCGCTCCTTATTGATTGCCTTTTCTATCCCGTCCAATGTCACCTGAAAGGAATGTTCCGTAATCGGCTTCCCGTTCTTCCCTACAAACACCAGATTTTCAAATCCGCTCAACGGTTCCCACTTATCAGAAAGCATCTGCATTTCCTTTTTCTGAATACGCTGACGTTTCAACGCCTTGTAGACGCTTTCCTGCATGGGGATTATCCGTATACTGTTCTTTGTCTTTGGTGTCTGATATTTGAACACATATTTCTTCGTCTCCAAATCCTTGATATACACAAGTGTTTTATTGACATGGATTTCTCTCTTCTGAAAATCTACGTCGTCCCATGTAAGCCCCAGAAGCTCACCGCCCCGCATACCCGTACCGAGTGCCGTCACAATCAAATGTTCATGCAGTCTGCCTTTCGCCTGCTCCAGAACTTCCCTCTGTTCTTCCACAGTCAGTACACGGATAGGCTTTGTCTTTGTTTTCGGAATATCCACCCCCGCACACGGATTAAATGTGATAAGACGGTTATGTACCGCATATTTAAACATGGCATTGAGGATGTTATATACATCCCGGATAGTTTTTGTACTGTAATCCTTGTCTGCCATATCCTGCAACAAGCGTTCTAATATCATCGGATTAAAGTCTGCCACCCGGTATCTTCCTATCTGCTTTTCCATGTACCGGCGATAAAAATCATCATATCGCACTTGTGTACTTTCTTTTATCGACTTCCGCTTATGCGTATTCAGCCAGACATCAAACCATGCGTTCAAGGTCACATTGTCGCCTTTGCCTTTCAGCCCATGCTTGACCTCATACCGCAGTTCTTCCATTTGCTGAATAAGTTCCTTTAAATCCGCATTGTCTCTTGTGTATATCTCGCCTTTGTACTGAAAACGTCCCCGGTAATTTCCATTTTTTCTCTGCACAATCCCGTCCGGCAACGTATTTCCTTTTAAGTCCTTGCCCAATCTGCACGCTCCTTTCCGTGCAAGGACTATCAGAACTGGTCTGACAGTATTATAATCGCACCTCTGTTCATACCGCAATCACTTCATACTTGTTTTTTATGTTCCGTCCCTCATTTTCCCTCAAAAATCTGTCCAGAACCTCTGTCCGTATCAATATCTTGTTCCCGATACGGACAACGGGCAGTTTCTGCCATGCAATCAGTCTGCGCAGGCTATTCCTGCCAATCCCGGTATAATCAGACGCTTCATTGACTGTCAGCGCCACTTTATATTGTATCGTCGTCTGTGCTGTGTCCTTTTCTCCCGTCCCTCTCCACGCTCCTTTCTCTTTCTTCCAGTCGGTGTATCTTGATATAGTCCTCATACAGCCTTTGTTGTGTCTCGTTCATCTCTGCGCTCTCCAGGAGCATTTGGAGATAATCTTTATCCTCTGCCTTTCCAATCTCCGAAAACAGCTTAAGAGAGGGAGCGACAGCCGTTGTCAGCCAGTTCCAGATTTTATCCAGCGTTTTCTTTTCCGGGTTCATGGTCAGCTTTATCTTCTCCACATCTGACAGAAAATCCGCCCACGGCTGATAGGTAAGGTAAAGCCGTTTCCTCATTGCCCTGCCGTCCGCAGGCTTTTGCAGAAACCGCACTTTATCCTTTAAAACTCCCATTGCCACCCGTGCCACATCCCGGTACTCGATAAGCTCCTGCACCGCCCTCACCGCTTTTTTCTGCCGGAAACGCAGTTCGTATCTGTTCCAGTTCACATCTAACTCTTTGCCGAACTTCTCATGCTGTTCATATCCCTTTTCATAGAATACAATCCGAAAATCACTGCTCTCACTTCCAATATACAGACTCTTTCCTTTTGCTTCTATCTCATCCTCTTTCAGACGGTCTGAACGGTGTTCCTTAAAGTCCCTCATCTGACTGGATATAAGCCCCTCATTTTTCAGACGGATAAGCTCTGGGATATACAGATAAGGCTTTCTGTCGTCAATCGCCAAATCTATCCGTGGAAAGTTTACATGGTATCTGCACACTCTCTCCAGAAACTCAAACCATGTCTCTTTGTTAATCTTAAGAAAGTTCTCATAATTCCTGCATCCCGAACCGCTCATGAGTATCTGGAAGCCCTCATACTGGATGTTCCCCGTAGGCTTGAGAATTTTGATATTGTCAAAGCCCGCCACAAGTTCATGCCCTGCAATCGCCTTTCCTTTACAGTGAAGCTCCATAAGATTTAAAGGAATACGCAGGATGTCCTCTATAATCGTAAACACGTCCAGACCTTTGACTGTAATCTGGCACCAGTCAATCAATGCCGACAGTTCTTCTTTTTGTCGTGTTACCCCCCTGTTAGTATAGGGGGGTTGTTCATTTTTTGTTGTCTCCGTTCATCATCCCTGCCTTTCTTAGCTTCCCGTGGCTTACGCCACGTCCCCGGACTCTTCCCTGCTCCCTTGCTCCTTTCACGTTGTACGGAGCAGTCCGCAGGAAAGCTCCGGGAACCTGCCTTTACACGTTGCCTTTGCCGGAGACAGAACGGATACCCTTGCAGGTCACACGCTCCACCAGAACCGGGAAATTGCCCCTCTGCACATACGGGTCATAGACAGCGTTTTCCAGTTCCACCACCGCATACGGCTCAATCTTTGGAAGCTCCGTGGCTTCAAGCCGGATGTCCACGCTGTTCCCTAACTTTGCGCTTCCGAGGTGGAGTTTTAAGGCTTCCACTTCATCTGTCCTCTTCCGGCTCTCTTTGTCATATTTGTAGCAGTTGTCCGCTCCCATGTACCGCAGTTCTCCAAATACATCTTTTATCTGTTCCTTTGTCAGATTGATAAGCATACAATATCCTTTCTCCCCGTTTCACCGATAGGTCAGTGTCCTCTATTTTCTGTTTATTATTCAGCAATATCGGGCGCGCCAAAAAGTTTAGATATTTCTGAACTATTTGTATCTTAACATCCTTTCGCCACATTTGCAACATAAAGTTTAGTTATTTATAAACTTTTTCTTTCTTTTTTCTTCTGCTCGTGATATAGTAGTCCTAGAAACAGTGGATTGACCTTAAAAGGAAAGTTGAGGAGAACAGATATGAATACGATTGCGGAGCGGATTAAATTTGCTATGGAAGTGCGGAAAATGAGACAAGTGGAATTAGTACAGAAAACCGGGATAAGCAAAGGAGCGTTCAGTTCCTACCTCTCCGGGAGCTATAACCCAAAGCAGGACAAACTGGAACTGATCGCTGACGCTCTGAACGTAAACATAGACTGGCTCTTAGGAAAAAACGTTCCTATGCAAATCCCCACAAAGGGCGTTGTCACCGGGCAGGCTTCCCCTCTCCCCTATGTTTTTTACAAAGAAGCGGAGTATCTGGTGAATGATGTGGACGACACCTACACCGCCTATATGCCACAGTACAGCGCACTCATTCCGAGGTTTCATGTGATTGTAAACACAAGCTGTAATGAAATGCACATGCTCCCCCTTTTCTATCGGGATGACTCCGAAGAGTATTATGATTGTCCGGCTGACCTTACCATGCCGGAAAGACATCAGATTTACACAAAAGACTTTGACAGTATCGGGATGTATCTGGAGACTTCCCGTATTATCTACTACGGGATTGACAAAGAAAACTGCAAGCCGAAAATCACCGCCCTTATCTATTCGACGGAAAAAGGCTGTTATGAACGCAGACCAGAGGCACAAGGTCTGCCTAGAGATGTATTTCAGAAAGAAATAGAAAAGGAAGCTCTCTTCCTCGAAAAAAATCATCAGTAACGCACAAGAGGACTTGCAAGGCTGTGACCTTTCAAGTCCTCGTCTGTATCATGGTTATATTGACAGTGTCCGTTCTGTAAAGGACTGCCCTACGGCGTCTCGGCTTCGCCTTGTTCCTTTACCTCACTAAAGTTTTATTCAAGAAAATCAATACTGCTTCCAAATCCTGTCACAATATATACAGCAGACGACTTCTCATTATTTCCCACCATATCAAGAAACTTTCGAGCTTCTATAACAATATTTTGCCCGTATCTTATCCCTGCAATATTTTCCAGTCGAAAGAACAACTCAATTTTCAAGTTGTTTACATTATCTATTTGTATATTTTCTATCTCAAACCATATTTCCTCTTCTTTATATACAACTTTGATTGAACATGGAATTATTACGTCTTTCTCATTTATTTTCGCACTTAAAATATCTAAATTTAGAATAACATCCTCTCCAACATTTTTTAAGCATATTTTCATAACAGGCAAAGCTGAAATATCACTCCTGCCCAAACAATCAGTTGGATTTTCTACTTTCACTTCTTGATAGCCATTCATTTGTATAATTTCATGATTTAAAGATAAAACTCTCTTTTGTTCGTGCACTTTTCTTAGTTCAAAATATCCAATTTTTTGTCGAAGTTGCTGTTTTATTAGCCTATTATTAACTTCATCCGCACATACATTTTGAAATAGAGCAACTGCCGCCAATAAAACAGTCCCAAAATACGCCATATAACCATACCAGAACTCTGCATTATCAATAATAATCTTATCAAAAAATCTCCATGCAACAATTATTCCCATAAAAGGTAATAATAATGCTATACATCCTAAGATTATTACACTACTTCTTTTCATTTCTCTATTGTCCTCTTTACTACTGTTTAATTTCGAAGTCTAACGGTTCGCCCAGCCAATCATTATCATTTAAAGATATTTCAAATAGAGTTTCCTCTATGACTCTTACACACTCATCTGTATTTTTCAAAATATCTTTTCCCCAAAATCGAATAACCGTCCATCCTAGAAACAATAGCTGTTTATCGACCTCTTCATCATGTTCTCGGTTTCTTGAAATTTTCTTAACCCAATAGTCGCTATTTTTCGATTTTTCTAAACGAGGTTTTAATACTTCCCAATCCTTTCCATGAAAGAACTCACTATCGCAAAACACTACAACTTTATATTTCGTAAAAACAATATCCGGCTTTCCCGGTAAAGCAACATAATTTTTTCTATAACGTAAGCCTCTCTTCCACAATGCTTTACGCAGAGCCAACTCTATCTTTGTGTCTTTATTTTTTATATGTTGCATATTTTTTCTTCTTTGCTCTACGGTTAAGTTATCTGCCATATTATCACCAAACTGATTTGCAAATCATTTCATTGCTTCTAATATGTTATCTGCTATTCTTTTGATTACAGGTACACATACTGAATTTCCTGCTTGTTTATATAACCTTGCGTCACTCTGTTTTTTAGGCAATTTATAATTCTTTGGAAATCCCTGCGTATTAAAACATTCTCTTGGTGTCATTTTCCGCAATCCATACTTTGTTTTCACTATGCAGACATTATGGCCACCCTCACCTTGATTTGCAGTCAGAGTAGGTACAACACCACTTTTATTCTGCCGTACATATTTTCTCCGCCATTGATATATTGCCGGTTTTTTTAAATCGTCATTTTTAGTTGCCTCTACCAAAAGTTTGTATATATCTCCCTTATATTTTCCTTCTGTATAATAATATTTTTCATCAACCTTTTTATTAAAATCAATGACATCTTTGACTGTCGTAGTTAATGGTATCGGCAACGGCCAGTGAAACTTATTGAAATCCTCACTTTCACGAAATGCCACAATGTAAATACGTTCTCTATTCTGTGCCATATTTCCATAATTCATAGCGTTTAATACCTGTGATGTATAATAATATCCCAACAAATCTAACTGCTCACAAATAACCCTAAATGTATTCCCGTTGTCATGTCCTGCTAAGTTTTTTACATTTTCAAACAATGCAACCTTCGGTCTTTTTGCTTCTAACATACGTACCAGTTCAAAAAATAATTCTCCACGTCCTTTTTCATCATCAAAACCTTGTCTATATCCTGCTATTGAAAATGCTTGACACGGAAATCCACCAATTATAATATCTGTTTGTGGCACATCCTCAACCGGCACAATATGAACATCCCTTTGATCAACTTTTACTCCTGGGAAATTAAGTTCAAAAGTTTCACTTGCATATTTATCAAATTCATTTGCATATACTGTCTGGAACTCTCCTGTTTGCTCAAACCCTAAATCAATTCCGCCTACTCCTGCAAAAAACGAAGCAATACTATACATATCTATTTTCACTCCTGCTAATTAGAATATGATTTATATTATCATAAATCGCGGCGCGCCGCAATCTACAACTTGAAAAAGCAGAGATAAAACACTCCGCCTTTCGTATTATTTACCGAGTAGTTTTTGGTAGTATTCTGATAATCTGTCGTAAGCCTTGCATCTTCGAATATCGAAAATAATGTCAGGCTCTAAATTTTGTGCGTCTACAAATAATTGTTGCAGACTCACATGAGGTCGTCTTCCCTGTTCTTTTTGGTCTTGGATTGTTTGAGTTCTATTTGCGGGATATTTTCCAAATTCTTCCGAGTTAATTTTCAAGTCATAGATATACAGCAAGTTCTCGTCCAAATTAAATCTCAAAAATACCAAATCGTCAAATTCACATTTCGGCCCAAAAGAAGACAAATCTCCTTCAAAGCGGGAAGTTGCTTTAAATTCGATTTTCTCACCCGTTTCCGGGTTTGTTGCGTCACCGACTTCACTGCCACGATTCCATAAATAGCCTAAGCAATAACACCCCATAGGCTCACTAATTGCATCCGGCATATTTATTCCTCTGTGACTATTGTTAGAAATATACGTATTCAGGTCTTTCCATTTGAAGTAGGCATTACAAGTTTCATCAATTCTGGCTTCGTCAATTTCAATAAGCCCAAATTCATTATATATTGCCATATTACCTATTAGAGTGTTTTATCTCTACCCCAAAAGTATACCATACTTCCTTTGTTGTGACACGCTTTTAATTTTTTATTTTAATCTGTCCCGTGGACAGTTCTGGGACAGTACGGGACAGCAAACTGCAACACAGCACGAAAAGAACACATTAAAAGAAGCCCGTATTTCCGGGCTTCACAGCACTTTATAACACCATATAAACCAATCCGATAGTCCCTCATTCCTTTAGATAACTTATAAAAACGACGAAACCCGTTGACCAAAAGGTTAACGGGTTTTCGTTGTCTATATATTTCCAAATCCTATCACTCCAGCGCCCCCTTCAACTTCTTCTTCCTGTCCATCAACCGCTCATTCCTTCCGGAGAATGATTTTGCTCTGGCGTGGAGAAGGATTTTTCTCCCCTCTGGATTTCTTGTATACACAAGCCTGAATCTGCCGATATATGGCTGCATGGCTTTCTGGAACAGCTCCGCCTTTTCCCTGCTGGAAGCCAGAACTGAGGGAACGCAGAAATATTCCTTTGCCCTGTCCTTCCTTCCCCCATGGCACAAGAGATAGCGCTGATTCTCCACCGGCGAGAGCACCTCCTCCAGAGCATCCGCATATACGGTTTTCTCCCGGTCGGTCCCTCCCTTCAGCCACGCGCAGAACAGGATGCCGTCCACCTCATCGTTCATCACCTTGCAGGCAGATGTGATCTGACCGCTCTGCTTCAGCGCGTCCAACATTCCTCTGCTGATTCCCCGGAAGCGCCACATTGGCGTCAGGTGCCGGATAATCCTCCCGCCGAACACAATGCTGAGCAGGATAAACAGCATGGTGGTCCACAAAAACAAGTTCTGCTCCAGATTTGCATCTGTGCGCAGGTTGACACGGTATAAAATATTATACGCCTCTGCCAGAGTGATCATGATCTGGGCGCCGAGAGCATGAAAAAATCTCACTCCCGGTTTTAACTGTTTCCGGTCCACAGCATACTCATCCATGACTTCCATTTTATCATAGATGCACACGGCCTCTTTCCACTGCTGTGCCACTGCTCTCCGGTTCATACTCCTCTCTGCCATATCCTCATTGATCTGACGGATATGCGCTTTATTATAAGGTCTTTTTATTGTACTTAAACGTTCTATGCCATTCTCGATCACAGTGCCGTCGTAACTGATACAGAGAATTCCTTTCATGCGCCGCTCCAGTGTGCGGTAATCCTCTGATAATTCCGGATCCGGAATCCCCATCCGGCGCTTTTCTTTCTTCTCTCCAGATGAGGACAGACAGACCAGATGCCAGATATTGCTCACTTTTTCCGGATTCCATGGGCAGGTGCGTATAGCCCTTCCCCTCATCTGGTTGCCCAGCACATAGGAACCCACCGTACTTGCCAGAATGAGGGAATTGATTCCCGGCGAATCCCAGCCTTCTCCGAGAAGTGATTTTGTCCCGATCAGTATCTGGATAAGTCCCCGCTCAAATATCCTTGTGACGATGCGGGTGTACAGATTCATTTTCCCCTTAACAGAAACTTCGCTGTATCCCAGTTTTTCTCCCTCAGAGCTTGTGAGCTCCCGAAAGACCGGCGCAAATTCCGGATCTTCCAGACGCAGTTCCTCTTCAAAGCCCTCCCTTGCAGAGTCCGGAATCACGATCATGCTCCCGCACAGTATTCCAAGCTTCCATTCCCCGCCTCTTCTGCGGAGCAGCTCAAAAACAGGGAGCACTCCCATTGTCTGGATATCCTTTGAGGCATTGCCTAAGCTGTTCCGATACTCTTTCCGTATGTAATCTGTCAATATGAGCATCCGCAGTCCCTCCCCCATGGCAGAGTGCTCACAGGAAGCAATATGAAGGATACTGTCAAGCTTTCCACGGCTGTTTATCAAAAGCTTCTCAACCCTGTCACTGACAAGAAATCTCACCTTCTTCTGGTCGAGCAGCCCCTTTGCTTTTAGTTCTTTTATGAGAGCTTCCCTGTATTCGTCCGTGCAGCTGTACTTGTCTTTGTCATCATACAGAAATCCCTGAAGAAAAAGTTCCAGCCATTTTTCTGACATTTCGGGCATTTGTTTTACATTCAAAACCTCCAGCCATTTCCACGAAAAAGAGATTCCCCTCGCCTGACAGTAAGTTAGAAGCGCGGACAGATATCCGGGATTTTCCAGCATGCTATCATAAAAATTCTCATAGTCCAAAAGTGCGGGATGTGAAGCGGCTGCTTCTTTTAAAGACATGTCCTCCATCAGCAGCCCGAACATCTCGTCCGCATTGCGGCGGAAACTCAATATCTGCTGTTCTTCTTCCCTGGAAGGATAGTTAAACCACACATAGTCCTGGTGGGGACACAGACTTCCCTCTTTCACCAGTTCCGGGATCGTGATCTCGGCATCCACAGGACCGCACATCTTTGTGTACCTCTCCCACTGAGAAGGCGTGGAGTCATAGGGCGGCGTTGCTGTCAGTGAGATGACCGTCACATCCGGCATCTGCTCCATAAAGTTCTCAAGCGCTTTCCACCACTCATTTTTCAAATGATGACACTCGTCCAGGCATATGGTGCGGATCCCAGCTTCCTTCACCTTCTGGACAAAAGCAAAGCCGGAAAAGTCAATTTCTTCTTTTTCTGTCTCGTCCTCTGTCTCTTCTATATCTTTCTGTCCAGTCATTCCGCAGAACAGGGTCTGGTAAGTGATGGATGTGATAAGCCCCGGCTGTCTGATATCGTTTGAAACAATCTGGACATCCTCTTGGGGTTCTCCCTTCTGTGCTGCCAGGAATGAATCCTCTATCCGCTGGAGCCACTGCTGACGAATCACAAGACGAGGCGAAAGAATCAGACAGGGCTGGCCGGTCCTGCGGATCAACTCAATGCCTAGCGTAGTTTTTCCTGCTCCGGGCGCAGCCACAACGTGTATCTTCCCATCCTCAAGATACCGGTCTGCTTCACTTAGTACCCGCTCCTGATAGTTTCTCCACTGTCCCTGAAACGAGAGAATGCCATCATATGTATTCTTCATTTTATCCTCCTTAAAGACCATCGAAGATCATTGTCCGCATTTTCGCTGAACTTGTATATGCATAGTATTATACCTGCTGCAAATGGAGTTGTCGAGAAAACTTGCATTTTTTCATAGTCTGCGACGAATATATACATCTTTGAAATGAGCAGCAGCGAAAGCGTTACTCCTTAAGGAAAAAATCTATAACGCACATGGGGACTCGCAAAGTTTTATCTTTGCAAGTCCCCATCTATATCATGCTCGCGCCAATTGTGTCAGCTGTGCTGGATATACCAGTTTTATGATATGTCTTTCAGATCAACTATCCCCCTCAGGATCTTTCTCGCCTTTTGACCCATAAACATATACACGTTCCTGCACATACTGCCAGCAGCATCAGCCACAGCGCCGCATTTTCCGTATCGCCTGTCTTTACAGCTTTATCATCCGCCGCTGCGCCACTTACTGTATTATTACCTGCGCCTATCCCGAGGCCTGTCCCCGGTTTGCTGTCCGAACCTGTTCCTCCTGTCCCCGGCTGCTTTTCCACAAGACTGTTTAGTGCAGTTCTGAGCTGTGCTGCTGCAGTATTTACTCTGTCCTGCTCACCTGTGGAAATATTCTCATCTCCCAGGATCTCCCCGGCAGCTTTCAAAGCCTCATTGAGGACGGCCACGCTCTCCTCTGTATATTTACCTGAAGCAACAGCTGCATTTGCCGTTTCTATGAGTGTATTCAGCTCTGTCTTGTCCGCCTTAAGCGGAAGATTGCCCATTGCAGCAGTCAGCGCGTTGAAGCTCGCGTCTATCTGATCCTGCGTAACGGTTGTGTCACCGGCATTCATTCTGTTAAGAAGCTCCTGGACGGCCGCCATTGCCTTCTCAAGCTCTGCCACTGCGGATGGAATGACGCCTTCTGTTGTTATCTTTTCAGCACTCTCCAGCGCCTTTTCCAGATCCTCTGCAGAAAGCTTCAGTTCATACTTGACAATATAGACTTCCTCTTCATTGGCTGTGCTGATCTGCCAGCCTGCCTCCGAATACGCGCCGCCTGATACGTTATACTCATACGGCGTCCCATCCTCCTGATATTTCGGAACGACCAGATCCGCTTCCACTGTATCCGACAATGCGTGAGATGATGTGACGTTTACGATCTCCGTCTGGCTTCCGCCCTTGATGATCAGTGATACAGTATCAGGTCGCTTTCCGGATGCATTATCATTGTCGGTCCAGCGCACTTCTGTGTCCAGCACAACGGACCTGACTGCATGTACTTTAAATCCATCGCCCACAGTACCGGTGCATTCATAACGGTAGCCCTCTTTCTCCGTACTGCTGTCAAAGTCTTCTGTAATGCAGTATACTTCAAAGGCTGCTCCCAGCTCCGGGTCTACGTTTTCAAATGCGTCTGTCCAGCCATTGCTCTCGGACAGTGTAAGCGTTTCGCCATCAATGATCTTTCCATCAACTTTCAGCCCGACTTCTACACTTGCCGGACGCTCACTATCGCTGTCATCTGCATCCTGCCAGTCCATAGACACATTGATCTCGAACGGCTCCGGAAGGATCGCTCTGTAAACGTGGATCTCTCCAATGCAGGCCAGTTTGTGCTGGATCCCATTGAAACTGTCTGTCACCTCAACTTTGATCCTGTCAGCAGTCACTGGTTCGCCAAAGATCACCTCTCCATTTCCGTTTGTACCTTCTTCGAATGAGAAGGAGTGAACCTCCTGCCATTCTTCTTCTCCTGTTTTCGAATAAATCGTCGCAGCTTTCAGGAATCCGTTATTTCCGCTCGTTTTACCCTCAAAACTGAGCTTTCCGACGAGTTTCTCTCCTCCAAGTCCGAACTCAATGGACTGCGGGAGTGGATCACTATCAATGAGTGTCCCATTTTCGTTCTCCGTATAGCTTATATGCCATGCACTTCCCGGATCACCGTCAAACGCAAACTCCGGACCGCCGTCCCTGTATTTCTCCGGATCCTTGGAAGATGTCGCGCTACAGTCCTCAGCCATCACGCTCTGAGGGATTTCTTCGTATGTGATCTCAGTCACAGGACTTCTCGTTGTGGCCGGTTCAGTCTCGATTTGTCCCGGCTCTCCGTTCAGCCTGATAATGTACTCATTTGTAACAAGCTGATTCTCGGACTGCACGATTACCTTTGCCACGCCGGACTCATCTGCCGGAACCACTGTCACTGCCGCGTTTCCTCTTGATCTTGCCGTGATGACCGCATTCGCCGGATCTTTCGCCTCGGCTGCGTAGCCGCCGGCATTTATTTCTCCTGCCACAAAGCCGTCTACTTCTTTTCCGTCAACCGTAAGGCTGTCCAGAACCGCGGAATCATTCATCGTATATCCAAATGCAGTCGTCCAGATCTCCGCCTCTTTCAGTCCCACATATCCGTTGCCCTGCTGTGTCATTGTGATACGCACGCCTTTGACACTGCGCGGTGCGTCAAGGGTGAACGTTGTCTCGCCGTCCGCCGAATAATCTGTCGCCGTAAATCCGACATCGCGGAAGTCCAATCCGTCCTCAGCGACCTGGATATTCACATTTTCCGGCACGCTCACATTTGCGTCTGTGAAGAACCACAATTTAATTGTATCAATCTCCTGTGCCTCAGTCCATGTAAATGTGATAAACGGAGAAGAACTCTGGAGATGGTCGTTCCAGTTCGTCCAACGCGCCTGCGGATCGTTAACAACATTGTTCACGCCGTCGACAATGGAAAGCAGATTATCTGCCGGCACTCCGCAGCTCTCTGTCAGGCTCGCATATTGAGGCGCCACGTTGACCGGATCCATGGTTTCTCCTTCTGCCACGCGGACCGTTGTATGTACTTTGTATGAGACATCTTCCGATACGTTCACAATTCCCGTAACAGTAATGACATCATCTACCTCCGCAACATCATCGGCAGTGATCTCGTCCCACGCAACAGGATACTCGCCGTATTCATCTCCGTTTTCCAGGATTCCGGATACTGTTGCCGGAAGCGCCGGGACCACGCCTGCGCTCGTTGCCCTGGAATAGTTTTTAAACCCGGCAAAGACAGGCGTTACATGGAGAAATGCCTCCACGTCTATTGTCTCCTCTCCGACAGTGAGCACGCCATTCAGCATGTACTCTCCCGGAGAGTTGTATATTTCTTCCGAAACATCTTCCCAAGCGATCGTGCCCTTCGCAGACCTGCCATCGCTCATTGTGACGTCCACCTCTGTCTGCAGTTCCGGAGCAGTTCCCATTGTTACAGTGTACTCTTTAGTAATCTCATAATCTCTTACATAAGCGGGCCCCTGCTCGTCTCCCACCGTATTGACTGTCACTGCGCCGCCCTCTAAACCGGAGGATTCTGCTCTCAGAGTGAACCCGCCTGCCTTGCCCGTACTGCGCACGATAACCAGCGCTTTACCGGAAAACGCATCAATATTGGCGGTCTTTTCACTTGTGAGAACGCTGGGCTGCTGGAACTTATCCGTGGTGGATGGATTCCCGTTGTCAACGCCTATGATCTCACCATTTCCTGTCAGGCTGAAACGGATGTTATTTCTGGCTGAGCTTACAAACCCGCCCTTTCCGTCCAGAACATCAACGGAAATATAAGAGAGGCTGCTGCCGTCCGCCTGGATCTCGCTCTTCTCAGCCGTCACTTTCAGGCTGGCGCCCTCATCGCTGTTAGTGGTGACATGATCAAGACCATATGTATCCTCGATCAAATTTCCGTCCGAATCATATGCCTTCGCACTCAATATACCTTCCTGGTACTGTACGCTGAACTGAGCAGCCATCTGCTTCCATTCCTGGCTTTCATTGACTGCTGTGCATAGTCCTGCATTATCCGATTTATTAGTATAAGTAGAATATGAATACCCTTCGCCTGTCTTAAAATCATTTCTTGTGGCCGTACCAATCTTCACATCATTCAGATACAGTTCCACTTTTGCCGCGTTAGAGTACACATAAACCGGAACTTTCCCATTGTTGATGACCAGGTCTTCTTCATTCCAGCTCTGCGGAACTACGTGGAGCGTCGTCTTATCTTCCACCCACTGGCTGGAATAGAAGTAATAGGAATCTTTCGGGAATCCCGCGGTGTCGATCACACCGAAAAAGCTGGAGTTGGGAATCGCCTGATTTCCGCCCACAACACTCCCTGTTCCTGTGCCGTTCCACGCGCCTGTTCCGGTTGGCTCTCCGATATAGTCAAAGCCTGTCCAGATAAATTCTCCCATGATAAAATCATTCTTTATCGTATAGTACCAGGATTCTCTCGCTGTATTTCCCCATCCCACACTTGCCGTATCGTACGCTGTACACTGATAATCGCCAAATTGGGAAGTAGACGACAATGTGTTATAAATTCCGCGGCTGTTTGCAGGAGACGCAGTCTCTGTACCCACCAGCGGCCATTCCGGCTGCTGACTGTGTTTGCTTGCATACTGCGTAGGATAGTAATTGAGACCCACAACACCGCCCGCATCAAAAAGCTTCTTGTCGATCGTTGTACGAAAATCCGACTGACTCCATGTAGACTGGTTATCTCCCATGGTGATCGGCTTCGTATCATCAATATCCTTGATCCACTTGATCAGGTTATCCGCGATGCCCGGGTATGTCGTCTGTGAATCATTTCCAGCCGCACATCCTGTGGGCAGCTCGTTTCCGATGGACCACATCACTACCGACGGATCGTTTTTATCACGGTTGACTGTTGACTCGAGAACGAACTGAGCCCAGGTCATGTCCGATTTTCCGCCGATAACGTAATTATTCGCTCCAAGCGTTTTGTTGAATTCTTTTCCGAAATCATTGACGTTTCCGTTCTTATAGTTTGTCCAGCCGTCAAAAATCTCGTTCATGACAAGGATGCCTTCTTCATTGCAGATCGAGATCAGCATGTCAGAAGGAACATTATGGCTTGCGCGGATCGCATTGCATCCCATGCCTTTGAGGATCTCCACCTGTCGCTTCACCGCATCATAATAAGATGCGGCGCCAAGAGCTCCCTGGTCATGATGCATGCACACACCCTTCATCTTCACGTTCTTGCCGTTCAGTTTGAACCCAAAGTTTGCGTCATATTCCAGATAACGGAAACCGAATTCTGTCTCATAAGTATCAAGCACATCGCCGTCTTCCACGATCTCTGTCTGTACATAGTACAAGTTCGGATTGTCGCAGTCCCAAAGAGCCGGATTGTTGACTACAACCTCCTGCTTTACAGTCTGTTCCGCATCCTGACCGATTTCAACCGCTTTCTCGGCCGGTGAACTTACAGTCTTTCCCTGGGCATCCAGAACTGTGGTGCGCACCGTTACCGTTCCAGATGTGCCTCTTTCATTCTTTACGTCCGTCTCCACATGGACCGTCACATCACCGCCCTGCTGTTCTTCAAGCTGAGGCGTTGTCACATAAGTACCCTCATCTGCCACATGGATATCGCCAGATACGCTCAGTGTCACGTCCCTGTAGATTCCGGAGCCGGAATACCAGCGGCTGGATGGGAATTCATTTACAGCCTTGACAGAGATCACATTTTCTGTTCTTCCGTCACAGGTCACATAGTCAGAAATGTCCAGTGAGAAATCATTATATCCGTAAAAGTTTTCACCGATCTTAGTTCCATTCACATAAACATATGCGTGATTGTACACGCCGTCAAAATTCAGCGTCAGAGTCTTTCCCTTATAATTTTCCGGGAATACAACCGTCTTTCTGTACCATCCTGTTCCGCCTGGGAGGAAGCCGGATTCCGCCTCATACTGAGCAGAAAATTCCTGATCCATGCTGAAGTCGTGCGGAAGCTGGATGTCTTCCCACTGGGAATCGTCAAAATCCTTTTGACCCGCATTTTCTGCCTCGCCAAGATGGAATTTCCATCCGCTGTTAAAATTTCCTTTTTCTGCTTTCGTCTCCGGAACGAACATTTCTGACTGCTCTGCCTGAGTATCTTCTGCATCTTTTGCCGCAGCCGGTACGCTGACACTTCCTAGGACAGTGACAGCAGCAAGACACGATGCCAGCCACCGCGCTTTTACTTTCTCTTTCATGAACCTTCGTCCTCCTCTGATATAAATTAATGAGTATTTCCCCATTACTTAAAATATCGCATAATATATTTCGATTATGTCATATCTGCTATTATATTTCAATAATTTTATACATTTTTGTGCATTTTGCCACTCTGTTATATTCTTTTTACTATCTGTTTAGAATTTTTCGGGTTCTTTAATAATTCACTCATATTTTTGACACATTTTCCCTTTATACTTTATGTTAGATAGTTGATTAACAACTATCTTCCCCCCTCATAAAGTTAAGGCACTACGAAGTGTCGCACTTTACTCTCATTCCTTTTAGATAACTTATAAAACGGCGAAAAACCCATCAGTCAAAAAGCTGATGGGTTTTCGTTGTTTATATCTCTCCGCTCACTGCAGATTGAGGCATCCCTGTTACCTGCGGTGGAAATAATACGAAAAATGAGCCGGTCGGATCTCAGGATGATTCTTCCAAAACAGAAGAAGAAACCAAAGAGACTGAAAAAACTGAGGAACCTGAAAAGACGGAACAACCTGCAGGAACATCAGAAACAGATATCTCTTCTGCCGTGGACGCCACTACAACATCAGACTCAGCCCAGCATACAGGAAATGGCCCCGGTATTACTTCCGTCTGTTTTCTTGTATGTGGGCTTCAAACCAGCTCAACAGATCCGCATAGACCTGCTCTCTGTCTGTCTCATTGAGGATCTCGTGCCGGTCTCCTGTATACAGGCGGAGCGTCACGTCCCGGATCCCTGCTGCCCGGTACTTCTCATAGATTTTTCGGACGCCCTTCCCAAAATCACCTACCGGATCATCCGCTCCGGACATAAAAAGTATGGGAAGCCCTTTCGGGATCATATACACGCTTTCCTTCCGCTGCATGCCGATCATGCCCGAAAATACATTGTAGTAAGCATTTACCGTGAACACGAAGGAACAGAGCGGGTCAGAAACATATGCATCAAGGTGTTCCCGGTCGCTGGTGATCCAGTCTGCGCGGGTGTGCGTGGGCTTGAATTTCTTATTATAGGAGCCCACCACCATCTTATCCACCATCTTGCTGCGGTAATGCCAGCCGCGGAAAGCCGCCATCACCCGGCACAGCCGCTTCCCAAAAAGAAGCGCGGCTTTTTTATGATCTGATACCACTCCCATCAGCACAGCGCCGCTCAGTCCGTTTCCATACATCTGTATATACTGCCGCAGCAATGAAGAGCCCATGCTGTGCCCGAGCATGAAATACGGCACTCCGGGATATTTCCTGGCCGTCCGCTGACGCAGTGTATGCATATCACCAAGCACGCATGCGTTTCCGTATTTTTCATTAAAGAAACCATACTCGGATTTTGCCTGTACGGATTTGCCGTGTCCAAGATGGTCATTTCCCACGACATAATAGCCTCTGTCGCACAGGAACTGTGCGAACTCGTCATATCGTCTGATATATTCCGCCATTCCGTGGCAGATCTGAAGGACAGCTTTCACTTCACCTTCCGGCTTCCACTCCATTGTGTGGATTTCTGTATTGCCGTCCTTCGATGGGAAATAAAACTCGTCTCTCATGTTACTCACTTACCTGTCATCTAAATTTATGTATTCGCGGTGCGGTGCGAGCGCCTTGTACGCGGGACGTATGATCTTGTCTACATTCTTAAGCTCTTCCAGCCTGTGCGCGCTCCATCCCACAATACGCGCCGCCGCGAAGATCGGTGTATACAGCGCCGGAGGAAGATCCAGCATACTGTAAACAAGGCCGCTGTAAAAATCCACATTCGCATTGACGCCTTTATACATCCTGCGTTTCTCGCCGATGATCTCCGGAGCCATGTGCTCTACCTTCTCATAGAGCGCATATTCTTTCTCGTGATGCTTCTCCTTTGCAAGCTGTTTTACAAAACGTTTGAAGATGTCTGCACGCGGGTCAGAAATAGAATACACCGCATGGCCCATACCATAGATAAGACCTTTCTTGTCAAATGCCCTTTTGTCAAGAAGCGCTTCCAGATATGCTCTGATCTGCTCTTCATCCTCCCAGTCTGTCAGGTTTTCCTTCATGTCCTCAAACATCTGGGTCACTTTTACATTCGCACCGCCGTGTTTCGGTCCTTTGAGGGAGGCCATCGCGGCCGCCATGGTCGAATAGGTATCTGTGCCGGAAGAAGTAACGACATGGGTCGTAAAGGTGGAGTTATTTCCGCCGCCGTGATCCATATGAAGAACAAGAGCCATATCAAGGATCTTTGCCTCAAGCTTCGTATATTTTCTGTCTTCCCGCAGCATCATCAGGATATTTTCTGCTGCGGACAGCTCCCGCTTCGGAGCATAAATATAAAGATCCTCGCCCCTGCGGTAATTATATGCGTGATAGCCGTACACCATCAGCATGGGGAACTGCCCTATCAGGTTCAGGCACTGGCGCAGCACGTTGGGGATGCTCGTATCATCAGCCTTTGCATCATAAGAATAAAGCTGGAGGATACTTCTTGTGATACTGTTCATCATGTCATGGCTGGGAGCCTTCATGATAACATCGCGAACAAAATTCGGAGGAAGCATCCGTCGGTCCGCCAGCATGTCCTGAAAATTCCTGAGTTCTGTTTTATCAGGAAGCTCTCCAAACAGGAGCAGATATGCCGTTTCTTCAAATCCGGGGTGTTTTGCTGCCAGGAATCCTTTTACAATGTCTTTGATATTGTATCCCCGGTAATACAGGTTTCCTTCGCAGGGTACGGTCTCTCCGTTAACGACTTTGGATGCGCAGACGTCAGAAATATTGGTAAGTCCCGCAAGGACACCTTTTCCGTTCAGGTCACGCAATCCCCTCTTCACCTCGTATTTGGTGTATAATTCCTTTTCAATCGCATTGTTCTTCTCACATTTCACCGCAAGCTCGTCAATCTCGGGAGTAATATCGAAAAAAATGCTGTCAATATCTTTCGCCATGTGACCGTCCTCCTTCTTTTCCTTCTTTTTTCTCCGTATGATCTTTATATTATACTAAAAAACGCATAATTAAACAATAAACTGACTATTAAATATTTGTGAATGGCGCGTCAGATGATTTCCCCCTGCTCAGTCATGCATATGCTTTCCAAGTAGATCTGACAGCCCGGCAAATTCAGAAAGCGTCAGCGCCTCGCCCCGAATACTCGCCCCTTTGCCCAGATTCAGGATGGCCTCCTCGATCTCTTCTTTTGTAAAATCAAGTTCCGCTGAATTCTTCAGCCCATTCGCCAGCGTCTTCCTTCTCTGATTAAAAGACGCGCGTATGATGCGGAACATCAGCTTCTCGTCGCGTACCTGCACTGGTGGTTCCTCATGCCGATCCAACCGGATCACCGCCGACCCGACCTTCGGTCTGGGCATGAAACAGTTCGGAGGCACATTTGCCACGATATAAGGCCTGGAGTAATACTGGACAGCCAAAGACAGAGCGCCGTAATCCTTTGATCCCGGGCCTGTCTGCATCCGGTCCGCCACCTCTTTCTGGACCATGACCGTGATGTTTTTGATGGGAACATGATTTTCAAAAAGCCCCATGATGATCGGCGTGGTGATATAGTAGGGCAGATTTGCCACCACCTTGATGGGTCTGCCCTGGTTCTCCTCCTCTGCCAGCTTTGCGATATCCACCTTCAGCACGTCTGCATTGATGATCCTCACATTTTCATAACCATCCAGTGTATCCTCGAGGATGGGGATCAGCGCCCGGTCAATCTCTACTGCAATGACCCTGCGCGCCGCGCAGGCGAGATACTGGGTCATAGTCCCGATCCCCGGGCCGATTTCGAGCACGCAGTCATCCTCATTGATCTGCGCCGCCTGGATGATCTTGTCCAGCACGTGCGTATCGATCAGGAAATTCTGGCCGAACTTTTTCTGAAAAACAAAATTATATTTCTGCAGCACCGCGATGGTGTTCTGCGGATTTCCAAGAGTAGGCTGCTTCATGTGTTCCTCCTTTTCGGAATATTCAGACGGCTTAGGCAAAAGAAGACAGACCCCTTCATAAATTTTTCACAAACAGTACAGTTCCCTGCTGTTCTTCTCGGCCTGCCGTATGACTTCTTCCACTGGTATTCCCTTCAGCTCTGCAACTTGTTCCGCTACATAGGGCAGATACAGGGAGCTGTTCCGTTTTCCTCTGTATGGAACAGGCGCGAGATATGGGCAGTCCGTCTCCAGTACAATGGACGTAAGCGGGATCTCTTCTACAACCTGCTTTAATTTCTTCGCGTTCTTAAAGGTGACCACACCGCCAACGCCGATATAGTATCCCATTTTTACATACTCCCGCGCCATCTCGACGGAATAGGAATAGCAGTGGATGACCGCCTTCATTCCCACGGCGTGCTGCTTCATGATCTCAAAGGTATCAGCCGCCGCGTCCCGGCTGTGTATGATGACGGGCATGTTCTTTTCCCTGGCAAGCTCAAGCTGCCGGATGAACCACTTTTTCTGGATGTCATGCTTTTCCTTATCCCAGTAATAGTCCAGACCGATCTCTCCCACGGCAACGATCTTCTCCAGATCAAGCAGGTCTGACATCTTTGAAAACTGCTCTTCATCCATGTCCCCCACCTCATCGGGATGAATGCCGATGGCTCCGTACATAAAAGAGTATGCTTCTGTCAGCTCCACGATCTTTTCCCAGGAATCGATAGTGGATCCCGCATTTACGATCAGGCCGATACCTCCCGCTTCCATACTCTTTAAGAGCTCGTCCCGGTCCGGATCAAACTGCTCGTCATCATAATGCGCATGTGTATCGATTATCATAGCCTCACCTCAGCGCTTTACAAAATATTCTTCATACCATACAAGGAAGGTATAAATGGTCCACACTTTTCTCCAGTTGTCTGAATTGCCTCCCACGTAATCGTCGAAGATCGCATTGATCTCATCTATATGGAAGAACTTCTCAGCCATCTCGCTGCGGAATTTAGCCCGCACGTCCTGGTTGTAGCGGTCGTCTGCCATCCAGATGCGGATGGGCACGATGAAGCCCAGCTTCTTGCGGAACGCGATCTCTTCCGGCAGCACTTTTGCCGCGGCAGTGCGCAGCGCCACCTTGTTCTGCTCTTCATTGACCTTATATTTCGAAGGCATCCTGGACGCAATGTCAAAAATCCTGCGGTCCGTCAGCGGCATCCGGATCTCAAGCCCTGCCGCAAGGCTCATCTTGTCCACGTTCAGATAAATGTCGCCTTCCAGCCATATCTGGATATCCACATCCGACATCTTTGTCAGCGAGTCAAGCCCTTCTGTCTCCTCATAGACAGGACGCGCGATCTCAATGGGAAGGACATCCGGGTCGTATTTCTTCAGGATGCGCTTCTTCTCGTCTTCCTTCATGATATTTGTATTTCCCACGTAGAACGTCTTCAGATTCTCGCCGTAGCGTTCTGCGTTGCGGTACATATTGTATCCGCCGAAGAATTCGTCCGCTCCCTCGCCGGAATAACAGATCTTCGTGTGTTCCGCTGTTGCACGGCAGGCAATGGCAAATGCGATCGCCGATGCGTCTCCCAGCGGCTGTTCCATGTTGTACATCACATACGGCACGATACCGAAGTATTCCTCCGGCGTGATCAGACACCGGGAGTTCTTTCTTCCCAAAATCTCAGCAGTCTGCTTTGCCAGCCCGGACTCATCGAAACGCTCCTCTTCATATCCGCAGGAATCCGTCATCTCCACATCAGACATTGCCAGCACATAAGAGGAGTCCACGCCTCCGGACAGGAAAGCTTCCGCTCTCTCATCCGCCGTCTTGACCTCCGGCATGATCTCCTTCAGAGTGGTGTGGATCTCGTCCGCCCACTCCTCAAGGGTCCTGCTGTCGTCCGGGCGGAAAGTGGGCGTCCAGTATCTTTTTATACTCAGCTTCCCATCCTGCCAGATCAGATACCGTCCCGGCATAAGCTTCTTTAGTCCGCGGAAGAATGTATTCTCCCCCGCCACATAAGTAAGGCTCAGGTATAACTGCAGCATCTCTTCATTCAATTTCTTTACAAATCCGGGCTGCTCCATGATCTGTCGGATCGTGGTGCCGTAGAGAAGGCCGCCGTCCTCTGTCTCATAATAATAGAATGGCTTTGTCCCGAAATGGTCTCTCAGGCAGAACAGTTTCTTCTCATCCTCATCCCACAGGGCAAACGCGAACATGCCGTGCATGTGGTCCGCCATCTCGCACCCCCATGTCTCGTACGCGCGGATGAGGATCTTTTCCTCCCGCACTTCTCTCGTAAGATCAAGCGGGATTCCCAGCCTCTCACAGAGTTCCTCCCAGTTGCGGATGTGCCCTCTGTATTCTTTTACTGTTATCATATGTGCTCCTCCTGTTTCTTATCGCCTTATTTCATATAACATAGTACTTTCCGATGATATATACCGCGGCGGTGATATCAGGAAATTCGCAGCGATATGCCGGCGCGGTCCTTTTTGTATTTTAACATATCAGGTATCCGCTGTAAATCTGCATCACACTCCGGCCTGCGCGTCACACTCTCATCCCATCCATCTGCGCCGGAAAATTGGAAAAAATGAAAAAAACTATTGTCTTTCCTGTCATTTATGCCTATTCTATTAAAGGAACTACTTAAACTATGTAATAAGACGAGGTATACGAAATGAAACCGATCAAAGAAGGAAAAGTACGCGAAATCTATGACAACGGCGACAGTCTGATCCTTGTTGCCACTGACAGGATCAGTTGTTTTGACGTGATCCTGAAAAACACTATTACTAAGAAAGGAACTGTTCTTACACAGATGTCCAAATTCTGGTTTGACATGACTTCCGATATCCTGCCGAATCATATGATCTCGACAGATGTGAAAGATATGCCGGAATTTTTCCGTCAGCCTCAGTTCGACGGCAACAGCATGATGTGCCGGAAGCTGAACATGCTCCCCATCGAGTGTATCGTCCGCGGCTACATCACGGGAAGCGGCTGGGCAAGCTACCAGAAGGACGGCACTGTGTGCGGCATCACGCTGCCGGAAGGCCTCAGAGAGTCGGACAAGCTGCCTGAACCGATCTACACACCTTCTACAAAGGCAGAGATCGGCGATCATGACGAAAATATCTCTTATGAGCAGAGTATAGAACACCTGGAAAAAGCTTTCCCGGGGAAAGGTGAAGAATACGCCTCAAAGCTTCGCGACTACACCCTGGCGCTGTACAGGAAATGTGCGGATTACGCCCTGACTCGCGGCATCATCATCGCTGACACGAAATTCGAGTTCGGTCTGGACGAGGATGGGAACATCGTGCTCGGAGACGAGATGCTCACACCGGACAGCTCCCGCTTCTGGCCGGCAGACGGATATGAGCCGGGACACGGACAGCCGTCCTTTGACAAACAGTTTGCGCGCGACTGGCTGAAAGCCAATCCGGACAATGACTGGACACTGCCGGATGATATCGTACAGAAAACGATCGATATTTACCTGCAGGGGTATGAGATGCTCACAGGTAAGAAGCTGGACTGAGCGGGCTTTCGCGCTGTCAGACCTGTCGACTGAGGGGGCTTCGCCGTGCACAACTTCGATTCCGCTCCGCTCCATCTCAGTCGCGGGCTTTCGCCCTGTCAGACCTGTCGACCGGGGGAACGCCGCCGTGCACAACTTCGATTCCGCTCCGCTCCATCTCAGTCGCGGGCTTTCGCCCTATGTAGAAGCAGAAGGAGGGCTCATTGCCATCGCGCACATCACGAAAGCTCCAGCTTACCTGTGTATAACTGGTAGTAGGTGCCTTTGAGTTTGAGGAGGTCCTCGTGGGTTCCTCTTTCGATGATACGGCCGTGTTCCAGTACCATGATGGCGTCGCTGTTGCGGATGGTTGACAGCCTGTGGGCGATGACGAATACGGTGCGCCCTTTCATCAGGTTATCCATACCCTTCTGCACGATGCTCTCCGTCCTTGTATCAATGGAAGACGTTGCCTCATCGAGGATGAGCACCGGTGGATCAGCGATGGCTGCTCTGGCAATAGCAAGGAGCTGTCTCTGCCCCTGGGAAAGTTCTTCCCCATCGCCGCTTAAATGGGTGTCATATCCCTTTGGCAGCATCTTGATAAATCCATCTGCATGGGCGAGTTTTGCCGCCTTGTATACTTCTTCGTCCGTTGCGTCCAGCTTGCCGTAGCGGATATTTTCCTTGATCGTCCCTGTGAACAGATGGGTGTCCTGAAGTACGATACCCAATGAACGCCTCAGGTCCGCTTTCTTAATTTTATTGATATTGATATCATCATAACGGATCTTTCCGTCAGCCACGTCATAGAACCGGTTGATCAGGTTCGTGATCGTTGTCTTCCCGGCTCCGGTGGACCCGACGAAGGCCAGCTTCTGCCCCGGCTTCGCATACAGGGTCAGGTCATGGAGCACCATATGATCCGGCGTGTACCCGAAAGTCATATCGTAGAATCTCACATCACCTTTCAACTCGGTATAAGTGACAGTTCCGTCCGCCTGATGCGGATGCTTCCAGGCCCACAGTCCGGTGCGCTCCTTACATTCCACGATATTGCCGTCTGCATCTTTCTTTGCGTTTACAAGTGTGACGTATCCATCGTCCACCTCCGGCTCTTCATCCATCATGTTGAAAATACGCTCTGCTCCGGCAAGCGCCATGATGATGGAGTTGAACTGCTGGGCAATCTGCATGAACGGCTGGGTAAAGCTCTTTGTGAACTGCAGATAGGAAGCCATGACGCCGAGCGTAATGTTTCCGATTCCCATTACAGAGAGGAAGCCGCCGAATACTGCTGTCAGAACGAACTGGAGATTTCCCAGGTTTCCGATGATGGGCCCCATCATGCTGGCAAATGTATGGGCGCGGGACGCGCTGGCGTACAGCCGCTCATTCAGCTCGTCGAACTCTCTCTCCGAAATCTTTTCATGGTTGAACACTTTGACAACGCGCTGTCCGTTCATCCGCTCTTCCACAAATCCGGTGATATCCGCAAGGTCAAGCTGCTGCCGTATGAAATATTTTCCACTGTTGCCCGCAACCTTCCTTGACACGAGAATCATGACAAGGATCATCAGCACCGCCAGCACCGTAAGGATCGGGCTCAGCACCAGCATGGAAATAAATGTTACGACTATGGTAAATGCTGACATCAGCACCTGCGGAATAGACTGGTTGATCATCTGGCGCAGGGTGTCCGTATCATTTGTATAAAGGCTCATGATCGAGCCGTTCGTATTCTGGTCAAAATAGCGGATGGGCAGTGTCTGCATATGCTCGAACATCTCGTCGCGGACACGCTTTAACACGCCCTGACCGATCACCACCATCATCCTGCTGTATATAAACGTCGCGATGACTCCCAGCAGGAAGATCGTTCCCAGCACGGCCAGCGCCATGTACAGTTCTGTATAATCCGGGTTCTGCTGCCCGATAAGCGGGATGATAAAATCATCAAGAAGGAATTTCAGTGACAGCGACACAGAAATGGACGCTATGGAGCTCATCAGGATACAAATAAGTACAATGATGAACTGCACTCTATATGTGCCGGTCACATAGCTCAGCAGACGCTTCGCTGTCCTGAGCGTGCCGCTGGTGATCGCCGGGCCGCCCTTATGTTTTCCCTTTCCGGCTGCCGGACCGCTGTTGTTATTCATCTGATCACTCATCCTCAGCGCCTCCTTTCACCTGTGATTCATACACTTCCCTGTAGATCGCATTGTTCTTCAGGAGCTCCTCTGAAGTGCCGATGCCGTTAATCTCACCGTTATCCATAACAATGATCATATCTGCATCCTCCACAGAGGAAATTCTCTGGGCGATAATGATTTTTGTCGTGTCCGGGATTTCCTCGCGGAACGCCTGGCGGATCAGCGCGTCTGTCCTCGTATCCACCGCGCTGGTAGAATCATCCAGGATAAGGATCTTCGGCTTCTTAAGCAGCGCCCTGGCAATACAGAGTCTCTGCTTCTGTCCTCCGGAGACGTTGTTTCCGCCTTCCACGATCATCGTGTCATACTTGGCCGGGAACTCCTGGATAAATCCGTCAGCCTGGGCCAGCTTACACACTCTCTGCACTTCCTCATCGCTGGCGTTCTCATCCCCCCAGCGCACATTGTCATAGATGCTGCCTGTAAAAAGCACATTTTTCTGGAGCACCATGGATACCTGGTCGCGCAGCGCCTCCAGGTTGTAGTCACGCACATCCACACCGCCGACCTTCACACATCCTCCTGTCACGTCATACAGCCTCGGTATAAGCTGTACGAGCGTGGACTTGGCGCTTCCGGTACCGCCGATGACGCCCACGATCTGACCGCTCTTAATATGAAGATCCACATCTTTGAGAGAAAGATTTCCTCCCTCTCCCGCGTAGCTGAAGTTCACATGTTCGAAGTCAATATCGCCGTTTGCCACTTCTCTGACCGCATCCGCCTTATCCCGCATCTCAGGCACTTCGTCCAGCACCTCAGTGATACGGTCTGTGGAAGCTTCCGCGATCATGATCATGGTAAACACGAAGGTCACCATCATCAGGGACATCAGGATCTGAAGAGCGTACACGATCACGCTGGTCAGCTCTCCGGTCTGCATAGACCCTCCGATGATACTCTCGCCGCCGATCAGCACCATGACGATCACGACGGCGTATACCGCGAACTGCATGACCGGGGAGTTCCATGCCACTACCTTCTCCGCCTTTGTAAAAAGTTTGAACACTATGGTTGAAACTTTCCCGAACTTCTCCACCTCATGATCTCCGCGCACATAGGCTTTTACCACCCTTGCCGCATTTACATTTTCCTGCACCGTGTTGTTCAGCACGTCGTACTCGTCAAACACCTGGACGAAATGGGGATGTGCTTTTTTGGCGATAAAGATCAGAGTCGCGCCCAAAATCGGCGCCACAACGAGCATAACAAGCGCGATGGGCATACTGATGGTCATCGTCATGACCAGCGACAGAACGATCATGATCGGCGCCCTTGCAAGCAGACGAATGGTAAACATATATGCCATCTGTACGTTCGTGATGTCCGTTGTCATCCTGGTCACCAGGCTGGAAGTTGAAAAATGGTCGATATTTCCAAAAGAGAAATCCTGGATTTTATAAAAGATATCGTGGCGCAGGTTCTTTGCGTATCCTGATGAAGCGATCGCGCCGAGCTGCCCTGCCTTTGCGCCGAAAGCAAGCGCCAGCATAGCCATGGCGATGAGCAGAAGACCCATCTTTATAATGTAAGCCATATCACCTTCCATGATCCCGACATCAATGATCCTCGCCATCAGCAGCGGGATCAGGACTTCCATCAGGACTTCCAGACAAACAAGCACTGGTGTCAGGAAGGATTCACGTTTATATTCCCTGACGGAACGAAGTAGTTTTCTATTCATGGTCTGTTATCTCCTCTCTCCTTTTTTCATTACCTGCCAAATTCGCCGACATCTGTTCCAGCACATCCAGGCAGACCGAAAGCTTTTCTTCCGGGATGCCTTCTCTGAGCACAGCCTCCGCATAACGGATATTATCCAGAACATATTCTCTGATCCCTTCAGCTTTATCCGTTGGGACTACTTTTTTCAGCCGGGCGTCCCGCTCCACTGACTCCCTCCGGATGAGTCCCTTCCTTTCAAGAAGCTGGAGCGTTCCGGTCACTGTCGACCTGCGGACCTGGAACTCTTTCTCCACATCCCTCTGATAGATGTCACGTTTCAGTGACTCAAACAGAATATAGTGCAGCACATGTCTCTGCATGTTCGTCAGGCTGTCCTCGGCTTCATGGGAGCACATCTGACGCTTAAGCTGGTGAGAAACAGTATTGATCAGCTTTCCCGCATCTCGTTTGGACGCATAGGACGCGTTCGTTCCTTTCTGCAGCTCCTGTTTTCCCATACCGCATACACTCCTTTTCACAGCTTCCGTTCTGCTTCGGATCATAAAGATAATTATAATTTGTTCGGTAACTAACAGTCAGTATATGCGGATAAAAAATTATTGTCAACACCAAAAATACACAAAAGAAAAACTTCCTGGCGCCAAAAAACCGGAAGTTTTTCTTAAAAATTTCTATTGACTCCTTGTTTTACTTTCCCTCTCTGTCCCCTGTAAGACGCTTTTTCTTCTGGTCTTTCCTTCTCTGCACCAGCCACACGGCAGCAAGCGCCGCACACAGCGCAAAGCAGACAGACAACGCCACTGTATCAAACAGACGCTCCCTCTTGATCTCTCCTTCTGAAGAGACGTATGCGATGCCTGTCCGTCCCCGGAGCAGGTCCTCTCCGCAGCTCTCTTCCCCCTGACGGTCATCCGGCACCCTGTGGCAGTAGACTACATACCGCTGATAATTTTGGGTGTAAGGATGGCAGGTGACAAGCGTCAGCATATCCTCACCGGGTACAATCCTGACCGCGTCAATGTCGTCCGGCCTGATCACGATACTCTTCACCACTTCATACTCCAGCGTATCCCACAGATTGTCCACTTCCACCCTGTCCCCCGGCGCCAGCGCCTCAATATCCCGAAACATGGGAATCCCGCTGTATCCTCTGTGGGCCGCGATCACGCAATTCGTATTTTCACCGCCGACAGGCATACTTGTCTGACTCAGCACCGCCGCTCCTCTGCTCATATTTTCCTCGGAGGCCCCGATATACAGCGGCAGTTTCTGGTCCATGGCCTCGATGGTGATATATCCGACCATGTGTTCCGGCAGTTCCGCCGCATCAAGATCAAACGGATTCTGTTCGTAACTCCATGCGTCTTTCAGTTCCTTCTGGTCATCCGCATAAATGCGGGCATTATAATCCTGCATACAGCGTAAGAGTTCTGCATACGGTTCAGCTTCCGAAGCCTCCTCCGCCTGCTGCCTTTCCTCCTGAAACCGAGTAATTATCTCCTTATTCTCGTGATCAGAGATCAGCTTCCGTACATCAGGGTAGGAAAAAATCCCGAACCCTGTCAAAAACAGGATTCCCGCCAGGATAATAAGCACTCCTCTCTTCATCACACATATCCTTTCCGGACACAGGCGTCAATTACCCGGCCTGTGCTGTTTCACTGTTTTTACTGCCTTTCCGCGTCTCCGCCTCAAAATTCCTGCCCCCACGGCCAGCACGGTTATCCCGGCAGGGATCGCGGCGAGATATATGCCTATCCAGGCGCGGTCCGCCTCCACCGCGGAGCTGTAGGCCTGAGCAGCTTCCTCCTCATAAGGCACCCTTGTCCCCCGCACCAGCAGGCGATGCGTATTTACCGCGTAGGGCGTACATGTCAGAAGGGTCACCAGATCCTTTCCTTCTTCCGGCTGGAGGAGCGACAGTTCTTCCGGTTCTATCACCTTGATCTGATCCACCTCATATGCCAGCGTCCGGTCAAGAATATGGATATAGAACGGGTCTCCCTCCACCATCTCATCCAGGCGGGTAAACAGCTCCGCGCTGGGCAGTCCTCTGTGGGCGCTGATAACAGAATGACGGTTCTCCCCGCCGACAGGGAGGGCTGTCATCTCCAGATGCCCGGCCCCTTTGGCCAGCACCTCCTCGCCCGTTCCATGATAGACCGGGAGGTAGACACTGATCTTTGGGATATCGATATACCCCATCACGCCGTCGCCTCCGATATTCAGGACTTCCCCATAATTATCCGGGAGCACATAGCCGCTCCCCATGATAAACGGATCATGCACCGGGTCCCCTGCCAGGTTCTCATTATAAGTCTGCGCTTCCTCCCACGCGGCGTCCAGCTCCTCCTGATCCAGATTCTCCACCTCAGCCTCATAGGTGCGTATCACTTTCTGCTGGTTTTTCTCCGCCAGAAGATTACTCACCGCCGGATAAAGGAAAATCCCGGCGCCCGCCGCAAAAAGCAGCAGGGGCGCCAGGAACAACAACAGGTTCTTCTTATTCATGCCTGGATGTTTCTCTTTCTTACAGCCACAATGACCAGTAAGACCGCTCCGCCCATGAGCAGGATTCCCGCGATCGTAAAGAGCGCGGTTCCCATACCGCCGGTTACAGGAAGGTCAAAACTGCCGTCCTCATCATAAAGTACGTTCGAGAATTGGAAGCTGACCACATTTTCGTTGATCACGACTTCGGAAACTTCTCCCGCATTGACTGCAGCGGATGTATATGTGACCTCTGTTTTTCCCTGACCCTGATCAAGCACTCCAAGCTCCGGCTCTGTGTCTGTCAGCCGGACCTCGATGGCTTCATCGGGAAGGACATATCCGTCTGGAGCCACTGTTTCCTTCAGATAATATGTCCCCAGATCAAGGCCCTGGATCTTTAATCCCCAGCCGAGACCGCCGCCCAGCTCAGCCACTTCAAGGTCTGTTGTTTTCACAACTTCGGGATTTGCTCTCTCCTCTGCTGTGGGCAGTCTGTATATGCCGTTTTCCGATACAAATTCGACTGCGCTTCCGCCTTTCTCTTTGCTCAGATTGAATACAGCGCCTTCCGGAGTGTCACCTTTTTCCACAGTCTTGACCAGACTGATGCCATATGTGTAGACCTCCTCCTCTGTCTCTGTCTTGCTGTCGCTGTCATCATACGGATCGTTTGTGTATCCGACGAAAGCCTTGTTTCCCAGCGCATCCGCCTCAAACGCGTTTTCATTTACTGTCGCTGTATATTTTACAACGATTTCAGACGCATTCGCATAAGCTTCCGCGAGCTCTTTATAATGCGCTGTCATATCAATTGTAAATGAATTTTCCACGCTTGTGTCCAGACTATAATATTGAGAATCCATCTCATTTCCATCCACAAAGATCTTGATGCTGTCTTTATTTAACGTAAGTCCGTCTGACAGCGTATCGCCTATGACAAATCTTGTCACAGTCGCATTTTCAGGATAGCGCGGAATATCAGCGGTCAGCCTGTAAGGAACCGTATCTCCCACAGCCACAGAGCCGTCGCTTTCACCCTCGCCTTCTGCATCCAGCTCTTTATCGATATCAGGCGCGCTTCCTTTCAGCACTGCCGCGGCGTCGCTGACAGACCATTCTTCGCCGTCATAGCTGGGGAATACATTCGCCACTGACGGCTTATAGTTATTCACTCCTTCCTTCGGCTGTGCGCTCAAAAGATACTGACCCATCGGCACGGTGACAGAAGCTGTTCCCTGAGCATTGATCTCAGCTTTGCCCGCTGCCGTCAGCTCCGGTCCGTCCTGTCCGAGAACAGCCTGATAGAACGCGCTCAGTTCCGCCGCCGATGCTTTAAAATAAGCGTCTGTCACGGCATTGTCATTCTCTGTGTCAATGTAATGGCCGTATTCTTCCGCGCCATTGCCCATCAGATAATCCGCCATCTCCTCTGTCCATGTATATACCGGCTCTGTGGGCTGCTGATTCTCATGATCAAAGTTGACTTCGATCACTTTATAAGCAGTGACCGTCGTCCCCGCATCTGTTGTAAGGCCATTGATCGTAATGGTCCCTGTGTCCGTCGGCTGGATCGCGGCGGACACTGTCAGGCTCATGGTCATCATTGTCACAATTGAAAGGCACAATGCCATAAGCTTTGAAACTGTGGATCTTCTCCGTTTCCTTTTCATAGAAACTCTCCTCCTCTTTCATAAATGATTTTTGAATATTGATATATAATATCTCAAGGGCTTTGGCGCCCAATATTCAACCTGTTGATCCCCGGCGTATTTTACGGACTGCCTCCGGCTCTTTTTCTCCGGTTCACATACCACCATACACCGCCGCTGATCCCAACGGCCATGAGGACTCCCCCCATGACCAGGAATAGCCTGATGCCGATGTTTCCGGAAAACGGCAGTTCGCCGGGCTCATAATTCCTGACTCTGTAAAAGACCTTTTCGGTTCCCTCTATCGGGATTCCCTCCTTTACATATTCAAATGCTGGAGTGACTGCCGCCTTGACGGAGCCGCTGATTCCGAACGCCTTTTTATCCTTCTCATAAGTCAGGATCCACTGTCCTTTCGGAAGCACATAACCGCCGGGAGCCATGTATTCGACCAGCCGGTATTCCGATGAGATATCAAGGCCGTCAAAACTCACAAGTCCGGTTCCTTCTGCTGATCCTGCACCTGCCCCGGCTGCCTTCCAGCACGTCTCCTCTCCGTTCGTCACTCCGGTTATGATGCCCTTACCGTCGATCACGAGCAGATCGTCTGAGTGTTTATGTTCACTGTTCTCACACACCAGCTCATACAGAGCGAACCGCGCTCCTCCAAGCCCCCGATCCTGCGCATCTGTTTTCTGGAAAGAAAACCCTGACACCGGTTCGTAGGTGTTCACAAACTTCACGCTGACGCTTCCGGTATTGGTGATCGTAAGGGGATCTGTCTCATTTCCATTCTGAAAGCCTCCGTCTCCTGTATCGTAGGCTGTGGAGTACCCTTCTTTTTCCGCTTCCGCCGCAGTGATCTCCGCTCCCTCCGGGAGCTCCAGTATGGTGATGCTCTCACCGTCCTGAAGTCTGATCTCTGCCTTCCCGCTGCTGTCAAACTCCACTTTTCCTGATTGCGGATTACCATTGCCTGGACTTTCAGACGTACGATACAGTCCCTGCAGCGCCACCCCATTTATTGTTCCTGTCAGCGTGAAGGTAAACTCCTCATCATCCGGAGCCGCGCTCATCTCATCAACGACTTTCTTGCTGACAGTCAGGCTTCCGACCCTCTCATTGGTCACCTGCACGGTGACTGTACCGGAGAAAAGAGCGGTAAGGTCTCTGTCGCCCAAATTCTCTTTCAGACTCTGGCTTTCTTCACTTTCATGAGTAAAGCACTGACGGATCGCCAGCCGCGTCCATCCGCTCGAAGCCCTTAATGTCAGCGGATATACGGTTCCCCCGGCAGTTGCTTCGGGTCCATACTCCAGCGCCGCTCCTGCTGCCTGATACTGAAGATGTGTCTCATCACCGGGCCCTTCCCATTGAGTCCCATCGGCGTCCGGCAAGTCGGTTGTGCTTGTCAGAAGCTTTGCCCTGATATCATGGAGGGTCGTATCCACACCGTCATCAGCGGCAAACTGCACCATAGTCTTTACGATGGAGCCTACGCCCCGCAGGACGTCCACGCCGTCACTGTCATTTCCCGCATCTGCATACACTCCCGTACTGTCCACAATGATCTTTGTCACAGTCTCATTCCTCTTATACCCATCCGGCGCGTCTGTCTCCACCAGGTAATATGTTCCCGCCGGCAGCACATTGCCAGCCGCGTCCTCTGTAGGGAAGATCCCGCCCCCTGCCAGATCAATAGGATCCTGATTCTCTTTGCTCAGATTTCTCGTGATCAGTCGGTCCTTCACCTCCGGTTCGCTCCCGGTACCCGGCTCTTCCGAGTATAGAGTAAATTCCGCTCCTTCCACAGGATTTCCCTGCTCATCCACCTTCTGCACCATCAGCTGATTCTTGATGTTCGGCACATAGAGCCGCGCCGCAAACTCGCGGGAGAACTCTGTCCCGGCGTTTTCTTCTATATGCACGATATCTTCCGCACTGCCGATCTCCTCCAGACTGCCGGTCCCTTCTGCGTAAAAATACATGACCGTAAACATTGGCTTATCTTGACTTGCACTTCCGCTGTCCTGCATGAAATAATAATTCCTGATATCCCCCGGCATGTTCTCGATCTCCGCCTTGTAAGCGCCGCTGGAATCGATCTGAAAAAGATACGGATTTGCCTTCGCGGCAGCAAGGATGCTCTCCTTGCCCGAAGACTCCGCCACATGCCAGCCGGCCTTTACCGGGTCGCCCGAGACCGGGCGCCAGTCATCCAGGCTATTAGGGTTCGGAGTTCCTGAGCCAACATATTTCATCACCACCCCGAACATGGTGCCCCTGCCATCACTGATCGGATACTTTTTAACTACCTGATTGGGCGCTTTTGCCGTCAGCTTGGCGCTTGCATAGGAACCGGTATCCCAATGATTTGCTGACAGGAGGACGATATTTCCGTTTTTTTCGTACATATAAAGGTGCATCTCACCCGCCGAACGGTATCCCTGCGGAACCGTCCGCTCACGCAGCACCAGGTATTTTACGCCCCGCTCATATAAATCATTCAGGCTGACCGTATATCCGTCTTTGTCCACAAGGATAAAACTCCCGGAGGAATCTGTAGTGCCCGAAGCGACAGCTTCCCCATCTGTCATGTAAGAGCAGTTCGCCTTATAAAGGTCAAACACTGCCCCCGGCACCGGGTCCCCTAGCTGGTCAACCTTGATGACGTCGCTTTCAGGTACTGTAACCAGATTAAACTTAAGGGACATGTTGGAGGCGGTGTTGCCCCTCTCAAGATAATAAAATTTCAAGGTATGATATGTGTCATCGGCAAACGTCTTTCCTGCGAACCCGGATGTGTCTTTATCTGCGGCATCAAATTTATCCAAGAGCGTTCCAGCTGATTTACCCTGGATATAGATCTTTCCTGTCTGGAAGTTGATGGACAGGGATGCCTTGTCATGGATCCCTCCTAGGTCAGCCACCAGCACATCGTCGATGAATACCCACACATCATCATCACCGGAAAATTCATATGTCACAGCCTTGCTTTGATCGGGACTCGTATGCCCTCCATACTGCTGGATAAAACGAGTGCTCATGGTCACGCCGAAATAGTGGTTCTTGCCGTTATAACTCGTTCCGTTGTCCCAAATGTCGCCCCACCGCTCATTAAAAGCGTCTGTCGCGGCATTAAACGGAAAAAACTGCCCCGCTGTTATCAGATTACTACCGTTATAATACGGCAGTCCTGCCTTTTTATAGAGCGCAAAGGCATTGGAGCCCGGATAAAACGCCGCGTAGTTTTTCTCGCTGTCGTAGTAATAATAGCCTTCATTATCAACCTGGAGCAGACCGTCCACATCCGCATAGGCGATTTTTCCCTTATGCTCATAATCAGGGTCAAACAGATATCTCAGGGACTCCTCACCATCCCGCCCATGCCATCCTGTATCCAGATCATTCAGGCGGGGATAGCCGTCCTCGCCGATTCGGTTTGCCACGATCCCCTGATACGGTCCGTTCCCGGTTCCTGTATAATCATTCCATTCGCCCGGATAATCATTGCCGCCTTCCTTTCGAAAGTTGAGGGCATGCCCGGCATTGATCCCTTTGTCAGACACATTTCCGTCATCACTCCCATCATCTGTTTCCCGCTCGTATAACCAGTAATCAAACAGGTTGATCGCGGTCCCGGATGTATCTGCGTTGTTTTCAACGATATATTCTTTCAGCGCAGCATTCTCCAGGGTGCCTGTGGGAAGTGTGAGCGTTTCCGCTCCTGCTGCTTCCACCGTTACCTCCAGCGGCGCGGCCTCTTCCCCCAGACAGTACTCGCCGCTGATATCCGCGGAAATCGTATATGTACCGTTGGTCATGCCCGCTTCCGGTATGGACGATACATCCCACAGGATATCGAGCGTCAGGGAGTCTCCCTCTGGAGTCACCGCGCTGATCCGCGCCGGAAGCATGTCCAGCAGCGACTCTCGCGTCACCGGGTTCTCCCCGCCGGCTCCCGGAACGGTGAGTATCCATCTGCCATCCGCGTTCTGCAGAACGCCCTCTTCGTCTATCCAGCCCCAGTCCGAGATTTCTGCCAGCCCTGCTCCTTCCAGGTCCTCTGACACTCCTGATCCTTCCGATGCCACTGATGTTGCGATATCTTCCGGCTCCGGAGCTGTTTCTGTATCCTGCACATCTTCCGGCTCTAAGGCTGTTTCTGTCCCCTGCACATCTTCCGGCTCAGTCCCGGCATTCTCACCGTCTGAGTTCCGGATTTCTCCTCCCGCCTCAGCACTGCCGCCGGATGCCACCTCATAAGCCTGTCCCTGCGCGCCATCGGCAAAAGCGGAGATGCCGCCTGATGAGAAAATCAGAACCAGCGCCAGCGCCCCGGCAAAGATGCGCCCTCTTTTCCCATACATTCCTGTTATCACTCCCTTACATTTTTGTTCGGGTCATAGCTCACAACCACATACTAATAATTATGTGATGCATTTTTATATTATGATGGTTTACGTTCGCCCTGATTTTTGCCCTGATACAGGAAAATGAGGCGGGTTTTGTCAGGATATAACTTTTTTTATTTGATTTCGAAGAAAATTCCTGAATCATGGGAGACAATAAATACCAATCCTTCAAGGTGAGGAAATCTGAAATTATTTAATACATCCGCTTTCCATAATTTATGAATAATCTTTGAGGGATTTTTTAATCAGAATTGTAGAAAGTTTCCTCTAAAAAATGTATAATAAAGATATTAATAATGAAAGAGAGGGCTCATTATGAAGCAAAATAACATGTTAGCCATGATTTTAGCCGGCGGCCGCGGTTCCCGTCTTCATGACCTGACGAAAAAAGTGGCAAAACCGGCTGTTTCATATGGCGGAAAATACCGCATCATTGATTTTCCCCTGAGCAACTGTGCCAACAGCGGAATCGATGTTGTGGGCGTTCTGACACAATATGAATCCATCCTTCTGAACAGCTATGTCGCAGCGGGCCGCCGCTGGGGACTTGACGCAAAGGACAGCGGGGTATATGTCCTCCCGCCGCGCGAGAAATCTGACGCCAACCTGGATGTATACAGAGGAACGGCCGATGCGATCTCACAGAATATAGATTTTATCGATACATATTCCCCTGAGTACCTTCTTATTCTTTCAGGTGACCACATCTATAAAATGAACTATGCCAAGATGCTTGCTTATCATAAAGAGTGCAAAGCGGATGCCACGATCGCGGTTATCGAGGTTCCGATGAGGGAGGCAAGCCGCTTCGGCATTATGAACACGAACGATACCGGACGTATCATAGAATTCGAGGAAAAGCCGGAACAGCCGAAGAGCAACCTCGCCTCCATGGGCATCTATATCTTCAACTGGAAGCTTTTACGCAAGATGCTCCTCGCTGATATGAAGGATCCGGAATCCAACCATGACTTCGGCAAGGATATCATCCCCACAATGCTTAATGATGGAAAAAACCTGTACGCTTATAAATTCAAAGGCTATTGGAAAGACGTGGGTACGATCGACTCTCTCTGGGAAGCGAATATGGATCTCCTGGACAAAAATAATGAGCTTGACTTAAACGACAGCACCTGGAAGATTTACACCGAGGATGTGACCGCGCTTCCTCAGTATATCGGCTCTGAGGCGGTCATTGACCGTGCGTTCATCACGCAGGGCTGTGTCGTTAACGGTGAAGTTAAAAATTCCGTATTGTTCACCGGGGCAAAGGTGGCGGCCGGAGCAAAAGTCATCAACAGTGTGCTGATGCCGGACGCGGAAGTTGCGGAAGGCGCAGTCGTCACCCGCGCGCTTGTGGCCGATGGGATCAAGATCGGCAAAAACGCTGTTGTGGGCAGCGCTGACAGCAAGAACATCGAACTTGTGGCAAAACGTGTAAAGGGGGATGAATAATATGAGCAAGGCATTTGGAATCATTAATTTTGCCGGGAATCACATCCAGGTAGACGGCCTTCAGGCATACCGCCCGGTAGGCGCCTTTTCCTTCCTCGGAAGATACCGCACGATCGATTTCCCGATCTCCAACATGAGCAACAGCGGGATCGATAATATCGAAGTTTATGTCCGCAGACAGCCCCGCTCTCTGACCGAGCATCTGGGGACCGGGCGTCATTACAACATCAACTCAAAGCGCGGACAGCTTAACATCATGTACACAGAGCACAATCGGATCGGGGACATTTACAGCACGGACATTACAGCTTATATCGAAAATATGGACTGCATCGAAAGGATCCATCTGCCCTATGTTGTGCTGGCGCCGAGCTACATGATCTATACGGCAGATTACAGCACATTCCTTGAGGAACATATTGAATCCGGAGCTGACATCTCCATGATGTACCACTCCGTTGACAATGCAAAAGAAGCCTTCCTCAACTGTAATACACTTAACATCAACAAGCAGAAAGGCGTGCTCTCGATCGAGCCAAACCATGGGAATGCAAAGAATAAAAATATTTCTATGGATACATATGTGATGTCAAAGGAACTGTTCCTTGAACTGGTCAGGAAAGCACACAGCACATCCTCCATGTACACATTTGCCGATATTCTTAACGAAAAATGCGAGGACCTGGACATCCGCGCAGTCTCTCACCGAGGATATTTTGCAGCGATCTGTGATTTTAACAGCTATTATCACGCAAATATGGACCTGATCGACTTAAAAAATGCTTCCGGCCTCTTCAACCCGGACTGGCCGATCTACACCCGTACGAACGATTCCTGCCCGACACAGTATTTTGAAGGCAGTAAGGTGACTTCTTCTGTTATATCCAACGGCTGTCTCATCGAGGGAACTGTTGAGAATTCCATCATTGGAAGAGGCTGCGTTATCAAGCCCGGCGCGATCGTAAAGAACTGCGTCATCTCTGCTGACGTGGTCATCGGAAAAGGCGTTCGCGTAGAAAACCTTGTTGTGGACAAACACGCGAGACTGATACGCGGCAAGCGGGTCATCGCGTCTCCGGAGAAACCCGGATATATCAGACGCGGAGATATGCTGTAATTCTGGATTCGCACGCTGGAGCCGTAACAGGTAAATCGTCTGATAACTACAGATATCATTTCAAGACTACAAATATGATTTCAGAACAGATTCGGAGCGGACAGAGACGCGGATTCGGCAAATTGTTTTAATCTGCCGGTTCCGTACCTCTGTCCGCTCCGTTTTGTGGATCTTATCGTTTATCCTATATCGCTTATCTTATATAGTTTATTTTGGAGTTTTTGCAGGCAAGGCCTGTCGCTTATCATAATCTCCTCGTTCAGGCCTGCTGCTCCATCCCCAGTGTGGCCATCATGACTGCCTTGATCGTGTGCATCCTGTTCTCCGCCTCGTCAAACACCTTTGACTGCTCAGATTCGAACACTTCATCCGTCACTTCCATATCTTCGATGCCGAACCTCTCGCCGACTTCTTTTCCAATCTTTGTCTTCAGATCATGGAACGCCGGCAGACAGTGCAGAAAGATCGCGTCTTTATTCGCGTTTGCCATCACGTCCCTGGTCACCTTGTAGGGAGTGAGCTCTTTTATCCGCTTCTCCCAGACTTCATCCGGCTCGCCCATGGATACCCACACGTCCGTGTAGATCACATCCGCGTTCTTCGTCCCTTCCTTCACATCAGAGGTGAGCGTGATCGTGGCGCCGGACTCCTTTGCATATTCCTCACATTGTGCTACAAGCTCTGCGTTCGGGAAATACGCTTCCGTGGTGCATGCCACGAAATGAAGTCCCAGCTTGGAGCAGGCGATCATCAGGGAATTCCCCATGTTATAGCGGGCGTCGCCCATGTAGACCAGCTTCAGTCCTTTCAGCTTCCCGAAGTTCTCCCGGATCGTCAACATATCCGCCAGCATCTGTGTGGGATGATACTCGTTGGTCAGCCCATTCCACACCGGGACGCCCGCATACCTGGCCAGTTCCTCCACGATCTCCTGTCCGAAGCCCCGGTATTCGATGCCGTCATACATCCGTCCCAGCACCCTTGCCGTGTCCTCGATGCTCTCTTTCTTGCCCATCTGGGAACCTGTTGGCCCAAGGTAAGTCGTGCCCATTCCCATATCATGCGCTGCCACTTCAAAGGAACAGCGGGTGCGGGTGCTGTCCTTCTCAAAGATCAGGGCGATATTTTTCCCCCGCCAGTGATCTACCGGAATCCCCTGTTTCTTTTTCTCCTTCACATCCGCTGCCAGATCGATCAGGTATGTGATCTCCTCCGGTGTAAAGTCCTTCAGTGTCAAAAAGTTCCTTCCTGTTAAATTCATGCTTCTGTCCCTCTCTATCTTTATTAATATATCCATGAACCCCGGGAGTTCCTGTGGCCCCGGCGCAATGGCGCACAGACGTCCATATCTCTCAAGCACGATCCCACGCAGGTCATCTACCGTATAGATTTTATATTTCGGAATACGCAGAAACTTCGCTGCCGCCTCCAGCATCCCCATATACAGCTCCTTGTCCGTACTGGACACCGGTAGTTTCAGGACGATTGCCAGAGCCCGTTTCTCCAGTTCTGTCATATCCCGCATCCTGCGCTCATACCAGGCATCCAAATGCTCCTGCTCTATATAATAAATGATTCCTTCCAATCCGTAAAGCATCCGTTTTGCATCGTAGTACCCGATCTTCATATTCTGCCGGCTCCGCTCCCGATCGAACTCAATGATGCTCCCCAGCTTTACCCGGGGACCGATCCGGTACATCTCACCGTCCTCCGGCAGTCTTACTTTTGGTTCTCTGCCCGGTCCGTAGATCCGTATTTCGATCAGGTCGGCATACCCTTTCTTCACAAGGACATCCGCAGGGACATTGTTGAATATCCCTCCGTCAATATACCGCTTGCCGTCTTCCATGGGCTCATTCTTAAAGCCCAGGAGATATGCGCTTGCCAGCAGGAAATCCTCCAGCCGTCCCTCCGGAATATCAGAGATGCTCAGCTCCAGCTCCTTCATGTCCGTCAGCGAAAATGTCACGATACAGAATTCTTTCCCACAGCTCCGTATCTCCCCTTCATCTACAGTCTCATGGATCAGCTTCCTCAGCGGGGCAACGTCCACTCCCCCATCCCGGAATATCCGTGCCAGTTCCGTAAGGACATCACCAATCTTGTGTTCCCCCTGAAAGAACTGTCTCATCCAGTCGTCATCCACTGACATCACATGGGAAAACTGCATCTCACTCCATATCTTCTCCGCCTTCTCCATATCGTCCATGCAGATAAGGGCGCCGTTCAGCGCACCTACGGATGTACCTGCCACAGCAGATATCTTCACTCCTGCTTCCCTGAGCGCCTTCCACGCGCCGATCTGATAAGCGCCTCTGGCACCTCCGCCGTCGAGAACAAGTCCATATTCTTTTGTCAGGTCAAGTAATGGTCTCATACATTTCACTCCCGCCGCTGTCTGCTCACCTCAAATATGAGCACCGCCGCAGCCACCGCGGCGTTCAGCGACTCTGCCTTTCCCTGCATAGGAATACGTATCCGGCAGTCCGCGCACTCTGCCACTTCATTTCTGAGTCCATTCCCCTCATTGCCTATAAGAAATGCTGTTCCGCCGGAATAGTCTTCCTTGTCATAGGTATTCTCTCCTTCCAGGTGAGCGGCAAAGACACGGATGCCCTCTTTCTTTAATTCACTGACCGCTCCCGGCAGATCATCCACATACAGAAACGGCAGCCGGAACACCGCGCCCATCGTGGAGCGGGTCACCTTCGGGTTGTAGATATCCACGCAGTCCCGGCTCAGAAGGACCCCTGTAGCGCCCGCCGCCTCCGCAGTGCGGAAGATGGTGCCGAGATTGCCGGGGTCCTGGAGCTGATCCAGAACGATCACAAGAGAACGCTCCGGCGCTCCGCCTGTGATGTCCTTCAGGTCATACTCCCTCCGCTTCGCAACCGCAAGGATCCCCTGGGGCGTTTTCGTGTCCGACACATGGGCAAACACGTTATCCGCCAGAATCTCCATCCGGCATGCCTTTCGTATCTGATCTGTTTCCTCTTTATGTTTCCCTACATAGCTCTCTGACAGATACACCCGGTCGATCCGCTCCCGCCATGCCGGGTCATCCACAAGCTCTCCCGCCATACGCGGTCCCTCCACGATAAATACGCCTGCAACTTCCCGCGCACGGCTCTTCTTCATCAGCCTGACCAGTTCTTTTACCTGTGCATTTGCTGTACTTGTGATCATTTTCTGTTTCCTCTCCTCATCACAGTCTTATGACCGTATAATATTTCTCATTCTTACTCTGAGGCTTCTCCGGCCCCCTTCTTTTTCACCCTTCCATAAGCAGCGGATCAGTTCACTGCTTTCTTCCTCACAAGCTCTTTTCCTGACGTAACTACGATCGTCACTCCCAACACCATCAGCAGCACTGCCACGATGAGCTGCAGCCCTTCGACCATGAACACGCCTGTTCCCGCTGAAAATGCTTTGACCAGTGAGACAAATCTCTGCACCAGTGCGGAGAACGTCACGATCAGCATGATCACGAACGGAGGAACCAGCGTCTTCATTGTCCTTCCTGTCACTTTCAGGAACACGCACAGCGTAATCAGAACAAGCGCGCTCAGCAGCTGGTTAGCGCTTCCAAACAGTGGCCAGATGTTGGAATATCCTACCTGGGTCAGGATGTAGCCGAATACCAGTGTGATGACTGTTGCGAAATATTTGTTGCACAGGACCTTTCTCCAGCCCTCCGCATGGTCCATATCATCCACGCTGAACAGCTCCTGGAATGACATCCTGCCAATGCGGGCAACGGAATCCAGAGTCGTAAATGCCAGAGCAGATACACACATTGTCATAAAACTCTGCGCCACATAGACCGGAATGCCGAACATCTCAAGGAATCCTGCCACTCCCGAGGAGAAGACCTGGAACGGCGTCCCCACTGCCGCTGTCCCATCCGCTCCTGCTGCCGCGCCTGCCACGCAGAGAGCGATGACAGCCAGAAGACTTTCCAGTACCATAGCTCCATATCCCACCTTCAGCATATCCTTTTCGTTAGAGATCGTCTTGGATGAAGTGCCGGAAGATACCAGGCTGTGGAATCCGGACACCGCGCCGCAGGCAACAGTCACGAACAGGATCGGGAAGAGGGTTCCCATACTCTCATTCTGGAATCCTGTAAATACCGGAAGGTTCATGGGCGGATGTGCAAGTATCAGACCAAGCACCGCGCCCGCGATCATGCCGACAAACATAAACGTGGACATGTAATCCCTTGGCTGCATCACGAACCACATAGGCAGGACCGCCGCAAGGAATATGTAGATGAATGCAATATACACCCACATGTCCTTGCCCAGGATCACCGGGAAATTCATGCCAAATACAAAAGCCAGCACCGTGCATACGAGCCCCAGTACAACTTCCTTCCATCCGGTAAATTTTACTTTATGCTGGACTACGCCGAATACGACGGCAAACAGGATGAAGAACAGGGAAATACTTCCGGCTGCTCCGTTTACTTTCGCATTTTCGGAAAGTGTCTGCACGCCGTCCGTCACCACATATGCGTTGAATGTATCTGCCACCATGTCGGCGAATGCTGCGATGACAATGAGACAGAACAGCCAGCAGAAGCCGAGGAACAGCTTTCTTCCTGCTTTTCCGATGTATTTTTCGATCAGAAGGCCCATGGACTTTCCATCGTTCTTCACGCTGGCATACAATGCTCCGAAGTCTGTCACCGCCCCAAAGAATATGCCCCCAAGAATGATCCACAGAAGGACCGGAAGCCAGCCGAATGCAGCCGCCTGAATTGCTCCGGTGACCGGGCCTGCACCCGCGATAGATGAAAATTGATGGGCAAAGACTGTCCATCCGTCCGTGGGTACATAATCCTGTCCGTCATTATGCAGGACCGCCGGCGTCTTTGCCTTCGGATCGATCCCCCATTTCTTTGCCAGCCAGCGTCCGTACAGCGCATATGCAGCGATCAGACACACAGCGGCAATCAGTACGATTACTAATGTGTTCATAATCCTCTACTCTCCTTTGCAATATAAAACATTGACCTGCTTCATGGATGCCGGTGCATCCCGGAATGTAAAAGTCGCTGAAAGCTCTCTCCGAAATGCAAAAACGTCTTCCGACAGATCACTCTGCCAGAAGACGAAATAGGAAAGTTCTGTCCTGTTCTCAGCATTATTCTTTTACAGTTCCATTTTATTATATCGCAGAATTTCAGATTGTCAACAAAAAATGGATTGCACTCTGTTTTTTGTTATTATAAATGCTCTTTGCTAATAAATGCTCCTTGTTTTCTGTCAGATCGCCGTAAAATCAAACGGTTCGGGAATCTCTGTATCTTCATAGCCCAGTCTGTCCCTGAGCGTCTTCCACAGCTCTGCCAGCGATACTTCCCCTTCTCTTATATCATCCACCCGGAGACCACCGTTTTCCATCAGCAGGCGGTATGCCTCCTCATACCTGCCGCGGCCTGTGAGCGCCTGGATATGATAAAACCGGATCCTCCCCTCGTTCCGGATGGGTTCTTCCAGCTCCTGCCGGATCTCGATCACCTTTTCATAACCGCCGTTTATGACCAGCAGGCGGAATCCTTCTTTTACATAAGACAGGTCGTGCATCCGAAGGCGTATTCCGCTTACCATGGCACTGCATGCCTTCTCCTTTTCCGCGGTCACGGTGTACAGAGAAGCGATGCCGTGATATGCCCAGGCATTCTCTGCGTCAGCCAGCGAAGCATCCAACTGCTCTTCCGCTTTCTCATAGTCCCCTTCCTGAAAATAAAAGAGTCCCAGCTGATAATGGGCATACCATCCTGCCCGGTCTCCCATCCCATCCACATATTTCCTGAGCCGTTCGTAGAAATATTTCCCTGTCACGAACACCATCGGCTGCCGCGCCGGGTCAGGAGTGTCCAGTCTGCCTGTGTCCAGAAATGTCTTCCACAGTTCTTCTTCCTCTCCTCCGCAGGTAAAGTCAAGATGTGTTTCCATAGGTCTTTCTCCGCCCATACGGCGCGCCAGTCTCTCCAGCCCGCCATATCCGCTTCCAGTCTGCACGACCTGGTCTGCTTCAGTCCGCGCTCTCTCCCTTGTTCCGGCAAGCACATCCTCCATCTCACGGAACTGGGGCATCTGTACGATCTTCTGGGTGAGCCCGTCTCTGAGTGCTTCGAATGCTCCTCTGTTCTCTTCCTCTGTGAGCCGGACCGCCCCATATCTCTCCAGCCATTCCCATGCCGTATGAGGTGCCATTGGCAGGCAGCCGTACTGTGTCTTGCCCAGTCCTGCCTGGATCTCCACATATTTTCCCGCGTCCTTTGTCAGGAATTGCTGCCAGTGGTCACCACCTTTTTTATTTCCCCATACGAACAGTTTCCTGGAGCGCAGCCGCGCCGTGGACATCTGAAGGAGTCCAAAGCCGCTGCTGTCCACATTTGCGATGTACTTCGGCTTCTCCGGAGGAATATCAAAGAAATAGTCAACCGATGCCGGAATATTCTCGTATTGGGTGACATCCGTTCCGTCTACCATGGGAATGTCTACCTTATACACGCCCCCATCCCGGAACGTGAAGGCCTTCGATGCGGGAACAATGATCCTGCCTCCGTCATATTCAGGAACTGCGATGTTGCTCCACCAGTACATGGGGACCACTTCCGAGGTGTCGTTCTTAACCCTCATCCTCGCATTCAGGAACCGGTCCTCCTCTCCCAGCCAGAAATCCATCTGGTAAGTCACGCCCCGGATCCGCTCATACTCATACATCCTCAGGACAGGCACGCCGCCGTCATCCATCATGGCAGTAAAAAGCGGCTCTGTCGTAAACGGAGAGTGGCCGATGACACCGATATTCCACTCCACGCCGCCGCTGAACCATGCGTTGCACACAGCAAGGTTGCTGAATCGGAGGATATCATTGGTATAGAGCAGCTCCCTTCCGCTGTCCTTATCCAAGAGCTCCCACAGCCGCCCTCCATACTCTGTCAAAAACACTGCTTTCAGGTGATCATTTTCCAGGACCGCTGTCCTGACGCTGCTCTGACTCAGTTCCCTCGTGTAGCAGGAGCGCTGACGATACGGATAAGAATTAAAACATCTGCCGTAACCTTCATAAACCTCGTCGTCTTCATCCAGATGGAACTCCAGGTTGTTCTGGAGGATCAGGCCTCCCGCCAGATCCGGCACGGATGACTTCACTCCGAGCGGGGCTGTTTCCATGTTCTTGTCTTCAAAATATAATGTCGGTCTCATGTCTTCCTCCTATAGAGTTATTATACCGTATATCTCTGCTGAAATCATTATCCATAATTGCCGTATTATTATAAAAAATTGCTTTCCTGTCTTGTATTTTCCTGCCAGGTTTCCTACAATATCAGTAAGAATTATCTGTCCGGGATTCTTGTTTCAGTACGCCGCGGTCCCGGCTGTTATAAGGAGAATGCCATGTATATCCAGGAACCCGGGATCGCCCCCGGATCAGAATACTACATTTACAGTCCCGGAAGACTCGCGCGCGAGCTGTATTTCAGCCCTCTCTCGGCCGGAGTCTACAGCTATATGCCGGGATATCTTGTCAGCAGAAACCGTTTCGACAGCTATCTTGTCATGTACATAAAAAAGGGAAGCTGTGAAGTAAAAAACGGAGACTTCTCCGCAATCGGAAAGGAAGGGGATTTTGTCCTTCTGGACTGCTACTGTCCTCACAGCTATAGAAGCAGCGAGGGCTGGGAGGCGCTCTGGCTTCATTTCGATGGTCCTCTGGCAAAAGCTTATTTTGACGAAATCTCCGGCCGAAATGGGCAGATTTTCTCGAATCCTGCCCCATCCTCTCTCCTGTCACTGGAGAATATCCTGCATGTCTTCCGCACGTCTTCACCGGTGCGAGAAGCAGATCTTTCACGAAATATAACAACGATGCTGGATTCCTTTCTTGCCGCAAACGAAAAAAAAGAGAGCGCCGGACTCCACAGCGCTCTGATCTGGAAAACGGCGTCCTATATCAGCCGCCGCTTCCATGAAAATATATCTCTTGAGACGCTTGCGTCTCAAGCGGGTCTAAGCCCCTATTACTTTCTCAGGCTCTTTGCCTCAGAAACCGGATTTACTCCGCATCAGTATCTGGTCAACACAAGGATCGACGCGGCAAAATTTCTCCTGAGATCACCTGAGATTCCTATAAAGGATATCTCCGTACGCACAGGATTTTCCAGTGAAGGCACTTTCTGCTCCTGCTTTAAGAAAAGCGAAGGCATAACTCCCGGCCAGTACCGTAAGGCGGTCCTGCAAGAAAAAAAGGACTGACTGCTTCCCTGCAGGGGCTGCACGCCGGCAGGGAGTTTTGCATCCCTCTCCTACAGCCTCCTCTTTGAATCAAATCTCTCCAGCACATCGTTCGAGCCGATCACGATCAGGATACTGCCCTCCGGAAGAGGTTTCTGCGGATCAGGCGTCACATCGATCTTGCCGTTCACTATGATTCCCACAACATTGATTCCGAGCCGCTCACGCGCGTTCACCTCGGCAAGGCTCTGTCCTGCCCATTTAGCCGGCACCGCGATCTCCACCATGCTGTAATCATTGGAAAGCTCGATCCAGTCCATAAACTCCCTGGACACCAGGCTTTTTGCCACCCGGCTTCCCATCTCTATCTCCGGGTAGACGATCCGGTCCGCTCCGACCCTTTTCAGGATCGCGCCCTGAAGCTCGTTCTTTGCCTTTGCAATAACAAGAGGGATGCCCATCTCTTTGCAGAGCATCGTCGCCATGATGCCCGCCTCCAGATTCTCGGAGACCGCCACAACGACTCCGTCCAGGTTTTTCCCTCCAAGAGCCTGGAGCGCATCGGGATCAGCCACATCACCCTTCATCGCATAAGAAACTTTATCTGATATATCCTGGATCTTCTCATAGGAATCATCCATCACCAGTACATCGCACCCCATATTTTCCAGCGTAAGCGCCACGCTCTCTCCGAAACTTCCCAGTCCCAGCACAGCATACTGTTTTTCCATGATTTTTTCCTCCAACTGATTTATTGTTTTTCAAATACTGTTTTTTATCCAAGCATTACTTTCTCTTCCGGCAATTCCCTGAACTGTGCGCTCCTGTCGCTCTTTCCTGCAAATACGAGCGCCATGGTCAGAGGACCGATACGTCCTATGTACATCATGATCATCAGCACCACATGGCTGGCACTTGTCAGGCTCGGCGTCAGATCAGCAGACAGTCCTACCGTACCTATGGCGGATGCTGCTTCATACATCAGATCCAGGACATCTGTCCCGGGCTCAAAGACCGTCAGCGCCATAATACCCGCAAACAAGACAAGGAAGGTGATGAGCGCGATGGTGACGCCGGATTTGATAGACTCCGTGTCGATCTTCCGGTCAAAGCATTCCGTATCCCTGCGGTTCCTCAGTACACAGATGACGGTCAGCAGGAGCATCGCCGCTGTGGTCGTCTTGATACCGCCGGCCGTACCTGCCGGGGAACCTCCGACAAACATCAGGATGCAGCCGAGCAATTTGGAACTTTCCTCCAGCCCTGACTGTGATACCGTGGCATATCCCGCTGTTCTCGTAGTCACCGACTGGAACATGGACGCCATCAGCTTCTCAAATACATTCATATCCTTCATAGTCGCCGGGTTCTCAAATTCTATGATGAAGAAGCACACAGTGCCGAAAAGGATCAGGCCCACCGTCATCATGATCACGATCCGGCTCTGGAGCGTGAGCCGGGTAAACAGCCGCCTCAACGGACGTTTGCGCTCTTTTCCGGCTTTCCGCACATTCGTGGCAATGTCATGCCATACCGGAAATCCGAGGCCGCCCATCACGATCAGGAACATGGTCGTGAAGTTGATCAGCGGAGATCCCACATACTGCTGGAAACTGGTGTCTCCGATAATATCGATCCCCGCATTGCAGAAGGCGGATATAGAATGGAACACCGAATATCCGATCCCGGTAATGACTCCGTACTCCGGTATAAACTTAAAGGCAAAAAGCACGGCGCCGATGCCTTCCACAAGAAACGTCCCCTTCAGTATCCGTATCACAAACTTTACCATTCCGGAAAGCGTATCCAGCCCATATGCCTGCTGGATTGTAATTCTTCGCTTCATGGATATCCGCTTTCCCACCATCAGATAGAATGCTGAGATACACGCAATGATCCCCAGCCCTCCGATCTGTATCAGAAGCATCAGTATCACCTTACCGACCACAGTAAACTGCTCCGCCGGAACGACCGTCACAAGTCCGGTCACGCACACACTGGTCACAGAAGTAAACAGTGCGTCGATAAACGTGATCGGCTGCTGATTACTGAACGGAAGCCACAGGAGCACCCCGCCCAGAAAAATTACCCCAAAAAATCCAAGTGCAATGAGCTGCATCGTATTGAGACGCACACGCCTTGCACTTTTTTTCTGTTCATCCATATGTAATTCTTTCTCCCATTTATACTTTCCCGCCGGCACACAGGCAGATTTCTCTGAGGCGGGAGTCATTTCCCATCTAATATATCACGCTCTATATGGATTGACAATAGAAGCGCCTGTAAAGAAAGAGCTAAGTTTATTATACTTTAAAGCGATACCCCACGCCCCATATCGTCTCGATATACTGTGGATGCGAAGTGTCGTACTCGATCTTCTCCCGGATCTTCTTGATATGCACGGTCACCGTGGCGATATCCCCGATGGACTCCATGTCCCATATCTCCCGGAACAACTCTTCCTTCGTATACACGTGGTTCGGATGGCTCGCCAAAAAGGTCAGCAGGTCAAACTCCTTTGTCGTAAAGGAACGCTCCTCGCCTCCCACCCACACGCGCCGCGCGGTGGTGTCGATCTTCAGCCCGCGGATCTCGATCACCTTGTTCTCTTCCACATTACTTCCAATCAGCCGCTCGTAACGCGCCAAGTGCGCTTTCACACGGGCAACCAGCTCGCTCGGGCTGAACGGCTTTGTCATATAATCATCCGCGCCCAGGCCAAGCCCCCTGATCTTATCGATATCATCCTTCTTTGCCGACACCATGATGATCGGGGTATTTTTATTGTCCCTGATCTGGCGGCAGATCTCAAAGCCGTCCACTCCGGGGAGCATCAGGTCCAGGATGATCAGGTCAAAATCTTCCTCCAGACCTTTCCTGAGCCCGATTTCTCCGTCATTTGCCACTTCCACTTCAAAATTACTCAGCTCGAGATAATCTTTCTCCAGATCAGCAATGCTCTCTTCGTCTTCCACGATCAAAATACGCTTACTCATCGATCGGTACCTCCTGATATTTTCTGATTACAATATACATTGTCGTACCAGCGCCCTCTTCACTGGTGGCCCAGATATTTCCTCCGTGCTCCTCCACGATCTTCTTTACAATGGAAAGTCCGATGCCGCTTCCTCCCTTGGAAGAATTCCGCGAGGCATCCGTGCGGTAAAACCTGTCAAAAATGAACGGCAGGTCCTTTGCCGCGATTCCTTTCCCATTATCACCCATCTCAACCTGGATGAAATCTCCCACATCCTTAACCTCCATCGTGATCCGCGTCTGCGGCTTATCCACATACTTCAGGGAATTGGACACGATGTTGTTGATAACACGCCTGAGCTGCTCCGGGTCCACGATCACCTTACAGTCCTTGTCCATCCAGTTCCGGTAGGAAAACTCCACGCCTTTTGCCTCCAGCTCCATGCGCAGGTCATCCGCACAGTCCTCGAAATACCCTTTGGCGGAGATTGTCGTAAAGTTATATGGGATTCTGTTCGTATCAATCTTCGAATACAGAGTCAGCTCATTAATGAGAAGATCCATCTCATTAGCCTTATTATAAATGGTCTTGATATATCTGTCCATCTTTTCCGGTGTATCCGCGACCCCATCCATGATTCCTTCCACATAGCCCTTGATCGCAGTGATGGGAGTCTTCAGGTCATGGGAAATATTACTGATGAGCTCCTTATTTTCCTTGTCAAAGGCCACCTTCTCCTCCGCGTTCGCCTTCAGGCGCAGACGCATCTCCTCAAAATCCTGACAAAGCTGCCCGATCTCATCATCTGATTCCTGCTGGATCTCAAAATCCAGATTCCCCTCGCGGATATTGCGCGCCGCTTTCTGAAGCTTTGCCAGAGGCACGGAAATCCCCCGGTATATCCAGTATATCAGGAGTCCGGTGGTCAGAAACACAACCATCAGGTACATCTGCTGGATTTCATTCACCCTCTCCGGAGCAAACGTATGCATTGCCACAGAAGTAAAGATCGTCGGAAGAATCATGACTGAAATAAAAACAATGAGAAGTTTCGTCCTGAGTTTCATGTAAAGCCCCTTTCTTTCAGAATATTCCCTATATAAAATTTCTGTAAAACAGCCGCAGTATTCACAGGCAGAACGCCGCATAAAGCGGGACCGACAGCATCCCCGATGCATCCGTGCCGAAATTCCTCGCTGTAAGCCGGACTGCCCGTTCCGGATGATACTGATCAACAAAACGCTTCATGCTCCTTGCATGTACATTCTGCCCATATTTTACTTCTATTGGTATAACTTTCCCCTCCTTCTGAATCACAAAGTCTACTTCTGCCTGCGGCGAATCTGATGTCCAATAATACAGGTCATACCCATTTCCTTTCAATGACTGGGCGGCAAAATTCTCCGCCAGCGCGCCTTTGTATACGTCAGACAGGTCATCCCGGATGATATTCTCGGGCATGATTCCTGCAAACGCGGACAAAAGCCCAGTATCCGCCATATACAGTTTAAACGCGGATACATCTCTGAAAATCCTGACCGGTATCTCTCCTCTGGTCACACGGTCTGCCTCCAGAGCAACTCCCGCCGTTACAAGCCATGCGATCGAGTCCCCAAACAAACCTGCCGTTGCCCCTTTTCTTATCAGTTTATACTGGAACTTTTTATTGTCTTTTGCCAGCTGCGCCGGAAGCGAACGAAATGCATTCTGTATTTTTGTACTCTCACCCGGCTCTGCATATTTTGCCATGTCCGCGGTATATGCACTCAGGATCATCATCTGAAGCTCCGGCACATTGATCAGTGAGCCTTCTTCTATATATTTCTTCACCACTGCCGGCATCCCGCCCACGAGCATATATCTTCTCAGCCATGTCAAAAGCTCCTTGTGCGTTTGCTCCGGCATCTCTTTCATTTGTTCATAATGCTCCCGGATCACAGACACAAAATGACCGCTGCCCACCGCTTCCAAAAACTCATCAAATTGGAGCGGATACATTGTCTTTGTGATCACCTTGCCCACTGGAAATGAATATTTATCACGGTGGACCGCCACTCCAAGCAGGCTGCCTGCTGCAGCCACATGATATTCCGGAGCTTCTTCCGCAAAATATTTCAACGATGTCAGCGCCCTCTCGCACGCCTGAATCTCATCAAATATGAGCAGTGTCTGCCCCGGAATGATCTTCTCAGTAAAGTATTCTTCAAAGAAACGGATCAGCCGGTCCGGGTTCAAATCCCCATCAAAATATTCCGCGATTACCGGCATCCTTTCAAAATTAATATAAATACAGTTTTTATAATAATCTCTTCCAAACCTCTGCAGCGTATAGGTCTTCCCGACCTGTCTTGCCCCATGCAGAATCAGGGGCATACGGTCTTTCTCCATTTTTTTCCATTGAAGCATTTCCCGGATAATGTTTCTTTTCATTGGAGCCCCCTTTGTTTCACTGGTCAATTCCATAATAAGATAGCTGCTATCATATACAGATTAGCAGAACGGCAATATTATTTCAATGAAATATCACTTTAAAATGATTTTTTCTCTATTTTTTATCATTCTAGAATGATTTTTTCAGCCCATCAACCTTATCCAGCTTCTCCCACGGCAAGTCCAGGTCATGGCGCCCAAAGTGACCATAAGCCGCTGTCTGCCTGTAAATCGGTCTGCGCAGGTCGAGCATCTGAATGATCCCCGCCGGGCGAAGATCAAAATTCTCCCTGATGATCTCCACCAGTTTTCCATCGGATACTTTGCCCGTGCCGAATGTCTCCACAGAAATCGATGTGGGCTGCGCCACTCCGATGGCATAGGAAAGCTGGATCTCACATCTTTTCGCCAGCCCTGCCGCCACAATATTCTTCGCTGCGTAGCGTGCCGCGTATGCTGCGGAACGGTCCACCTTTGTGCAGTCTTTCCCGGAAAACGCGCCGCCGCCATGACGCGCCATGCCGCCATAGGTATCCACGATGATCTTGCGTCCTGTAAGACCGCTGTCGCCATGGGGTCCGCCGATCACAAAACGTCCGGTCGGATTGATAAAAAACTTTGTCTGGTCATCTACCATTTCACCGGGGATGATCTCATCAAATACATATTTCCTGATATCCGCGTGAATCTGCTCCTGTGTCACCTCCGGATCATGCTGGGTGGATAGCACTACCGCGTCCAGTCTCCTGGGCGTGCCGTTTTCATCGTACTCTACTGTCACCTGCGTCTTCCCATCCGGACGGAGATACGGAAGCGTCCCATCTTTCCGCACCTTGGTCAGCCGGCGTGACAGTTTGTGCGCCATTGCGATCGGGTATGGCATATATTCCTCAGTCTCATCGGACGCATAGCCGAACATCATGCCCTGGTCTCCGGCGCCAATCGCCTCGATGTCATCCTCAGACATTTTATTTTCCTTTGCCTCCAGCGCCTTGTCAACGCCCAGCGCGATATCCGCGGACTGCTCGTCGATCGTTGTGATCACGCCGCAGGTATCCGCGTCAAATCCATATTTGCCTCTCGTGTAACCGATTTCCCGCACGGTATCGCGCACGATCTTCGGGATATCCACATACGCCTTTGTCGTTATCTCTCCCATGACCATGACCACACCCGTCGTACAGCATGTCTCGCAGGCCACGCGGCTCATGGGGTCCTGCTCCATCAGCGCGTCCAGGATCGCGTCTGATATCTGGTCGCACATCTTATCCGGATGTCCCTCTGTCACTGATTCTGATGTAAATAATAATTTCTCCATCTGTATCTCCTTTCCAAATCAAAAACAGCCCGCATAAGCGGACTGTCACTCTGTCACAACAATCCTCTTATTGTTCGATCGCTCGCTCAGGTTGGCACCTTCCTTACAAGGGGTTGCCGCGGCTTCACAGATCCTTTGTATCTCCACCGCTCTGAATAAGAGAAAGTCTGGTTATTCAATTAATTTCTGTTTCTTTAAAAGACCTTACAACATCAGCATACAAATGTCAATAGAATTCCCGCTATTTATAAATACAAAAGGCAGAACCCATCCGGCTCTGCCCACGGTCTGTCATTTATCCTACTTTTAATATAAACTTCTGGATTTCTTTTTCACTGGACACTTTCTCGATCATGCCGCCCAGGCTCTGGAGCTTCTCCTCGAACCGCTCATACCCTCTCTGGATGTATACGATATCATCCACGATGGTGATTCCATCTGCCGCAAGTCCTGCGATACAGAGCGCCGCGCCCGCTCTCAGATCCGGCGCGCTCACTCTTGCCGATGAAAACTTCTCCACACCTTCGATGGTTGCTGAATTCCCTTCCACCTTTACCTGTGCGCCCATGCGCGCCAGCTCTCCGAGATATTTAAACCGGTTTTCAAAAATACTCTCCGTGATCGTGCTCGTTCCGTTTGCCAGGGCAAGGACAACGCCGATCTGAGGCTGCATGTCAGTCGGATACCCCGGATAAGGCAGGGTCTTGACCTGCGTGCATCTGAGGCGCCCTTTTGCAACCACGCGGACAGCATCGTCGAACTCTTCCACTTCGCATCCGATATCCACCAGCTTGGAGATCGTAGCGTCCAGGTGCTTCGGAATCACATTCAGCACTGTGACATCCCCTTTTGTGGCTGCCGCCGCAAACATAAACGTTCCTGCCTCGATCTGGTCCGGGATGATTGAATATTCCGTCTTGTGAAGGGATTTCACGCCGCGGATCTTGATCACGTCAGTACCGGCTCCTCTGATATTCGCACCCATGCTGTTCAGGAAGTTCGCCACGTCAACTACATGAGGCTCTTTTGCCACATTTTCCATGATCGTCAGGCCGTCAGCCATGGCCGCAGCCATCATAACATTGATGGTAGCGCCTACTGTGACCACGTCGAAATAGAGATGCGTCCCTTTCAGCTTTTCAGCCTCGGCTACGATCTTCCCATGCTCAATGTCCACATCCGCGCCCAGCGCCCGGAATCCCTTCAGATGCTGGTCAATAGGCCGGCTGCCGATATTGCATCCTCCCGGGAGCGCCACCTCAGCGCGCCTGTACTTCCCGAGCAGCGCGCCCAGCAGATAGTATGACGCCCTTATCTTCTTGATATAATCATACTCTATATTGAAGTCACTGATCGTGCCGCCGTTGATCTTCACTGTGTGCCGGTCAATGCGCTGCACCATTGCTCCGATGCCGTCGATTGCCTCGAGCATGACATTGACGTCATTGACATCCGGCAGATTTTCGATCAGAACTGTCTCATCTGTCATGATCGCTGCCGCCAGGATTGCAAGAGCCGCATTTTTGGCGCCGCCGATCTCCACTTCCCCTACCAGCGGATTCCCGCCTTTGATGATATATTGCTCCATTTCGCACCTCGATTAAGATTCTGTTATCATGTCTGTATTTTATTCTGCCGCAACCATTGTACCATAAAAACGGCTTTTCCCAAAGCCTTATTTTAATTTGGGCCTTGTACCTTTGTCAAGTTTTTTGCGCATACGACCTTTTTTCCTGCGTTTTTTCACTGCGTTCAGGACGTTTTCTATAGTTTCCTCGATACGGCATCCGTCCTCACAGACTGTAATATCCGCATATTTTTCAAAATACGGTACGCGCTCCTCATACAGATCCTTAAAGGTCTGCCCTTCCCGCAGCACGACCCCGCGCCGCTTCGGATTTCTTATCCTCCTCCTTATTGTCTGATAAGAAACCTTTAAATATACGACCGTTCCGATCTTTTTATAATGCTCCATGGCTTCCTTGCAGTAGATCACGCTTCCGCCTGGCGATATGACCGCATTCTCAGCGTTTACGGAGGCATTCACCCGGTTCTCTATTTCCAGGAATCCGTCCTCCCCTGCCTCGGCGATGATCTCCCTGAGCAATTTTCCTTCCTGCTCCTGGATCAGCAGGTCAGTATCGATAAACTGCATTCCGAGGCGCTTTGCCACCACGATGCCCACTGTACTCTTCCCCACTGCCGGCATGCCGATAAATATAAGGTTTTTCTTCATAAGTTTTTCTCTCTTATCTCTTATTCAGGAAAACAGCCGGTATATACACATCCTCTGCTCATACACGGAAATTTCCCACGACAGTATAACATGTTTTTCCCAATTAGTAAAATCTCCTGCATCTTCTGCGGTGATCGCACCTGCGTCTGTACAGTTCCTGAAAGAGCATCACTTCCACCAGATCCCGGAGTATTCCTTTGTCAGAACCTCTGCATGAGCAGCCGGCGCCCCTGCATGAGCAGGCAGAACCTGACACAGCGCTCTCTTCGTTTTCTTCCTGGTCAAAGGCCTCGCCCCATTCTGACAGCCGCTCATGCCTGCGCACATTGTCGCAGACCCGCCTGCACATCATCTTAAGCTGGAGTTTGTCAGGATACTGGTCATACATCATGCTGTTTTCGTATTCCATGCGGTCGCACTCCTCCTCCACATAGGGCAGGATGCGTTTGGGCAGCTCAGGATACATACTCTTCAAATATTCAAAATCCATCCGCTCCGTCCTCTCATCGTCAAAAGAGAAGGGCGTCGGGTAAGCCATATAATAAGGCATTCTTTCATTCATGCGGTGTTCACTCCCAGACAGACATTATATGTACACTATATGCGGGGGAGCCGGGATTGGTGAAAAATGCTCTAAGTGACCGCTTCATTGACCATAGCAGGACCATGGTCGTAAAGTCACTTAGAGCATCTCCTTTTTATAATGCTTTTGTTCGTATGCTTTGCGCTATGTTCTACGCGATCTGCGTCACTTCCGCCGCTGACTTCAGCTCAAACTCCGACTTTTGGGGCCATGGCCCCTGCCCGATCACCGCGCAGTCCATCCCCGCGGCTTTGGCAGCTTCCAGCCCCGCGGGCGCGTCCTCAACGACCAGACACTCCCCGGGTTCAAGTCCCAGCGCCTGCGCCGCCTTCAAGAACACCTCAGGATGCGGCTTGCTGTGTGTGATCATCGTGCCGTCGCAGACAGCGTCAAATGCCTTTTCCGCACCCAGACGCTCTATGATAAAAGGGGCATTCTTACTGGAGGAGCCCACCGCGATCTGGATGCCCTGCGCCCGGAGTTCCTGGAGCATCTCCCTTACAGGCGGCTCCATATCTGCCGGAGTCATCTCTGAGAGAAGTGTCCTGTAATATGTATTTTTTTCCTCAGCAAGCTGCTCCTTCTGTTCCTCTGAGAACGTCTCCCTGCTCTTCTCAAGAATGATCTCAAGGCTTTCCAGCCTGCTCACGCCCCGGAGTCTCCGGTTGACTGTCTCGTCAAAGGGAACTCCGATCTCATCCGCCACTTTCTTCCATGCCCGGTAATGGAACCGGTCCGTATGGCACAGGACTCCATCCAGATCAAAAATCACTCCTTTATACATCCTGCACTCCTCCTTTTCGTCCTTTGTCTGACACAGCTTTCCCCTGCTCCAGAACATACTCCCTGCCATTGAGGATAAGTGCGAGTTCCGGTCCTGACAGATGTTCCGCCATAATCTGCTCCCCTGTCAGGCTTACCCGGATCCAGGTCCCTCTCCAGCAGATTTTAAATGTCATGGACTTCCACTCCGCGGGCAGGTTATTCTCCAGCGCAAGGCGTCCGCCTTCCCACCGAAGCCCGGCGAACCCGCACACGTCACACTGCCAGATACCGCCCATTGCCGCACTGTGGATGCCTTCATTGGATGAGCCTGGGTTGGGCCCCAGGTCAATGTCCACTGCATGTCTGTACATGTCCAGGGCCATCTGGTCCATTCCCATCCACGCTGCCACAACGCAGTGCTGCCCATGACTTAAGGAAGAATCATGGAGGGTCCGCGACTCATAGAACAGGAAGTTCTTCTTCCTTGTCTCCTCGTCAAAGAGCTCAGGCATGATCCTGAGCAGCATCACAAGATCCGCCTGCTTGGACACCATGAACCTGTTCATCTGCATGGGGCTGTAATCCTCATAGATGGAGGACACGCCCTGCTGTGTCTTATATTTTGTCAGGTCAATCTTTTCCAGGCGCAGATACTCGTCATTCTGGGGCACAAGCCCATCTGCGCCGGGCATTGGCAGGTAGACCTGGTCCGCTTTTTCTGCGAACTCTTTTCCCAGCTTTTCCAGATCAAACTTTCTGCCAAGCCGCGTATACGCCTTCTTCCACTTTTGCTCAAGCTGTCCTATCACCTCCCCGGCAATCCGCAGATTGTAGACTGCCAGATAGTTGGTGAAGGCGTTGTTATCCACATCCTCCTTATATTCGTCCGGACCGATAACGCCGCAAATTTCATACCGTTTTGCCTCATCGTTCCACTCCAGACGGCTGCTCCAGAAGCGGGCAGTCTCCAGGATGAGTTCACAGCCGTATTTTTCCATGAAGTCATCATCCCCGGTGGCATTGTAGTAAAGCCATACCGCCCATGCCACGTCCGCTGTGATGTGATGCTCCCTGATTCCCGTATAGATCAGTATGCTCTCTCCTGTGACGACATCGGCAGCACCGTAGAGCGGAGTGACTTCTCCGTCATCCATCCAGGCGCTCTCCCATGGGAACATCGCGCCCTCATATCCGTTCTCCTCTGCCTTCCGGTACGCCCCGCTCATGCTCCGGTAGCGGTACTCGAGAAGGGTCCGGGCAGCCGCCGGGTCTGTGAGCAGGTAATGGGGCAGGAGAAACATTTCCGTATCCCAGAAGGAATGTCCTTTGTATCCTTCCCCTGTCATTCCCTTTGCTCCGATACCCACACGATTGTCTTTGCGCTGGATCATGATATTCAGATGATAGAGGGCGAACCGGACGCCGAGCTGATCCATCGGATTGGGGCTGTCGATGGCAACATCCATCTTTTCCCAGTACGCGTTCCACAGGCGGGAGGATTCTTCCAGAAGGACTCCATATCCCAGCTTACTGCACTCCTCGATGCAGGCATCCCCCGCATTGCTGACAGGTTCTGTCTGGTACGTGCCATCCGGGCTGTCCGGCTGTTCGTACACCTTGTCCCTGCCTGTGTGCCAGCACGCGGTTTTATCCATGCGCAGCGTTTCCTCTGCTTCCATCAGGAAGCGGAACCGCTTCACAAGCCTTCTTCTCTCGATCACAGGCAGTTCTGACGCGCACTCTTTATTAAAACTGTGGGCACAGTGGACTGCCACCGGGATATTTGACTGAGCTGTACGGGTGGTCAGACGGAGGATCCCCCCATTCAGCATCCGTTTTTCCCCGTCCAGGCAATGCTGGGCGCCGGTGTTGGAACTTCGGGAGCTGATCCCGCTTTCCAGAACGATTTCCAGAGGCCCTGACAACGGAGTGATCTCCATCTGGAAGGCTGCCACATGCTCTCTTTTCAAAGAGACAAACCTGCGGAAGCAGAACTTTGCCCTGCTGCCCGAAGGGCTCTCCCATGTAACTTCCCTGACGCACTCTCCTGTGCGCAGGTCCAGTCTCCGGGAATAAGCGTGGACCTTCCCTCTGTCCATAGAAAACCGTTCTCCGTTAAGAGCGATCACCATCTGAGCCGCATCCGGCAGATTTGGGAGCTCTGTCACCTCGTCCGGCATTGCCTTGTTAAATGTACCTGTGACAAACGTATCTCTGCACTGACCTACATAGTCTTCCTCCAGTGCGCATCGTATGTTCATATATCCGTTTCCCTGTGCAAAGATGGACTCACATTTTGCCATGCAGCGGGAATCAAATCCCGCCTCCTCGATGACCCATCCGAGAGGGAGCGGGCTATAATTCATATGAAAATTCATAAGTTTTCTCCTTTATTCTGTCATATCATCCTTTGATCCCTGTTGAAGCCATACTTGTCTGAACCTGTTCCTGAGCAAAAATGTACAGAATGATACCCGGCAGGACAACAATGGTAAGAGCCGCAAACAGTTGGGTGTAGTTGTAAGAGAATTCACTCGTAAAGTAGCTCAGCGCGACCGGAAGCGTCCGTTGGGAGTCCGACATGGTGAGCAGTGATGCAAAATAATATTCGTTCCAGTTGCTTAAGAACATGAGGATGCCCGCCGTCGCCAGCGCGCCTTTTGCCAGCGGCAGGTTTATGGACCAGAAAATGCGCAAAAATCCCGCGCCGTCCACGATCGCCGCCTCATCCAGCGACTTGGGGATCGAGAGAAACCCTGCTCTCAGGATAAAAATGGACATGGCCATGCCCGTGGAGAGATAGACAAGGGTCACTCCCAACAGCTTATCGTACAGCCCCATCTCCATGATCAGATTGAAGATTGGCTGGGTCTTGCTGTGCGCCGGCACAAGGAGCGTCACAGTAAAGAGGGTGAATAAAAGCGTGCGCCCCGGAAATTTGTACTTTGCCAGCACATATCCTCCCATGGCATAGAACAGAAGGGATACCACCGTGGACGCTCCTGCTGCCAGCAGGGAATTGAGAAAGTACCGCGGGAAATTGTATTCCTCAAACAACTGGGCAAACGTGTCAAACGACAGGGAGGACGGGAGCGCCAGAGGGCTGCTCAGTATCTCTCCGTTCGTCTTAAAAGCCGACATGATCACCCACAGGATAGGGAATATGGAAATCACGATAACAAAAATTTCAATAAAATATATGAGTCCCCTGCTCATTCCTTTTTTCAGTTTCAGCATATACCCACCTCCTTAATAATCTGTCTCGTTTATGCGAAATGCCTTGTTTATCACGACCATCATGATCAAACCGATCACGAACATGAGCACTCCGATGGCGTTGGCATATCCATATCTATAATCCGTTACCGCGTTTACGAGCAGGATGGGAAGGCTCATGGTGTCATTTCCCGGTCCGCCCGCCGTTGTCAGGGATATCTGCTCATACATGGTAATCCTCGATGTGAGGGAACAGATCACGCCGGTAGCGATGGCGCCGCGGCACAGCGGAAGCTGGATATAGCGGATCAGCTGCCAGCCGCCTGCTCCGTCGATGATCGCCGCTTCATTTAACTCCTGAGGAATGTTCATCAGGTCGCCCAGTACGAGCAGTGTCACGATGACCGCGTAGAACAGCCATGTGAGTGTGACCGCCCAGAACGCCCACGGCGACTGGTAAAGCCACTGTACGTCAAAATCCGGGTCGATCGTGCGTATGATGGAATTGAGGATTCCAAAATTATTGTTGAAAAAGAACCGGTAGATCATTGCCCACGCCGCTGCGCTGATCACGTTCGGTATCATAAATACCGCTCTTGTCACTTTCCAGCCTCTTTTTCGCTGATACAGCACAAAGGCGACCAGCGTGCCGAATCCCACATGGAAGAACATGGCGATCAGCGCCCAGAGAAGCAGATTTTTCAGTGAGACCAGGAACGCACTGCTCGTAAACAGATTCTGGTAATTGCGTATCCCATTGAACACCGGGTCATTAAAACCATCCCACTGCGTAAATGATGTGACAAACACCTGGACGATCGGCACAAGATAGAACATGAGAAAGATCACGGTCGTGGGGAGCAGGAACAGGTAGATCCATTTGTAGTTCCTGCGCTCCCAGTGGTTCTTTGACATTCGGTTCGGTTTTGTGACTTTTTTTAGCATAAAACCATTTCCTTTCTTAATACACACGCCCGTCTGAAACGGCGGGCGTGTAAAAAGCTGTTTATTCTGCTGTCCGGTCTTATTCTGCCGTTGCTTCCTGTGCCGCAGTTGTCAGAAGCTCGCAGAATTCTTCTGCTGTATATGTGCCGTCTGCCAGTGAAGGAAGCAGTCTGCTCAGGTCTGAGCTGGCAACAGAGGATGGGATCACATCCAGGATACACGGAGCGAATACAGTCTCCTCTGAAGTATCAGCCGCAAGATCTGCCAGAACCTGTGTCTCTCCCTGCTGGGCAGTGAAGCTTTCACTGTACTCCAGGTTCGGAGCGTCACCGCCTTCTGCGAGCAGGTATGCCTCCAGCTCCTCCGGTGAATAGATGAACTCAAGGAATGCCTCTGCCAGCGCGATCTCATCTTCTGTGGCGTCAGCGGAAATCCACCATTCTCCATAGCTGCGTGTCTGAGCAATGCCGACCTGTCCCGGGAAGAGGGATGCCCTCACATCAGCTCCGTTAAAGCCGTTGCTCCAGTTTGCTGAGTTTGTCTCCTCAAAATCTGTTGACATCCACGGTCCGTTGGATATGATGGACGCCTGTCCGCTCATGAATGCGTTGGCCGCGTCCGGATAAGCTGCTCCCACAGAGTTTGCAGACGCATTGTTCTGGAGAAGGCTCTGGAGTTTCTCCACTGCCGTTACAATGATGGGCTGGTTAAAGTCGGTGATCTTCTCTTCGATCCCGCTGTTAAGGAGTTCGACACCGCCCTCCTGGTCCGCGATAAGCGCGGTCAGGAACAGTGCGCTCACCCATGCGTTTTCTGCTGTTGAGAAAGCAATCTTCTGGTCTCCGATCAGGCTGATGAACTCATCCATTGTAAGGCTGCTCAGGTCTTCTGTCGGATTCCACATAGCGCTGTTGTAGAAGAAGCCCGTAGGTCTGACTGTTGCCAGAGGCACGCTGTAGATCGCGCCGTCATCCTCTGTACAGTAGTCAATGGCATCCTCCAGCATGAGCGCCTTGATATCCGGGTTCTCATCCAGCCAGCCGCTGATGTCATGGGCCATTCCGTTGGGGAAAACAACGGTACGGAGCCATTCTTTGTCTCCTCCCTGTACAAGCGGCGGAAGTGCTTTCTGCTGTGCCAGCTGTTTCATCTGGTCGTTGAACACATCCTCTGTCACGTTCTCAAGCTCAATGTGGTACTGGCCTTCATATTTCTGGTTAAAACGCTCTACCTGGGGCTCAAAGAAAACAGCTCCCACGTTCTGTCCTGTCTTGTAAGATGGGATCGTTATGGTGATTTCCCCGGAATCCCCGCCGTCTGATGTGCTGCCGCCACCGCCGCCGGAAGCCCCGCATCCGGCAGACACAAGCATAAGCCCTGCTGTTAATGCCGCCAAAAGTCTTTTCTTTTTCATAATTACTGCTCCTTTCATCATTTAATATTTGATCTGGGCAAGATTGCCGAAAACGTTTTTGGTCATGTGTATAAAAAAGTGGAAATCCTGCTGTATTCTTTTTGCGAATCAGATTTCCAACCTCTTTACACTGTCCCGAATCTCCAGTTTATGCGGGAGGATCAGCCTCTGCGCGGAGCGCCTGCCCTCGATCATGTCGAACAGCAGATGAGCCGCTTCATAGCCTTTATCCTTTATGTTCTGGTCCACAGTAGTAAGTCTCGGATCTGTGTATTCCGTCACATAAAGTCCGTCATACCCTACCACAGAATAGTCATCAGGCACCCTGCATCCTGCCTCTTTGAGCGCTTCCACCGTCCCGATCGCCAGCATATCGCTCATGCACAAAAATGCTGTTACTTCTTGATCCTGATGCTCTTTCAGAAACCCGGCAACTCCGTCGGTCGCTTCCTCCTTCAAAAAGTTTGTGTAGATGACAAAATCCGCGGGTGGTCTCAGCCCATTGCGCTCCAGCGCCCGCATTGCCCCATCCATCCGCTGCGCGGTGACTGTGGCGTTCTTTCTGCCGCATACGAGTGCGATCCTGCGGTGTCCCTGGTCGATCAGATACTGCGTCAGCTCATCAAACGCAGCCATATGGTCGTTGGTCACGCTGCTCACATTCTTTCCGCTGACTTCCACGTCAATGGTCACACACGGATTCTTGCTCTCTGCAAGGGATGTGAAATAGGGGTCCGTGCTCTTGATGCCAAAGATGATGCCCCCGGCGATGTTGTGTTCGTAGCATAGCTGCTCGTAACTTTTCTCCTCCTGAGTCCGGCTGTTGATCACATACATCGAGATGTCAAGCCCATGTTCAAAAGCGAACTGGTAGCATCCCTTCATCAGCATGGTCTCAAAGTCATTGAACATCGCATCCTCAAGAAATCCCGACAGGATCAGGGCAATATCCCTTGAGTGTTTGGACGACAGGCTCTTCGCCACAAGATTGGGCCGGTATTTCAACTCTTCCGCGACTTTCAGGATACGTTCTCTGGTCTTGGCGCTGATGTCGGGGTAATTATTCATTGCTCTTGACACTGTCCCTACGGACACGCCTGCCGCTCTTGCCACATCCTGAATTGTCGCTGCCATGTCTACACTGCCTCCTATGTTTACAAAAACGTTTTTGATACTTTAGTTTTAACATAATCGGTGATTTCCGTCAATTTATTTCTGCAAAGAAAAATCTTTTTGGCATAATTAGACAAAAAAATCGCCGCCACAATCTCTTGACGACGATTATTTTTATACACTTTTTCTTTCCCGGCGTTACTCGCTCTCCCTGAGGATCCTCTGCACCTCAAGACGTGTCTCTCCCACCCCGATAATGTCATCCCGCTGTATGACCGCGGGGGAATCCAGTCTCTCACCATTTAAGTATGTGCCGTTTCTAGATCCTTCATCCTTCAGATAAAGCCTGTCGCCCCTGTGGATGATGACACAGTGTATCTTGGAGACTCTTCCATCACCTGTCACCGGAAGATATTTTTCATACATGCTGCCATCTTTTCCCCGTCCGATGCCGACAGTGTCATAAAATGTAAACGTATATTTATCCCAGCTGTCAATATCCTCCAGGACGATCTTCCACAGCCTTCTCTTCTTCCCACGCGGACGTTCCTCTCTTTCCTGCGGATATGCCTCTTCGCGCCCGCGTCTCCTCCGGGGCGTATCGTAATCATCCTCTTCATCGTCATACGCGCGGCTGCTTCTTCCGCTGCCCGCGTACACTGCTCTGTCATTTCTTTTCTTTATACTGACAAATGATACCGCCAGCATGGCAATACTGCCAGCCGCCAGCACAAACATCACGATCCAGTACCACATAATATTTATCACTCCTTAAGTCTTAATACTACTATACTTTTTACCGGCGGGCAAGTAGAAATAACGGTTTTTGTCGAATCGCGCGGTGGCGTACAGGGAATTTCTGTGTTAGAATATCTCTGGTACTTATAGATTAAAATACTGGGGCATCCGAATGCAGACGTCCTGCATCTGTGTCCATGAAAGGAGACTGTTATGAGTATCATACGACCGTTCCGGGGGATACGCCCGAAAAAAGAGCTCGCCGCTTCCATCGCTGCGCTCCCCTATGACGTATACAGCAGCGGAGAGGCGCGGCAGATCGTCCGCGACAACCCTCTGTCATTTCTGAAAATAGACCGTGCAGAAACACTGCTTCCCGAGGGAACTGATATGTACTCCGCACCGGTCTATGAAACGGCCCGGGACACACTCAATGAAATGATCCGGGAGGGTTCTTTTATCCAGGACGATACTGACTGTTACTATATATATGCCCTCACTATGAACGGAAGGACTCAGACCGGACTGGTAGGCTGCGCCTCTATTGACGATTATATGAACGGCGTGATCTTAAGGCATGAAAATACCCTTGAGGCAAAGGAGCAGGACCGCATCCGCCACATCGACACATGCAGCGCCCATACAGGTCCCATCTTCCTTACCCACCGTCCGAACGAGCGGCTGCGCCAGGTCACAGACCGGATAAAAACGCAAAAAGCAGTGTATGATTTTACCAGCGAGGACAATATCCGCCATCAGGTATGGAAGATCAACAGCCCGGAAGACATTGAAAATATTTCCCATATTTACGCTCAGACGCCCCATCTGTACATCGCGGACGGACATCACAGGGCGGCATCCGCCGTGAAAGTCGGTCTGGCGAGAAGAGCCGCGGATGTGGGCTTTTCCGGCACTGAGGAATACAACTTTTTCCTCAGCGTGCTCTTTCCTTCGGATGAACTTCATATCTATGGCTATGACCGTGTAGTCACTGACAAGAATGGGTATACATTTGCTTCATTTCTTGATAAGATAAAAGACGGCTTTGATGTCACCTGTATCGGAACCGGGCCGTGCCGTCCTTCACACAAGGGTGAATTCGGCATTTACAGCGATGGAACATGGTACATGGCAAAGGCATACTCCCGCCTGTTGTCAGATGATCCGGTCCGCGGGCTTGATGTATCGATCCTTCAGGACCACATCCTTGCACCCATTCTCGGAATCCATGATCCGAAAACTGACCCGCGCATCCGTTTTGTCGGGGAGATCAAAGGAGCTGCCGCTCTGGAACAGGCAGCTGACATATCGGGCGGGATCGCATTTTCCATGCATCCCACATCCATGGAGGAGCTGCTGCGGATTTCAGACTCAGGAAAGCTCATGCCGCCCAAATCCACCTGGTTCGAGCCAAAGCTCCGGAGCGGACTGTTCATACACCGATTCTGAGCAGGCATATCATAGCCTGAATAATCAATATTCTATTGAGTGATTTATATATATTATATTTTATAGAGGAGATGTAATTCATGGAAAGAAATGACCTTTGCTGGTGCGGCAGTGGAAAGAAATACAAAAAATGCCACATGCCGATCGAAGAAAAAATGCTCATGCACGCAGAAAAAGGAGAGATCGTGCCAACGCGCAAGCTCCTTAAGACACCGGCTCAGATAGAGAAGATCAAAGTAAGCGCCGCCCTTAACACTGCTGTCCTTGACGAGGTGGCAAAGCATATCCATATCGGAATGAGCACCGCGGAGATCGACGAGATCGTCCACCGCTTCACAGTAGAACACGGCGGCATACCCGCTCCCCTGGACTATCAGGGTTTTCCGAAAAGCGTGTGCACGTCCATCAATAATGAGATCTGCCACGGCATACCGGATGAAAACGTCATTCTCAAAGAAGGCGACATCATCAATGTAGACGTGTCCACCATCCTTGACGGATATTTCTCGGACGCTTCCCGCATGTTCAAGATGGGAAAGGTTTCCGAACGCGCCGAGCGCCTCGTCCGCGTGACTGAAGAATGCGTGGAACTGGGGCTCGCTGCCGCCAGACCGTGGGGACATCTGGGCGATATCGCTGACGCGATCAACACCCACGCCAGGGCAAACGGCTACTCCGTCGTGGAAGAGATCGGCGGTCACGGCATCGGACTCGCCTTCCACGAAGACCCCTTTGTAAGCTATGTGACGCCGAAGGGAAGCGAAATGCTCCTTGTCCCGGGCATGATGTTCACCATCGAACCTATGATCAACGAAGGCAGCCCGGATTTCTTCGTGGATGAAGACAACGGCTGGACCGTGTATACCATAGACGACGGACTGTCTGCACAGATTGAGTATATGGTGCTTGTTAAAGAAGACGGGATTGAAGTATTGACGAAATAAATCTGAATTTGTCAAGGACCTTTGTCTGAAGCAAAGCGTCCGAAAACAGAGGAGCAATATGTTGAAGACGTATTCAGCGCGTGGGTATGGCTGGCTTCGGTTCCGCTCCATAGAGCAAGAAGAACTAAAAAATCTGCAAGTACGCTAAAAACAAAACTGTGCATCGGACAACTCAACTTCGTCTCAAACAATTCCGATGCACAGTTTAACGCGTACTTGCAGATTTTAAGTTCTTCTAAGCCCTGTCCCGAAGTCACCTCAGCCAGCCATACCCCCGCACTGAAAGACATTCGAAAAGGCGCTCCGCTGTTTTCTGGTTTTGCTCAAGTATGAAAGTTTCCCCAGAAAATACAGATTTCGGAAAAAGAACGTGCAGCTTCACGGTATCAACTACGGGAAGGAAGCTTTGTTTTGCCGTTGAAGTTCCCTTTTCATTTTATTTTGAAAATCCTGAATTTTCTTCTGGAAACTGCCGATCAGATGAGCGCAGAAAACCGCAGACCTATTTCAAGAGTCTTTCGCGGCGGGCGGGGATACATCTTAAAAAAGGCTGCGGTTTTCGGACGCTTTACATGCACGCAGTTCCTGAAACAAATTCAGATTTCATAAGTAATGGGAGGTATTTTTCGTACTCTGCCCCTTCATCCCTTGGCACTCCCTCCCGGACGGCATCCCATATTGCCTGCTCGATCATTTTTCCTGCCAGCTCCACATCGTCTGCGAGCTCATCGCCCCGCGCTTTCCCGCCTGCGATCACGGAAGCAAACAGGTCTCCTGTTCCTGAATAGCCTTCCCCGATAAACGGATGCGCGCGGAACTCTGTCCTGTCTTTTGTGACAACAAGATTTCCCACCTTTTCCCTGCCGTCTGCACTGTCCAGAAAGCGTATTCCGGTGACGACTACCTCCGACGGTCCGTCCCGCATCACATGCCGGGCAAGTTTTTCTGCTGTTTCCACCATCTTTTTCCCATCCCGGAAGATTCCCACGCTCTCATGCGCGCTCTCCGTTCCCGCTGTTTTTACGATCTGGCCGGGATCTGCATCTGTCAGCAGACACAGCTCGGTCAGGTTCGGGGTAAGGATATCCGCCCGCTTTGCCAGCCGTTTCATCTCCTCCTGAAACTCTGGAGAGAAAATAGAGAACCTTTCGCCATTGTCGCCCATGATCGGATCAACAAGGAGAAAGGTATCCTCTCTGTGAAATGCATCCAGAAAATCAATGGCCCTCTCGATCTGACGGCAGCCTGACATAAATCCCATGTAGATTCCGTCAAACCGGACCTTCATCTTTTCCCATTCCCTCTGGATTTCCCCCATCTTATCTGTATAGTCGTCGTAGAAATAGCTGGGATAGCCGGTCTGCGCGCTCAAAACAGCGGTCGGCAGAGGACAGGGCTGTACTCCCATGGCAGCGATCACTGAGACCGCCGCCGTGAGGGAACACCGTCCGAAACCGGACAGGTCATTTATCACTGCAATCTTTTTTGTCATACTTTTCTCCCATAAAGGGGCTGACCCCTTTTACCGCTGTTTTCAGAATATTCTAAATCTTCGTCTTGTTGATCGGCTTTAATACGGCTGCGGAATGCCGCCCCATATTGATCACGATCTCGCCGTTTTCCACGATATACTCGTCATAAGCGGTCGTATAACCATTCTCATACGTATATATGAGCCGTTTCATCCTGCCTTCTTTCGGCACGCCGGACAGCCAGACAGGGATCGTCACCTCTTTTAAATCCTTGCTGTTGTTAAGGACGACAACGATCTGTTCATCCCCCTGGAATCTTGCGTAGGCGAGGATATTATAGTCCGCGGTCAGGAGCTTGATGGAGCCCTTTCTCAGCGGTGTTTCTTTTTTATGGATGCGGATCATCTCTTTGTGGAATTCGAGCAGTTCTTTATCTTCATTTCCCCATGGAAATGTACGCCTGTTGTCGGGGTCTGTGAATCCGCACACTCCGACTTCATCCCCATAGTAGATCGTGGGCGCGCCCACCCAGGTCATCTGCACTGTCACCGCTTCCCGCATGACCGCATGGTTTACGCCTTCCTCCGCTGCCTTTGAGCCTACGTGCTCCACGCGTCCCACGATGTGGTTCGTGCGTGTGAGGAATCTGGAGTGATCGTGGTTGGACAGTTCATTCATGGCTACCTGAAGAGACGGCGTGAGCATACTCGCCATAAAATGCCGCATGGCCCCTACAAAGTTGTCCGGATTGCCCCACAGGTCAGTACGCCGTTCGTCGCTGTGCTTTTCCATTCCCGTGAGAAACCATGTCAGAGGCTCCATGAAGGCGTCATAATTCATAACGCTGTCCCACTCGTCTCCCTGAAGCCATTCGGCAGGATCGCCGTAGTGCTCTGCCAGTATGACGGCCTCCGGATTCGCTGCTTTTACTTCCTTGCGGAAGCGTTTCCAGAACATATGGTTATACTCATTGCTGCAGCCCAGATCCGCCGCAACATCAAGACGCCAGCCGTCAACATTGTAGGGCGGAGAAACCCATTTCTTTCCAATGTCTATTATATATTGCTCAAGCTCCGGCGAATCTTCATACGCCAGCTTAGGGAGGGTGTCATGCCCCCACCATCCGTCATAACTTCTATTATAAGGCCATGCCTCGTCCCGGTTGTCCGAGAAATGGAAAAATTCCCTGTACGGACTGGCCGCGCTTACATATGCGCCCTTCGGATATTCCGGCTGCTGCTCGTAGATACGTTCCCGGTCCATCCACTTATTAAACGAGCCGCAGTGATTGAACACTCCGTCCAGGATCACCCGCATTCCTCTCTTGTGCATCTCTTCCACCAGGCGCGCAAACAGCTCATTGCTCGCCTCGAGATTCCGGATATCGCCTGTCCGTTTCTGGTACTTTGTGGCATGGACATTGTCTCCGGCGCCTTCCGGAAGCGTTTCCCCGCCGTCCTCGACGATCTTCCCATAATGGGGATCGATATAGTCATAGTCCTGGATATCATATTTATGATTGGACGGCGACACGAACAGTGGGTTGAAGTAGATCACCTCCACTCCCAGATCCTGGAGATAGTCCAGCTTTTCCATAACGCCCTGGAGGTCACCTCCGTAGAAATTATGGATATCCCGCACTGCGGGCATCTGGTTCCAGTCCCTGACCCTGGCGCTTGGCTCTCCGATATAAATATATTCCCTGTCCTCCACGTCATTGGAGGGATCTCCATTACAGAAACGGTCCACAAAAATCTGGTACATGACCGCTCCCTTTGCCCAGTCAGGGGTGGAAAATCCGGGCACAATGGTAAATGCATAGTAATCTTCCCTGTGGTCCGACACCCCATACCGGTTAAAATAGCAAATCTGTTCACCCTTTTTTACTTCAAATGAATAGCGGAAAGGCTCTGTCCCGAGCTGCCATTCGATCTCATAGAAATCAAATTCATCTCCCGAGCGCTCTTTCCACATGGGATGGCTGGATTCCCCGGCAAGAAGATTCACCTCTTCTACATCATTATGTGCCGTACGGAAGCGCAGGCGCACCACTGCGTTTGCCTCCGGCTCAGCCGGAATGACGTAGTCCTGCGTTCCGTCACAGAACAGCGCGTCTCTGTTCATAGCTTAAGCCCCCTCTGTCTCGCTGTCCTCATCAAATAATGCCTCAAATTCGCTCCTTGTTATCTTTTCCTTCTCTAACAGGAGTTTTGCGCATGCCTCCAGAACATCATGGTGTTCCTGGATGATCCTGCGCGCTCTCGCATAACACTCATCGATGATCCGTTTTACTTCTTCATCAATCGTTCCTGCCACCTTCTCGCCATATCCGCGGGAAGTGTGTCCGAAATCTCTTCCGATGAATACTTCGTCGCTGTCATTGTCATAATTGATCAGTCCAAGGCGCTCGGACATGCCGAACCTGGTGATCATGGATTTGGCGATTGCCGTGGCCTGCCTGATATCCTGGGAAGCGCCTGTGGTGATGTCATCGAATACTTCCTCTTCCGCCACACGGCCGCCCAGTGACACAGTGATCTCCTGGAGCATGTGTCCCTTTGTATTAAACATATCGTCCTTCTCCGGCAGAGGCATGGTATATCCGCCTGCTCCTCCGGTAGGGATAATGGATACGCTGTACACCGGTCCCACGTCAGGAAGCACATGGAACAGGATCGCGTGTCCCGCCTCATGGTAAGCTGTAATACGCCGCTCCTTTTCAGAGACGATACGGCTCTTCTTCTCTGGTCCGATACCGACCTTTACAAAGGCATGGCGGATATCCGCCTGCTGGATGAACACCCGGTTGTCCTTTGCCGCCAGGATGGCAGCCTCATTTAACAGATTCTCAAGATCCGCTCCGGTAAACCCTGCGGTTGTCTGCGCGATCTGGCGCAGGTCCACGTCATCCCCCAGGGGCTTGTTCTTTGCGTGTACCTTCAGAATTTCTTCTCTTCCGCCCACATCGGGACGCCCTACGATAACATTCCGGTCAAAGCGGCCCGGACGCAGGATCGCCGGGTCGAGGATATCCTTCCGGTTCGTCGCCGCCATGACGATAATGCCTTCATTCACGCCAAAACCGTCCATCTCCACGAGAAGCTGGTTCAGCGTCTGCTCTCTCTCATCATGTCCGCCACCGAGACCGCTTCCCCGCCGTCTCGCCACCGCGTCGATCTCATCGATAAACACGATGCACGGAGCGTTCTTCTTCGCATCCTGGAACAGATCGCGCACCCGGGACGCACCCACACCCACAAACATTTCCACGAAATCCGAACCCGAAATGCTGAAAAACGGCACGCCTGCCTCACCTGCCACAGCCTTCGCCAGCAGCGTCTTTCCGGTTCCCGGCGGGCCCTCCAGAAGCACGCCCTTCGGGATTCTCGCCCCGAGCTGTACATATTTCTTCGGAGCTTTCAGGAAATCCACGATTTCCTCCAGCTCTTCTTTTTCTTCCTTCAGACCTGCCACATCTGCAAATGTGACCTTTATCTCATCCTGCCCCGCCATCCTTGCGCGGCTTTTTCCAAAGTTCATCGCCTTGGCATTTGCCCCGCCGTTCTGGCGGTTCATCAGATAAAAGATGAGGAAGACTCCCGCCAGCGTCACCAGCAGGGGAAGAAAGACAGTTGTAAGCACAGAGTCCTCAGGTATCGCAGAGATGTCATACTCTACATCGTATTTATCAAACAGGCTCTTTACCTCTTCCACATCAGAGACATTGACCGTCCTCGCCCCATCTTCGCTTTTCAGCATGAAGGACACCGTACCTGTCGGCACGGCGCGGTTCAGGTCTATATACACATCTGTCACATTGTCCTGCTCTACCTGAGTGACAAACTCCGTATAAGGCATCTCCTGCCGGTGCATCTGCATCCTGCCCGCCATCCAGAGAGCCGCTGCCACGATCACAATGAACATCAGGACCGTGGATATATTTATGCTACTGTATTTCCTGTTATTATCCAAGATTTTGCTCCTTCCTATACCACGCCTTCCACTACTCCGATGTAAGGAAGGTTTCTATATTTCTGGGCATAATCAAGCCCATACCCGACCACGAATTCATCCGGGATCTCAAATCCGCAGTAATCCACCTTCACGTCCTTCATTCTGCGCTCCGGTTTGTCCAGAAGCGTGCAAAGCTGCATGCTGGCCGGATTTCTCTTCTTAAGGACATCCATGAGATAATACAGTGTATTTCCGGAATCAATGATGTCCTCTACGATCAGCACTTCTTTGTTCTCGATCGATTCGTCCAGATCCTTCGCGATACGCACAACGCCGCTTGAAGTCGTCCCATTGCCGTAGCTCCCTACACACATAAAATCCATGGATACCGGCACTGTGATCCTCTTCGCCAGCTCGCACATAAAGAAGACGCCGCCTTTTAACACGCAGATAAGATGAACCTGCTTTCCGGCATAATCCGCACTGATCCGTTCTCCCAGTTCCCTGATCCTCTCATCAACCTTGTCTTCGGGAATCAGCACCCTGATCGTCTCTGCCATTTTCTTTCTCCTCCGTTATCTTTATCTCAAGAACTGTTTTTGTCCTGCTGCTGATATGACAAGCGCGGCTCATCCTGTACCCGGGGATCCAGATGATGTGTTCCCCATCGGCAATGAGCAGCATGCGCTTTCTCTCTTCCCGCGGGATCTTCTCATTGACAAAAAAGGATTTCAGCTTCTGCCTGCTCCCCTTCTCATCGATGATGAGATAATCGCCGCTTTGCCGCGTCCTCGCGGAAAGACCGTATTTTATTATATCATAATCAAACCATTTCGTGTAACTTTTTTGCGGGATCTCTTCTGCCTCTGAAATGTCCGCATTTTCGATGATCCGGCAGACAATGCTCTGTCCCGTATCGGGGATTTTCGCCTTTCCCGGAACTTTCAGAGGAATCATAAAGCCGCCCCCATTATCCGGTTCCTGCATGTTCCCTCCGGCTTTGGAACACTGTTTGAGCCTCACGCCGTCATATGTCCGTTCTGCTTTTATGCCTCCCGGCAGATCGAGCGCGCGTCCGGCCTGCCTGTGAAAAAGCTCCGCCAGGGCCGCGATATGGACCACCCCGATGTCGCGCTCCTGGCCTCTTACATATGCGAGGCATCTCCGAATGAGCTGTTTCTGCACGGCCGGCGCCTCCTTCCGAAACGCCTCCCCGTTTATCTCCAGTGCCCATGCTTCTCCAGTGTATGCAGCGTCTCCGCCATCTCCGACAGTTCCGCACCCGGCGCTCCGCCCGATGTTTCCACCTTCCACGCAGTTCTCCCACGCCCGGTCCACGCCCTGCTCCAGATAATCCCATACCTCCCGCGCCTGCCGGGACAGTTCGTCCAGATGCCGCGCCGCACCCGGATTGACCTGTTCCTCAAGAACAGGCAGAATATTGTGCCTGATACGGTTCCTTGTGTAATCATCCCCACTGTTTGTGGCGTCCTCGCACCAGGAAATCCCCTTTGCCCTGAGATAGCCCTCTGTCTGCGCCCGGGTGAGCGCGAGGAGCGGGCGTATCCATTTTCCCGCTGCGGGGCGGATGCCTCCCAGACCCTTCAGCCCTGTTCCCCGGGCCATATTCCAGAGCACAGTCTCCGCATTGTCATCCCTGTGGTGCGCGGTCGCGATCTTCGTGCCCCCATCCTCGCGGCACATCAGGCCGAACGCCTCCCTGCGCGCTGTGCGCCCCGCCTCCTCAGGAGATTGTTTCCGGTTTCTGGCGATTAATTCCACATCTTTGTGAAAAACCCGGCAGGGCACTTCCAGTTCCCGGCACAGTTGTCTCACATACGCCTCGTCCGCATCTGCATCCACGCCCCGCAGCCCATGATTCACATGACATGCCTTTATCTGAAATCCCAGCCTTTCACGCAGGGCGCAGAGCACAAAAAGCAGGCATACCGAGTCTGCTCCGCCCGATACACCTGCGATCACCACGTCACCCTTCCCGATCATGCCGTGTTTCCTGATAAATCGTTCCACTTCTCGCTCTTCATTTCTCATCATATGTAAACTATAACCAATTCATTCCTAAAAGTAAAGAGGCTGCGCAGACGCGTCCCACATTCTTCTTCGCAGCCGCGTCCCTCATTTTTCCGGGGCAGCGCTATGCCTCCCACAATCCCACCGCCAGCACTGTCATGTCGTCCGCCGGCTCTTTTCCGGTCCACGCCAGCACCTGTTCCAGTATATGATGCGCCATTTCTTTCGGATTGGTGATGGCGCTCCCCTGTATGATCGTCTCCAGGAGGATGTCCTGCTCCCCTACTGGCAGCGCGTCCAGCACGCCGTCCGTCACCATGATCACAAAATCGCCGTCCTCCAGCTTCCGTTTTACGGAGTCGATCTCAATATGGTTCATCACGCCGATGGGAAGGCTGGTGGAGCTTAAATGCTCCACACTGTCCTTTTTCTTGATAAATGTGGATGATGCCCCTGCTTTTATGATCTCGCACTCTCCGGTGTAGAGATCGAACACCGTCATATCCACCGTGGAGTAGTGGATTTCCTCCCGCCCCATGACAAGCGTTGTGTTGATCATCTGGATGGCTGTCTTCTCGGGGAACCCAGCAGCCAGCAGCTCTTCCAGAAGCTCGATTACCAGCGTGCTTTCCCGGCACGCTTCCTCCCCGGATCCCATTCCGTCAGAGAGCACAACGCCCTTTCTGCCTCCGGACATGTCCATCATGGAAAAATTATCCCCTGAGATATTGGAACAGCCTTTGCCGATGCGCGCAGTCCCCTGCATCGTGTAAAACGCGGGGCCCTCCCTGCACACGATGGTCATATACCTGGCGCCCAGCATCTGCGCGCTGTCCCCCGGAAGCACGAACCGCCTCCCTGCCGCCTCTGACACGGCCCGCACCACTTCTTTTACTGAAGTCTTCTGCTTCCTCATGCTCCGCGCGGTCACATGAATCTCATACTTGCCTTCTCCGTTCATAAAGAAATGGGTATACAGGACACGGATGTCTTTTTTCTTCAGGGCGGAAGCGATCTTCTTCTCCAGCCGCTCGTCCGTAAAGATGCTGTTCTCCAGCTCTTTCGCCGTGTGCTGCATCATATCGGCGAACGTATCCAACTGGATGGCGCAGCTCTCCCTGCTCCTCGCCATCCGGTTGACCCAGATGATATTCTGCCTTGCGCCGTGAAATCCTTCGAGCATCTCGCGCAGGAATCTGGGCGCCATGATACACCGCTGCATCAGCTTCCTCTTAGTCTCTGTGTTGAGTTCATTCCCATACTTGTCCACTGCGGAAAGCACGTCATATCCCATCTGGTAAGTATGTACGAAATTCTCTCCCCAGCACCAGCCGCATTTCTCGCACTTGCCGCATACGTTTTCCCGCACCCTGGAAAATATTTCGTCGATTTCTTCTGAAGAAAATGCCTGCCGCTTCTCCTCCAGCCCAAGAAATGTGCGGGAGAGCTGCCGCAGGGAATGCGCGAATTTTTCTATCTGTTCCACATATGGGCTGCCGTGCAGTGCCTGTCCCTCATTCATAATATCTGCTCCCTTTCTGTATCAGATGCGGCGGATTGCCGCTGACATAAACAAAGACCCCGGGGAATCTCTCCCGGAGTCTTCATTCGTAAATATCTGTCTTCAAATTAAAATCCACGCCGCTTACTCCGCCGGTTTAAACACGATCTCATTCGGATCGACAAGTCCCAGCTTCTCTTCTGCGGTCTCTTTAATATAATCGTCTGTTGTAACGTACTCTTTAAACTCTTCTACTTCTTCGGCGCGCTGCTCTTCTTTTTTGATCTGCGCCTCCAGCTCTTCTTCCTGTGCCTTGTACTGTGCATTTTTTGCATGCAGCTTCACGGAACTGACCGCGAGCACGCCTGTGAGCACCACAAGGATCATGCAGATCAGAAGAACGCTTCGCTTATGCTGCCCGAGCCTGTGATTTCTCTTTCTGGTCTTCTTCCTCTCCGCCGTACGTTGTCTCATCTTATTCATCTATACTCACCCTGCTTATCAATTTGTATTTTATGCTCCCCATTATTAAACATTATTTTATCTGCTTTCTTATTTTTTTTCAAGGCTTTTCTTCTTTCCAGAAAATTTTTTCTCTATCCTGGAAAAAAGCTTTTTCACAGAGCGCAGGAAAACATACCCTGTCCCCGCTCCGCACGCCAGGCCGAGCAGAAAAAACCACCGGATGCTCCCGAATGTTGTCTCATACATTCTGCTGAAGATATAACCGCTGGTCCCAATCCAGAACAGGAAATCCTCCGCAGCCACCACCCGGGGGATATGGGGAATCAGCTTCCTCAGACAGCACAGGAGTTCATATGCAAACATCACGGTCATGCCCGACAGCCCGGCATAGAGAAAAATACCTGCCTCCGTTCCGATCCCCAGTATCATGCCCGCGCCTACTTGAACAGTTTTGACAGGAAGTTTTCATTGGGCTTCCCCACCTGCGAGACGGCGGAATATGCGATGCTGTCGATGCTTCCCGAGAGGTCTACCTCTCCTTTTTCCACACTGAGCCTGTTCACATGCAGGTCTGTCCCCTTGACCATCAGCATCCCCTGCTCTGTCTCCAGCAGGATTTCGTTCAGATCAAAGGAAAGGACATCGAGCACTCCTGTCACCATAGCTGTTTTCCTGTTATTGACCACCAGTTTATGCGTCTTCGCAATACGCTGTTCTTCCATCCACACTCCCTCCCACTCTGCTTTTAAATATATGAGAGGTTGTTTCTGTTTATTCCTAAAGATATTTGAACAGGTCCTTCGCGTCCTCTTTTTTCGTTGTCTCACGGACGTCCAGCACTTCCACTTTCACCGTCTTTGTGCCGAATCCGATCTCGATCACATCCCCTGCCTTTACCTGCGCCGATGCTTTTGCCGGTCTGCCGTTGACCATGACGCGCCCTGCGTCGCACGCTTCGTTTGCCACAGTCCTCCGCTTTATGAGGCGTGATATTTTCAGAAATTTATCCAAACGCATTTTCTTTTCCTCCTTCCAGGACTGGCGCCCTATCGTTCCCATACATCAGAAAAAGCACCTGCGATGCGTTTTCTGCATCGCAAGTGCCTGTCCGTTTTTACCCTGAATGTGAGACAGGATTAGTTGATAGCATCCTTTAATGCTTTTCCTGCTTTGAACTTCGGAGCCTTGCAGGCTGCGATCTTCATAGTCTTACCTGTCTGCGGGTTTCTTCCCTCTCTTGCTGCTCTCTTGCTTACCTCGAATGTTCCGAAACCGACAAGCTGAACTTTATCGTCCTTCTTAAGCTGCTCTGTTACAACGTCGATGAAAGCCTTTAATGCTTTCTCAGAGTCTTTCTTGGAAATCTCTGCTTTTTCTGCGATTGCTGCGATAAGTTCTGTTTTGTTCATAGGTAAATCCTCCTCTTTATTGTACCTGAATACAATGTTATTCTGATTTCAAAGGGAAATATGCCCTGTCGGCCGCAATATTCCGCCTTTATGTACTGTTATAACGTTTTCAGCAGGCTTTGTCAAGATTTTTCATCGTTTTTTACCGCTTTTCCCGCTTTTCTCTCGTCTTATACCTGAATGCGGTGAGTTTATGCCAATACCGGCTTCAGCGCCTCTGCCAGTTTCTCTTTCTCAGCCTGCGCCTCTGCCAGATCCCTGCCAAGCGTTGTATAATAAATCTTAATCTTTGGCTCGGTTCCCGAAGGCCGTATGATCACCGTCGCGTTGTTCTCCAGTTTGTAGATCAGCACATCTGACGGCGGGAGCCCCGTCTCTTCCGGCTTCTTGTAATCTGTCGCCGCCGCCACTTTGTATCCCGCGATCTCTGTCAACGGTTCGCTGCGGAGTTTCTGCATGATCCCCGCCATCTTGTCCATCCCGCTCAGTCCCGGGAACTCAAAGCTGTCCACTTTATTGAGATAACGCCCATACTGCGCGTAGATCTCTTCCATGCGCTGCTTTAAGGAGCTTCCGATGCTTCTGTAATAAGCCGCCATCTCACAGATCAGCATGGAGCCGATAACAGCATCCTTGTCACGCACATACGGTCCTGCAAGATATCCGTAACTCTCCTCGAACCCAAAGATAAAGCGGTCCACCTCTCCCGCCTGCTCCAGCTGCGCGATCTGGTCTCCGATCCACTTAAATCCGGTCAGTACACTGCGAAGCTCTACGCCATAGTTCTCCGCCACTGCGTCAGCAAGCGGCGTAGACACGATCGACTTCACTGCCACAGGGTTCTCCGGCATCGTACCCTTCTCGATACGTCCCGCGCAGATATAATCCAGAAGCAGTACGCCCGCTTCATTTCCGCTCACCAGCTCATAGGAGCCATCCGGGCACTTCATGGCAATGCCCACGCGGTCCGCATCCGGGTCCGTCGCCAGCATCAGGTCCGCTCCCGTCTCTTTTGCCAGATTCAGGCCCAGCTCAAGCGCCTCGAAAATCTCCGGGTTCGGATAACTGCATGTAGTAAAGTATCCGTTCGGGTACTCCTGTTCCGGAACAATAGTGATATCCGTTATCCCGATATCCTTTAATACCTGTGTCACCGGGACAAGGCCGGAACCGTTCAGGGGGCTGTACACCAGCTTCAGTCCCGCGGTCCTGCACAGTCCGGGACGCACCTGTCGGGACTCGATAGAGTCATAGAGAGCTCTCTTACAGTCGTCTCCAACAAAGCGGATCAGCCCATCCTCTACGCCCTGCGCGAAAGATATGTATTTTGCGCCTGTCAGCACATCTGTCTTCTGGATCTCGTCATATACGATCGCCGCCGCGTCGTCCGTCATCTGGCACCCATCCGGTCCATATGCCTTATATCCGTTATATTTTGCCGGGTTATGGGAAGCAGTCACCATGATCCCGGCATTACAGTTATAATATCGCGTTGCAAAGGAAAGCGCCGGTACAGGCATGAGGGCGTCGTAAATCCTCACCTTGATCCCATTCGCTGCCAGCACGCCTGCCGCTGTCTTTGCAAATACATCGCTCTTCAGGCGGCTGTCGTAGCTGATGGCTACCGTCTGTGTGCCTCCCTGTGTTTTCACCCAGTTTGCAAGGCCCTGTGTCGCCTGGCGCACCACATAGATGTTCATGCGGTTCGTACCCGCGCCGAGCACGCCGCGCAGCCCCGCTGTTCCAAACTTCAGCGCCACCGCAAAGCGTTCTTTTATCTCGTCGTCTTTCCCTTCGATCTTCGCCAGTTCCGGTTTCAGATCTGCGTCTTCCAGATCTGCTTCCAGCCAGCGCTTATACTCTTCCTGATACATGCTTACCACTCCTACTGTCTTTTTATTGATTTTATGCAAAATCACAAATAAAACCAGTACTAATATATCATGTTTCCGCCCGGGCATCAACAAAACTATTCTATATCTTCCGTTATATTTTCAGAGAAAACACTTCTTCCAGGAAATGATTCTTTTCCTCAGCCTGGCGCACTGCTACTTTAAGTTTTTCTACATATTTTTCCGGCAGCCATGCTTTGTTGGAACGGTAGTAGCTTCCGGCAGTCTTCCAGAACTTCTCCGGATATGCCAGGGAAAGGCCAAGATATTCCCTTTCTTCCGGGGTGAGAGCACGTTCTTCTTCATATGCTTCAAGGAGCTTCTGTCCAGTTTTTTGTTTCCAATGATGCTTTTCCATAGCTTTTCTGATAAAATAATATAAATCATTCATCTGGATATCTGTCCTCATGCTTTCAAATCCTGTCACGGCGATCCCGTCTTTCAGCATGATGAGATTGTGATAATTATAATCTCCGTGGATCAGACGCCCCTGTCCTATGCTCTCTCTGTACAGTTTCTTACAGCCGGAGGCCTGCATTTTGCTCAGAACGTTCTCAGCCATGCCGAACATTTTTTCAAAACTCTCCAGATAAAGATACTCGAATTCATTTTTCGCTGTCCGTGCCCGGATGAAGGAACGCACCTTTTTCAGTTCACGGTTATGGCGCAGGATTTCTTCCACAGGGTCTTTTCCTGATGGGAACATCTCCGCGGGGGGAACCGGACGCCATTCCGTCAGCAGCGCGTCCAGCTCTCTGTGCAGGGAACCCAGCAGACCTGCCGCCCGCAGGACTTCACTCTCCTGCCGGATATCGCACTCCCGCCCCGGATACCACTTTTTGAGCATATACACCGTGCCTTCCCCGGATGTGACAAGCAGATTCCCATCTTCCGTGAACACTGGTGTGTCAACTTTTATGTTTCCTCTCTTTTCTATGCGGCTGAGGACTTCATACAACAAAGGGGCGCGCCGCCCGGATATCCTGGTCTCCTTCAGCAGCATCGTCCCTTCATTTGTATCGCAAAAAAACGCACCCCTTATCCTTCGGGTGCCTTTTACTTCTATATGATACTGTTCCAATACTTCCAGTTCGTATTCCTCTCTCATAGCCGCCCCCTGTCAGACACTTTTTCGTCGCAACAGCCAGCCGCGCCGGATTGCCGGAGCTGTTTCCGGCAGGGCACGCCTGAACTGTTATTCTAATCTATGAGAGGAGAGGCCCAAGTATGATTACAGGCCGAGTTTTTCTTTCACATAACCGCAGAGTATCTCCTTTTTATTTCTCCCGGGGTCGTCGATCACATACTCCAGAAGCTCGCTCAGCATACTTCCAAGCTCCCTTCCCGGCTGCATGCCCAGCTCCATGAGCTCTCTTCCGCCGACCGCGAGCTGGCGGAGCGTGATGCACTCTTTCTTCTGGATGATCTCCTGATACAGCTCCCGCATCGCCACGATATTCTCGATCTTTTCCCTCTTTCTGTACGCGCTCTGCGCCTTCACATCCGCCATTCGCACGGCCAGATAATAGGGGAAGAGCTCCACACCGATCCGGTTCATGGCGCGGCGGACGTTTTTCGGGGTCGCCTCCACTCGGTAATCATGATAGCAGACAAGGCGTGCCACCTTTTTGATGGTGTCGTTGTCAAACTTAAGCCTTCGCATGACTTTCCTCGCGATCTCTTCACTGACGAGCGCATGGCCTTTGAAATGGTCCCTGCCGTGCTCATCCGTTGTCCGCATGGCAGGTTTCCCCATATCGTGGAACAGCATGGTAAGGCGCAGGATCTTATCCCGCTTGACATTCTTCAGGGCGTGCAGAGTGTGCTGCGCCACATCATATTTGTGATGGGATGTATTTTGCTCTACCCCCACCATGGCATCCCACTCCGGCAGGATGATCTTCGTGAGTCCCAAATCATACGCGTCCTGGATCCGCTCCGGATGGGGAGATACAAGGAGCTTGACAAGCTCTGTCTGGATCCGCTCCTCACTGATCCTTTCCAGCGTGGGCGCGAGCTCCCTCACCGCCTGCGCGGTTTCTTCCTCAATGGGGAAATCAAGCTGCGCGGAAAACCTCACCGCCCGCAGGATGCGCAGCGCATCCTCGGAAAACCGCTCCTTCGGGTCCCCCACACATCGGATGAGATGATGATTTAAGTCCTTCATTCCTCCAAACACATCCACAAGCCGCACATCATCATTATACGCCATCGCGTTGATCGTAAAATCCCGGCGGCGCAGGTCCTCTTCCAGCCGGCTGGTGAACTGGACCTGCTTCGGATGCCGGCTGTCTTCGTATGCGCCGTCGATGCGGTAAGTCGTCACCTCATAGGCATCTTTTCCGATGAGCACAGTGACCGTGCCGTGTTCGATCCCGGTATCCACTGTCCTGCGGAAAAGCTTCTTTATCTCCTCCGGGCGCGCCGATGTGGTAATATCCCAGTCCTCCGGGCGTCTCGCCAGGATCGAATCCCGCACGCATCCGCCCACGGCATATGCCTCGTATCCGTGGAGCTGGAGATTATTAATGATCATCATTACTTTCCTTGGCAATGTTATCTTCATGAGCAAACTATCCTCTTTACTATCTCTTCTTCTCTTTTATGACAGGTAAATATTATAACCTGTTTTCCCTGTCTGCTCAACCATTTTAATGCAGACTCCAGCCTTTTGTCATCATAAAATGCAAAAACATCGTCCAGTATGATCGGCACAGATTCCTCAAGAAGCACGTCCGCTGCCCCAAGCCGTACTGCAAGATATATCTGTTCGATAGTTCCGCGGCTTAAGCGCTCCGCAGGGATGTTCCTGGCGCCGTCCCATACAGACAGATGTCTCTCCTCATCCATCCTGAGCGACTTGTACGCTCCGTCTGTAATGGCCGAAAAAATCTCAGAGGCTCTCCTGTTCACAGTCCTGGCCGTGAGATCCCCCATCTCCCTCGCCGCGCTTTTCAGCTCATTTTCCGCCAGAGCCAGCGCTTCCAGCCTTCTTCCCAGCTTTTTCCGGGCGTCTCCTGGTTCATACTCTTCACACTGTTCCCTCAGATTACCGCAGCGGATTTCCTTGTCCTTCCACACGGAGCGGATATGATCCAGCTCTCCCTGGATCCGTCTCTCTGCGTCGCGGATTTCTGCATCGTGGATTTCTGCGCTGCGAATCTCGCTGAGATGTTCCCTCCCGGAGTTCCGCTGCACTGGCCCACCTGCGGCCGCCCTCTCCCTCGTCCTGCTGCCGCGTGATCCGGCGTCCCGCCTTTCCCGGGACCGCGTGTATATCCCTGCCAGCAGAAGGAGGATTCCCGCCCCGGCGATCACTCCTGATATCACGGCAGAGGGTGCTGATGGGACAGGCGCATCCGCTCCGCTCAGGAAGAAACTCCAGAGAAAGCCTGCGGCTCCTGCCAACAGCCCGACAAGCCCCATGCGGTTAAGGCTTCTACCGCTGACAATACGCTCTGTCTGTGCCTCGTCCGCCTGATACGTCTCCCGCTCTTCCGCCTCCGCACGACCTGTCCCGGTCTCCTCCCGCATCATGCCGGAGCTTTTCCGGTTTTTAAGCGCTTCCAGCTGCTCCTGCTTTTCATCATATTCGCACTGGAGCGCCTGCATATCCCTCTCCAGGTATGTGCACTCCATCCGGAGCTTTTCCCGCTCCGCCTCCTGAGCCGCCTCTTCCTCGCGGATGGCTTTTTCCGTATCTCTCTGCTTCTCCCTCAGGACCCGCAGTGCGGCTGAAATATCCATCTCTCCGCTCCCGGTCTCAAAATAATTTGCCGCGCGGTTCTCCAGAGCCTCGTACAGTTCCTGGCCAGGTTCTGTCTGGAGCTGTCCCACGGACACCGTACTGTCAAACAGCCCGGGGGTCATACCGCCAAGCAGCATATTCAGGTCGCCCTGCTCCACGGACAGTTCTTCCCCATCATCCTCGCAGACAAGATAGGCCCTCCGGGTCGCCCTGGCAAAATTCCTCTCCAGGCGGAAATTCCTCTCCCCACAGGAAAACCGCATGACCCCGGCGTAATATCCGGGATTTTCCCACGGCTCATGGCGGGAAAACCCATCCTTCGCGGCGGCGCGTCCCCGCCCCCGCTCCAGCCCGAAAAGCATGGCGCGGATAAAAGCGTGGAGTGTGGATTTCCCGAATTCATTTTCCCCGCAGATAACCTGGATGCCATCCTTCAGATAGAAATGCTGTTCTGTAAACTTGCCGAAATTTTTAATATAAAGCTCTCTTATGACCATGGCTGTTCCCTCTCTGCTTCCTTTATCCCCGGCTTTCCAGAAGCGCGTCTACTCCCTCGCACAGCGCCTCGTACTCCACACTGCCTTCCCCGCATCCGGCAAAATGTCCGATATACTGTCCCAAAAGATTCTCCCTGTTGTCCTCATAAAGCCGGCGGATATCATATTCCGGTGAAGTCTCGTCAATCACTTCCAGGATATTTCCAAGCTCCTTCATCCGCTTTGTATCGAAACTGATATCCGAATCTCTTTTGCCGTGCAATGTTATTTTGTAAATATTTTTATTTTCTTTATCATTTATTAGTTTTCTAATTTTTTCTCTTACGCTTCCTTCCGTATCGTTTCTGTCCACCGGTAGATCTGCGTGGACATATTCCCGGCAGGCACAGGGAATCCACTGTGTCCTGACGCCCTGATCTGTAATCTCTCCCCGGATATACCCATGAGGCCCTGTGTCGTTCTTGTCGACAGGCTCTAACGCTCCTGCATAGATGATCCTGTTCTTCTCCACTGCCTGCGGCTTGTGAATGTGCCCCAGAGCGATATAGGCAAATCCCGACGCTGACAGCGCCTTGCCGTCAATGGGGATATGCTTTTCATCTCCACCGTGCGCCAGCAGGATTTCAAAAGGCTCCGCCCCGCCTGCGGCAAAACGGTCATAAAGCGGTTCCCTGATCTCCCTGCTGTGATAGCTGAATCCATATACGGCTGTGCGAAGCTCCGGGAAATCCACATATGCCGGAGCCTCTCCAAAAAGAGAGTATACATTGGGACTCCACTGAAACGTCCGGTAGTAAGAATCCGCTCGGATATGATCGTGATTTCCCGCTATGAGCACGACCCTTGTATGGCTAAGCCCGGAAAAAAGATAGTCCGCCTCTTTTAACTCCCGCAGCAGCGGCTGCCTGTGAAACAGGTCTCCTGCGATAAGCAGAAGATCTGTCTGTTCTTCCTCGCACACATGGATCACATGTTCAAATGTATCCCACAGCTCCCTCTGTCTCCGGTCACTGTAGAGCGGTCCCGCATCCGGCTGCGCGCCGAGATGCACATCCGCGATATGTATAAATCTCATGCCGTACCTCCTGTCTGCCCGCGGGGCGCATACCAGAAAAGGGCGCCACATCTGAAATGTCACGCCCTCCTTCATGTTCTTTATATGAGCTTATAACTCACAGTTGTTCACGGTTCTCGGGAATGGGATCACATCGCGGATGTTGGACATGCCTGTCAGATACATCACGCAGCGCTCAAAACCGAGCCCGAATCCCGCATGTCTTGTGGAACCATATTTTCTCAGGTCCAGATAGAAGCCGTAGTCCTCTTCCTCCAGCCCCAGCTCCTTCATGCGGTTCAGCAGCTTATCATAATCATCCTCTCTCTGGCTTCCCCCAATGATCTCTCCGATCCCCGGCACAAGGCAGTCAACAGCGGCAACTGTCTTTCCGTCGTCGTTCTGCTTCATGTAGAAAGCCTTGATCTCCTTCGGATAATCCGTGACAAATATAGGACGTTTAAAGATCTGCTCCGTCAGGTAACGCTCATGCTCTGTCTGAAGGTCGCATCCCCATGAAACTTTATATTCAAATTTGTCATTGTTTTTTTCCAGAAGTTCGATCGCCTCGGTATAAGTCACTCTCGCGAAATCAGAGTTCGCCACATGATTCAGCCTGTCTAGCAGACCCTTGTCCACAAAGGAATTGAAGAAGTTCATCTCCTCCGGCGCGTTCTCCAGCACATAGCTGATTACATATTTGAGCATTGCCTCCGCAAGGTCCATGTTATCATCCAGATCCGCGAACGCGATCTCCGGCTCGATCATCCAGAACTCCGCCGCATGTCTCGTTGTATTTGAGTTCTCTGCCCGGAATGTGGGCCCGAATGTATAAATGCTGCGGAACGCCTGGGCGTATGTCTCGCCGTTTAACTGCCCGCTGACAGTCAGGCTTGTCTCTTTCCCAAAGAAATCCTGTGTATAATCCACAGCGCCGTCCTCATTCTTCGGAACATTTTCCATATCAAGCGTGGTCACCCGGAACATCTCCCCCGCGCCCTCACAGTCGCTTCCTGTGATCAGCGGAGTGTGTACATATACAAACCCTCTCTCCTGGAAGAACCTGTGAATCGCGTAAGCCGCCAGGGAGCGCACACGGAACACTGCCTGGAATGTATTTGTCCTCGGCCTCAAGTGTGAGATCGTCCTGAGATATTCAAAACTGTGACGTTTCTTTTGCAGCGGATAATCCGGAGCTGACGCCCCTTCGATCTGTACCTCGTCCGCCTGGATCTCAAAAGGCTGCTTTGCCTGAGGCGTCGCTACCAGCGTACCCATCACGATGACCGCCGCCCCTACGTTTAATTTGGAGACTTCCGCGAAATTCTCCATCTTGTCATGGTATACTACCTGAAGCGTCTCAAAATAAGAGCCGTCATTTACAACAATAAACCCAAATGTCTTAGAGTCGCGGATGCTGCGCACCCAGCCCCCGACAGTTACTTTCTTGTCCAGATAGGCCTCTCTGTTCTTAAATATTTCCCGGATCGTTGTCAATTCCATGTTTAAATAACTCCTTCGTCGATAATTGTCAGTATTAACATTATAACACTGTCCGTCAAGACCGTAAACAAATTTACTCTAGTATTCTGATATTTCATAAGTAAATGGATCTGCGCCCGCCCTCACAAAGGGATTTATCTGCAAATTCATTCAGCACGGCGCCGTCAAACGGCACAACGATCACTTTGCTGGCATGCCCATCATTACCCACGTCCTGCGACTTTTCCAGGTCAAGGACCGCAAAAGTCATGGCTTTCACAATTCCGTCTTCAATATATACACCGGGTCTCTCTATTTTGTCCCAATGGTTCGCCACATCTGTGCCCTCATATGTAAGGAAGGTTTCTTCCGGCGAATATGCAATGCCATCCATCAGCTTCCAGCCGTCAATGCCATTTTCCGACACAAGATAATAGGCTTTTCTTGCACTCCACTGATTGACCACGCAGTGATAGAGACAACCGCTGTACCACATAGTGGGATCCTCCATATTTACTGTGGGAAGTCCTTCTACATCCTTCCAGAGATTTTCATTTTGCAGAGTAAAGACATCCGTAATAGATCCCAAACAGACAGCGATCGCACCATCGCGGTTCATTGCCTCATATTTGCCGTCCGGTCTTACAATGATCCCATATTTCCCCGCCGGATCACCCTCTTTCAGGCGGAAGGCAAACACATTGTGTCCCTTTCCTCCCTGATCGTCCGGCCAGAGTACTCTTTCGTCCTGATCATAAGGGCCATAGAGACTGTCGCTTTTTACTTCTATTGCAACAGAATCACTCCATCCGCCTTTTCCATCGACTTTTTCAAAACCTTCCGCCTCGTCCCACCGGCTGGCAAACATATGAAATTTCCCGCATTTCCCACAATAGATAATACTTCCATCCCAATATGTATAGTTTGTCTTGCCTGTCTCGGTCGGGTCAGCCAGTACCTTATCCTCCAGACCGTTGTCCTGGTCTCTCGGCAATACACTTTCCGCTCCCCAGCAGTTTTCTTCCAGCTTGTTGATAGATGCCGCCTTAAATACAACCAATTGAGAAACTGCCGGAAGCCACAAGAATTCCGGCAGTTTCCTACAGGATGGCTTTATCGCCATGCCCCACTTTTCACTTTTTTAATATCTTTTTCTCTTCATTACGACCACAGATGCCCCTGTACATACCACGGCTGCAAGCAGTCCTGCTATCGTAGCCGCGTCGCCTGTATTGACCGCTTTTCCCCGGTTCCTGAAGCTTCTCCCGCTCCGGAACCCCCGGTTCCCTGACCGACTTGTCCTGAAGATGTTCCGCTGCCGGAGCCATTTCCGGGCTGGGGATCTGTTGGAGTACCCGGATTAGGATCCGGGCCAGGAGCCGGTTCCTGTGCCTGCGCCAGATCAGCGATTCCCTGCTGCAGTCTTGCGATCATGTCAGTCACCTGGTCTATGGTCACCTCTGCACTGGTAAGAAGCGCTTCCGCCTCTGCCTTTAATGCCATAAGGTTACTCCAGCTCTCCGGTGTGTACTGATACTCAACCAGGCTGCTTACAGAAGCCAGCAGCGCTTCCAGTCCGGTCATATCCACCGGTCTTGCAGCCAGCGCGGCTTTCGCAGCCTGAAGAGACTGTAACGCCCCTGCAACTTCATCCGCTGTTGCGGTGCTGTCACTCAGCACGATCTGCGCGTTTTCATATGCATTCCGGTAGGCTGCCCACGTCTCTGCCGTGTACAGAGACGACTCATCTGCATTGTACAGCCCCGCCTCTGTCTGAAACTCTGTCTTGTCTACATCAACGCTGCCCGCTGCGTGGAATTCCACATGAAGAGCCATATCCTTTGTCGGATTCTCCAATGTGACACGGTTGTCTGTAACCGGAACTTTCACTCCGTCAACCGTCACGCCTGACACTTCATATCCATCATTCGGATACAGGATGAAGGTCTTGCTCGTCTCCTCATATACCGGCACAGCGCCCACCTGGCTTACGGTTCCGTTGTCCCCGGAGGTAACTGTGATCGTATGACCAGGCGGGTTTGTGAAGTACACTTCATAGATGCTCATGTTGTGAGCGTTTTTTCTTGTCTCAAACTGGAACTGGCCCGGCGCCACATCATACTGCAGATTGCTGAGCGATCCGAGAAGCTCTCCATCCAGTGTCATGGAGACATTGTATGTATTATTGTCGTTCGCGCTGAACTGGACCAAAAGTTCATGTTCCTCGCCTGCGCTGCTTCTTTAAACGCCGCCTGGTCTTTTATTCCATAAGTAAATGTAACCGTCTTCGTTCCGTCCTCAATGTCGGCCTCCACAGCTTCTCCTGTTTTCAGAAGCGACGCGTCATTGAGCGCTGCCGGCTCTTTCTGGAGCGTCATCTTAGCCGGATCGTATGTAAAGCTGATCATCGCATTTCTGTATTTCTGATAAATATGCTCCAGACCGACTTCAACGTGATAAACTCCGCTTCCCTGCTCTGATACACTGACCGTGGAAGCAGCTTCTCCAGTAATTTCCTCGCCGTAGACGCCGAACTCTGTCATGGACATTCCCCACTGGTCATTGTAGGATTCCGCGATGATCCTTACCTGCTGCGCTTCCACCGGATCAAACTCAACGAGATTCAGTCCGGGATATGCGTCTGTCACTCTTTTCACGGATGTCCAGCTTCCGTCTCCATCAGAGACTTCCACCCGGTATGTTGTGGCATATGCTCCGGGCGTCCAGTCCGCCATCACACTGCTGACCATGTATTTCTTCCCGAGATCCGCCTGGATCCAGTGGCTTTCCCCTGTCCCGCTGCTCCATCTGGTAGACTGGTTATTGTCAGCAGCATACTGGACTGCCACGGAATCTGCCTTAAAGCTGTCGTTGCTTGTATCATTAAAATACAGCTTGATCCGGTACTGTCCCGGAGCTACCTTGAATTTATAGCCAAAGTCTACTCCAGCACGTCCGCTCTTTAACGCGGTTCCCATACCGGCATCCGGAACAGGCTTATTACCTCCAAGAGAGCTGTTGATCTGCTCTGTTGCCTTTCCGTCCGCCTCATAGTATCCGCTCTTTCCGTCCTGCTCGAATGAGACATCCGCGTACAATCCGTCGTGGTTTGCCATATTTGTAGTATCTGTATTTCCCGCGTCAATGCGCATATTCACTTCGCCCATTGGCTTCGCGTCTGCCGTGATGCCGTTCAGGCTCGGATGTGTCATAGCATCAGTCTGCTCACTGTACGCACTCTGGAGCTTCACTGTGAATGCCCTCTGCCGGATAGATATCCGCCAGCTCGATAACATTCATGGCACCTCTCAGAGTGTATCGCTCAAGCACAGCCTCACCGTTTACGATCACGTCAAAGGTCCTGCCCTGCACATCCTCCATCTCGGAGACGTAAAGCTTCAAGTCATGGGCCTCGTTATCCGCATAGAGTTTGTACTCGATGGTCTCTGCCGTCACACCTGTCGCGTACACTCCACTGCCGCTTCCTTCAAGCGTTTTCAGACGCTGCGAACAGATTTCCTTCTCCAACACAGGAGAGGTACTTTCTGTCCATTGACAACATGTGAAGACCGTTGTGGAGATCCATCGCGGTCCACACAGCGCTGTCGTCCGCAGTCATCTTTATGTCGCTGCCGTCCACTGTGAGATAGTAGTACGCGCTCTTCTCTACATCCCAGATTCGTATCTTATAACCGTCCGCAGCATTTTCCAGCACGAAACTGCTGCTCGCGCCGCCCGCGCCGTGACGCCATGCCAGGCCGTCATTCTGGCTCAGGTTATAACGGATGATATCCGTATCGTTTCCTCCCATCAGGAGCATAAAGCCCATAGGTACATCGTGGCTGTAATTGTGTTCAAAGATGGTTCCCGCTGACCAGTAATTGCTGTCAAAAGAGCATCCGTCCTGATTGTAATCCGGCCCATGAAAGCTCTCATTATAGCGGAACGTAGTATCAAAGGAGTTCCAGGACCAGATTCCCGCGTTGGCGTTACCTCCATCGCCCCGCATCGCGTTGCCGTCAAGGATATTGTGCTCAACAACCGCGCCCTTTGACTCACATATCAGGATGCCATCCCCGCCCACGTCGGAAACATAGTTATTCACTCCCCTCACATTGCGGGCCGCCTGATCATGGCTGCGGATGTTATTGTATCTGGACTGGTCATTGGCGCTGTTATGATCCACATCACAGTTCAGGTCATCCGGATAATAGAAGTTCTTCAGATCCGAGATGCGCACCAGCTTGATGCCGGTACGGTCAACATGGTCGATCCGATTGTTCTGAAGAGTGACACCGTCAAAATAGGGGAAGAGACCATCATTACTGTTTGAAATGACCTCAACACCGATCCCTTCGTTAACCTTATTTACCTGGCGCTGCTCGTTTCCATCCACATCATGTACATAGCAGTTGTCGATGACAATGCCCTTGTATGAACGGCTGGTCTCATCACCTGCTACTGTCGTATATGTATCTGTTGCCCGGGAATCAATGGTCACATGGATACCAAAACGGCGCGGATTTTCCAGGTCCACACTTTCGCCCCGGTTTGAGGTCCTCCAGTTCACGGAGAATTCATCGTCATTGGTCACTTCCAGTCCTGTCACCCACACATATTCCATGTTTTCGATCAGGACCGCTTCCTTGTTCCCCACATATTCGCCGTTCACCTTTTTGAAGCCGCCCGCATGGATCACAGGGCGGTCTCCTTCGCCGTATGTATTGATGACAATAGGATTCTCCGCCGTCCCTTTTCACTTTGGTGCCAGCTTCTGGTCCTGGAATACGCTGCCGCACTTCAGACTGATGCCGTCCCCCGGCTGAAGCTCGATCTCGTTGACCTCTGCCAGTGTTTTGTATGGTTTGTCCACGGAACCGTCTCTTTCACCATCTGCCACAGTGGTATTGCTGTCTACATGGTAAACTGCCCCTGTCGCTTCAGGCACTTCTTCTGTCTGCACCTCGGGAACACTTCCGGTCACCGTCTCGGATTTCGCCTCTGCTTCTCCGGCGGCAATTCCACACGGTCAGCGGCAATAATGACTTCCTGTTCGTAAACCGGCTCATCATTAATGTAGCAGACAATGTCTTCTTCCTGACGTGTACGGAAAAACAAGAAAGCAGCCAGGGCAATAACGGCTATGACGGTCACAACTGCCGCAGCGGCTCTGTATCTGCTTTTTTCTTCTTATCCACTTTGAGCTTTACCATTATCAGCTGTCCCGCCTTCTATCCGCATTTTAGAAATTATACCATTTATTTTTCCAATAATCTATCTGTTTTCGTTCATATTTTATGCAAAAAACACACATATCCCTATATTTTCTGTGCAAAATGCTGTAATTAAAAAATCCACCGCCTTCTGAATGATAAAAACATACAAAAGACAATGGATTTTATGATTTTTACAAACTTATCATGCGGCTGCCTAGCCCTTGATACCGCCTCCGGTAACACCGGAAATAATCTTCTCTGACAGGAAGATATAAAGCACCAGCGTGGGCAGGAAGACTATAACAACGGCTGCGAACAGACCGCCCCAGTCTCCTGTGTACTGCATGGACGTAAGGACACTCTTGAGTCCCGGCCCAACAGGCATTGTATCTGCGGAGGAAGCGAAGATCAGTGAAATGAAGTACTCATTCCAGATATTCATGAAATTGAAAATTCCTACCGTAATGATACCCGGCTGCGCCAGCGGAAACATGATCTTCCAAAATGTCATCATCGGTGAGCATCCGTCAATAGCTGCCGCTTCTTCATACGTCCTGGACAGGTTCTGGAAAAATGTCATCAGGAATGTAGTCGTATAAGGAACCTGCATACCAATATAAAGAAGTATCAGCACAATTCTGGAGCCTGTCAGATGCGTCGCTGTTGCAAGAGAAAACAGCGGAAGCACTACCATGACCTGAGGAATACTCATTGCTATGACAAAACTGGATTTAATCGGTCTGTTTCCCAAGAAAGGAAATCTGGAAAGCACATAAGCTGCAGGCGCACTAATAATAATGACACACACCATTGTAACAATAGAATATAGCAAAGAGTTCATAAAAAACCCTGATATATTACTTGCAGTCCACGCATTCACATAGTTCTCCGGATGAAATCCGGTCTCAAATTTAAACACTTCACCGCGCATGATCTCAGGCGCTGTGGAAAAGCTGGCTGCCACGATCCAAACCAAAAGGAAGATCGTAAACACAACCCAGAGCCCTATGAGAATATAACCCGGAAGGAGTTTTATCTCTTTTCGAAGACTAAACGGCTCACTATATTTTTTCTCTTTATTCTTCTTACCAAACATATTCGCCATCCTCCTTCCTTAGAATTCCAGGTCGTCATCTTTAACGCACTTATTTACGATAAAGAATACAAGCATAACAACAACTGCCATAAGGATACCAACTGCCGCGCCCATTCCCGCATCGCGCTGTACATTTCCGGTCGTACCAAATACGATGTTGTACATGTATACAAATGGGGTAATCGTCTGCATATCAGACGGCTGCGGTGCTGCCCACATCTGTGACCACACGAAAAACCCTACAACACTGACGGTCCAGAATGTCATACAGGTTTTGAAAACCCCCTTGATCAAAGGCAGTGTAATGTATATAAACTGTTTTAATTTATTTGCTCCATCGATAGTGGCCGCTTCATAATAGTCTTGTGGAATCCCTTCAATACCACTGATATAAATTAACATGAAATATCCGACCGAGCCAAAGCAGAATGCAATCAGCAGCGACCAGAATTTCCATGAACCGTTCATGTAATCAATACTAGCCAATTCTTCCAATCCCAGCGCCGCAAACACGCTATGGAGAAGACCAAATCTTTTATTAAATACATACTGAATCCACATTGTTGCCATAGCAACAGCATTAATAATATTGGGCACATAAATAACAGCCCGCCAAAATGACTTGAATCTTATGCCGCTCGTAAGGATAACCGCAAACAAAAGAGCGATCGCCATAACTGCAATTCCGCCGATCAGCCATATTTTCCCCATATTGAGCATAGAGATCCGAAATATAGACGTTGTAAATAGTTTCTGATAATTAGATACCCCCACAAATTGCCATGTGCTCACTGCGTCACTGACGCCTTCTACTTTAAAAAAACTCATGACGATCGTCCTGATGATCGGATAAAGGAACATAAGGACAAAGAATATCAGCGCTGGTGTGAGAAAACACACGATCATCTTTTTATTTGATTTCAAGATTATCTGCCCCTTTCTCTCGTAATAACCAGTACTTTTCATGTACTGCCTGAATTTCTGTCTGCCTATAAAATAAGGGAAATACGGCGGTGAGATGACTTCTCTCCCGCCATACTTCCCTCCTGATTTAATTTAGCCTGCTATTTAGTTGCAGCCATGTTGCTGATGAATTCATCTGGTGTAATCTCAGATGTACACAGTTTAATAATATTATCATTCAGGATATCTTTGATATCTGCATTTGTCTCAAGACCAACTGCCCAGTCATAAGCCTTTGTCATTTCTTTGAAGTAAGGCTCAGCCTCTGCGATTGCTGCCGGCCAGTCTGTGTTAGCCGTGTCAGCCGGGATAGAACTTACAGACTCTGCCATCTTGAGATCATAATCTCCTGTTGCGATCATCTTTGCAAAATCATATGCTTCCTTTGTCATATCGCTATTTGCAACTATACCAATAGACTGCGCTCCTACCATAGAAGCCTCGGCGCCATCTACTCCGCCTTCTACTGACGGCCACGGGAAGAACCCGAAGTTAACCTCTGTGCCTGTATTCTGATTGATTTCATTCGGAATCCATGAAGCATTCAGAACCATGCAGCTCTCACCAAAACCAATCTCATTCTGTCCGTCCGGATACTGTGCCGGAGCGTTCGGAGACATATATCCCTCTGCAAACAGTGTCTGGATATCCTCTGCAGCCTGTTTTGCTTCCGGAACGTTTGCCCAGTCTGAATTGTTGTAGCACTCAAGCACTGCATCCTGTCCGATGTATCTTGCAAACTGGAAGCCATAGAGCAGGTTTGTTGTATCGGAGTTACATGTCATAGGATTCACACCTGAGTCTTTCAGTGTCTGGCAAACTGCAAGAAGATCCTCAAATGTCTCCGGCTTGTCCTCATCTGTCAGACCTGCCTCCTCCCACATATCTTTGTCATACCATACACCTGTTGTATACGGCTGATAAGGGATACAATACAGTGTTCCGCCGCCCCACTCTTTTGCTTTCTCAAGAATGATAGGCATGATGTGTGATTCAAGGTCGTCCTCCGCCGCATAATCAGTCAGATCCAACAGATATTTTGTGTTGTTCTGACACATACGCATATAGTCATCGTCAAACATATCAATGTCTTCACCGGCATCAAGCGCTGCACCAATCAAAGTCTTGATATCGCGGCCTTTCCATTCGATATTTACATGAATGCCAGTCTCTTCCTCGTAAGCCTCTGCTGCTTCCTGGATAACCTTGGCCTGGTTCTCTGTGGAATTCCACATGGACCAGTAGGTAATCTCTTTGCCTGAACCGCTGTCACTCGAACCTGAGTCGGAGCTTCCGCCGCCAGATCCGCATCCTGCCGCAAGTGTTGCGACCATCGCAGTTGCCAATAACACGCTTAAACTTTTCTTTTTCATAATGTTACCTCGCCTTTCTTAAAATATTGTTTTCAATTTTGCTTTTTGATATGGGCAAAGCAGGCCCCGATATCAGGAGAACCATCGGAATGTTCTCCGAAGAAATCCACTCCATCATCCCCTGTTATCCATTTTCCTTTTCCGATAGCGGAGGATGTCTTCACAAGTCTGAAACCATCATATACCGCATTCGGATCCTCCAGTACTTCATCTGCTCTTTCTGCAACGACCGCTTTGTCATCCTCTTCCGGGATATTCTGATAATTGCAGTACAGATTGTTATGATAGACGGCTTTCTCGGTCTGGTGATGCCAGTCCTCATTTTTGGCCGTTTTTCCTGTATTTATAATGATATTGTTTTCTACCAGCATTCCGCCTTCTGACATTCCCTGCCGGATAAACGGAACACCCTCGGGTATGATAAAAGTATTATTATATATATGCGCATCCACATTGCGAACCGGAGTGACAGTGCCGGTTCTGTCATTCACGCTGATATTATAGCGAAAAATATTATTGACACTCTCTCCTTCGCAGAACATAATACAGCCGCCCTCATTATCATGACTGTAATTATACTGGTAAATAGTTCCGTCTCCAGAATCCGCATCCCATGCCTCTCCATCCTGATTGAAGCGGGTGGAAAAGGCCTCGTTATACTGAAAAAGTGCTCCCTTACATTTCCATGGCCACATAGCCGCCGCTGTCATTCCCGCCCTTTCCCCTGCTTCGCTATACACCTCAGGATTCATCTCTAGGGCTATATTTTCCGACACATTATATTGAATCAGAGGACGGAAACAATACATGGGTGTGATTCCATCACCGCCAATATCTTTCAGGCTGTTATGCTCTATCCTCACATTGACAGATCCATACGTCTGTGCAGTCTCATCCGAAATCTCCAGCGTTGTGAATTCCCCATGCCGGTATGTATATCCTGCCGCTATCCCCCATCTTCTACAACGTTCTACTTTGCAATGGTGAATATAGAGCCCATCATATCTTGCAATTCCTGTACGCTTCTCGTCTTTCGGAGTAAGGGCACATGCGTAAATACCGCCGTTGTTCAAATGTTTGTCATAAACATTTCCAGTCACATCGTGAACATACAAACCTTCCAGCTCAATTTGATGAAGCGTTCCTCTGTCTTTGGCAACAATGCTGACTCCAGTACGATTCATCAGATCGCCCTGATTGTAATATTCACCCTCCAGAAGCACATTGTTTGTGATCTCAATATTCCGCACAATAATGTACTCCGCATCATGCAAAAGAACCGCCGATGACACATAGCCTTTCCAGACATGAGCCGGATTGTCAAGAGGAGCACCATAATTCTGATACCACAAACCACTCCCCGCAGCGGCAATCACCGGCATTTCACCTTCTCCATACGCATCAACGGTAACAGGAGACGCTTTCGTTCCTCCGCTGAAAATATGAAGATACTCTTCCTGAAAGACAGATCCTCTCTCTAAAAGTATTTTATCTCCCGGCGCTCTCTTCTGCCTGTTTATCATTTTAAGACTGCGAAAGGGATGCTCTTTCGATGTGCCGTCATTTCTGTCATCCCCATGCTGAGAGCTGACGTAGAAAATACGCTCTGAGTTCATGTCTCCTCCTGTCTGCTTGTAACTTTTGCCTGTGAACTATTCTATATTATAACTTTACCGAGTACTTCTTTCTATCCTTCTTTTGCTGCTTTTTTTATATTTCTTGCCTTTTTTGTGCATTATACATACAATAATAAAGTTTTTTCCAGTATTTACACTGCATTTTATACAAATTTTGTCAAATTTTGGCAACCTTTGCGGCAATGGCTAACCGAAAATATCCATATTTACCCAGCGGCTTTCGAAGGGTTTCAGCTCCATTTTCATAGAGTTTCCTTCACCGTTGTAAATGACCGTATCCTGCTGCGCGCGGCTGTTGTTCAGCACGATAAATTTGCCCGCGTCCGGAAAAGCAGTACACTCTACGTTCAGGTTCTCGCTGTACCATTTCTTCATCTCGCTCTCTTTTCCAGCCGCCCAGTACAGCGCGCGGAGGAGCAGACGGACATTTTCATCAGAATATTTCAGATCCGTCATGTACAGCCCCCGGCCTTTTCCATATGTATTCGCGGCCATGAGCACGTTGAACTCGTCCGCCAGGATCACGTCCGTGTCCATGGAATTGATGAACACGCCGTCTTTCTTGTGCATCATCTCTTCCTTTACAATACCGTCTTCCAGAAGGAAATGTTCTTTCGCGGGCTCAAAGGGCCATCTCGCCGTACTCTTGCTCGGTCCCATTTCCCTGTCCACGCCCAGCACGTCAAAGAGCTGGAAGAAATGTCCTTCATGCTGGCACGCGGTTGGATCGCCGATACCGATCAGGCCGCCGCCGTTGTATACGAAATCGCGGATCAGCTCGGCAAGCTTTGTGTTCTTCCAGTACTCGCCGCCGCTCCATGAGGTATACGCGTCGCCCATGTTGATGATCACATCGATATCAGTGGGAATGTCGTTCTCAAGCACCTCGTCAAACGAGAGGAACGCAAGCTCCACGTTCATGCCGGACAGACACTCCTGGACGCCTCCCCTGTACGGCTTTGTCCAGTCGTTGATATCATCGTCGATCCAGGAACGGATCTTGCCCCATGCATTTAAAATGCCTACTTTAAAGGGTGCCATATATTTTTTGTACTGTCTTGCAGTGTCCTTGATGGTCCGGAATTCTTCCGCCAGCACAGCCACATAATCCATGAAATCCTGTCTGGTCACCGCAAGGCTCAAGTAACCACCGAAGCCAATGCGGTCCGCCGGGTTCTGCACCATGGCGCGGCGGATGCCCTTCCAGTACTTCTGGCAGTCTCCCACCGGATCGCCGTCCGGGAAGTTGGGCTTGCCTTCCAGGTTTACCGGGAAGAAATAAGGATAAAGCCTTACCTCCTTCACGATATCAGCCGGGATGTCCGCGATCCTTCTGAGCTCCACACCGCTCATGCACGGATTCACGATGGCGTCCAGCCCGATGGACGGAAAATACTTCCCATAAGGCTCTGACCCGATATGATGGTCACAGTAGAACATCATAGTCTTTCTGCCCTTCGCGTGTACGATGTCCACCCACTCTTTGGCAATATCAGCCACTGTCCTCTGGATAAAATCCATCCAGTCTCTGTATTTCTTCGTGGGAACGCTGTTGACGTCGCTCATGGTCCCCGCCCGCACGATATCCTCGGGCTCAAGGGCGTAACCGTACTCTTTCTCAAACTGTTCCAGGGCAAGGGCGCTCGTACAGTCATGGTATCCGATCCAGTCTCTGTACCGGTTTACAAGCTTCCCGTCTATCTGGTCAAAGTTGTTTGTAAAATGGTAGGCAAGAGAGGTAAACCTCACCACGTCTGTCTGGGGATTTTTGTCCAGCCAGTCATTCAAAAACGCCTTGAGATGTTCTCTCGTCGCCGGCTGGTTCGGGTCCATGGGGCGCACGTGCTCCCCGGTCCAGCTGTTCGTCACATGATTGTACATGGACGTTGTATCCCAGATCTGATACGCGAGGAAGCTCACCGTATAAACATGGTATTTCTTTGCGCCTGTAATGGTCACAGTGGTCTTCTCTGCGTCATAGCTCCAGTTCTCCTCAGGCACCTTCTCGCCGGTGGTCCTGTCGTAGACTTCATACCATTTGCGGCTCGTCTCTCTGGCGTCCGGGCGGAACTGCTGATCAGACCATCCCTGCATGATATTGATAACAACTGTATCTCCAAAGGCAGTCACCGGGCTGGACATCAGAAATTTCTGCGTCAGCTCGTCCTCGTGCTCTCTCGCCCAGTCCTGGTCCGCGCGGGTCAGGCTCAGGGTGGAGTACACCTCCATACCGAGATCCCCGACACAGTCCGGCAGCTCGGTCCCATCGCTGTTACGTACGGCGTCCGCCCCCCATTTGTCGGCAATCTCTTTTAAAAGATCGTCCATTCCCTGCTCTACCGGCAGAGTGATGCATCCTTTTGAACTCATTGTGTTTCCTCCTCTTTCTGTGCTGCTGCAGCACTACCATCCTTTATATATTGATATTTTATAATCAGCAAGCTTTCCCGACTTCTGCCGCCTCCACTGTCCCGGAGACATTTTCACCAGCTTTTTAAAATTCCTGTTAAAAGTAGACGCCGTTGGGAATCCCACCTTCTCGCGTATCTCCTCCACACTGTCTGAAGTCTCTGTGAGCAGGATGCAGGCCTTCTGTATGCGCACCATATTGACATACTCCAGAGGTGTCGCATGGGTGATCTTCTCAAAGATCCTCCGAAAGTGCGTCTCGCTCACATGGCACATCTCCGCCAGCGCCGAGACCCGGATTTCCTCCCTGTAATGTCCGGCGATATATTCCATAGCCTTCAGCACCCGTCCTTCGCCCTGATCCTCTTCCTTCTCAAAGTTCTGCTGGACGGCGTCGTCTTCATGCGCCGCTCTGGTGATTTCCGTCAGCAGAGCCAGAAGATAACCGTTCACGCTTTCTTTGTAAAACTCCTTCTGGCCGCGCATTTCCTCCATGATACCGGCGATGAGCCCCGCCATTTTCCGGTCCTGGCCAAAGGTGCCGACAAAGGCTTTCTGTTCCACCCGCTTCCGTATTCTTTCCGCCATAGCCGGCTTTTCTCTGTACTGCCTTTTCAGGAATCCCTCTACATCGATAAACAGGTATTCCCACCGGCTGATCATATTGTTCCTGCTCCTTGTGCAGTGGGGAAAGTTCCTCGGTATGACCGTAAACACTTCTCCCTGATAGCCGTACTCCCGGTCCCCCAGGATCATACTGCCTTCTCCGTAGTAGCAGTAGCCGATTTCCAGATAATTGTGGAAATGCATCGCATCCGTGCCGTAATTTAAGATCCACCTTTCGCCAAGGAGGGCGATCAAATATGTATCTGTTGGTATTTCATAGTATCGGAATTCCAGATCCTGTCCGCTTTTTTGCTGCTTTTTATTGTCTTCCATGCTCTTTACACCACAATCACTGTCATTTTGTCCAACGTTCTTCCGATGTGTCTATCATAACACAAGTCTGCCTCGTTTTATAGCCATAAACGCACCTGTTTTATGCAATTTCGACCATTTGTCTCAGACGCCCTTTATATTGCCGGCGCTGACGATATTTTCCCACAGATTGCAGGAGGGAACCAGTCTCTCCCCGGCCTCTCCCGGCAGATAGAAAAGCCGTTCCTCTTCCAGTTCCTCAATCCTTTCCACTCTGCCGTCCAGCCAGGAGCCGATCCTCTTTTTGGCGGAAGCAAGCCGCGCCGCCACACCGGAGATGCGGATGTCCAGCACTTCAAAGCCGTTCGGCCTGTACTCCTGAAACCAGAGGTTCTCTCTTTCCTGCTTCAGTTCATTTACCACGCGAATCAGCTCCGGCAGCTCTTCTGAAGCGATCTTCCCGAGAGTTTCCCTGTCCCCTTCCAGATAAGCGTTTCTTATCCTAGTTCCCAGGGTGCTCTTGGACGCGTCTGCCAGGGCAAGCAGACGGTAATACCGATAGAGCCCTTTCATCTTCCCGGCCCGCTCCCCGGCGTCTCCCAGCCTCTCCGCCAGACGGGCATAGTATTCCGGAAGATCCATATCCTCAAACTGCCGGTCAAATATGCCTACAAGAGGATCCTGATAAAAAATCGTTTTGGACGGATTTGCAAATTTTTCATTATGCTCCCCTGTCCCCGGTATATTGTCAAAGCGGCTCAGAAGAAGGAGGTCCTCCCAGGACTCGCCGCAGATCATCCGCATCACCTTTTCCATCCGTTCTCCGTCCGGCTCTTCCCCATACATATATGCGCTGTACGCCGCGATCATGGGAAGCCCGGCTGCCGCCGGAGTCTCAGCTCCGTTATCCAGCCAGAGCGTCAGAAAGGTATCCTCCACTCCCGCCTCTTTTATCCCCGCGAACGCCGCTTTCGCGGCATCGACCGCCTTGGCGTAATTGGGCGCCAGTCCGTTCCAGATCCAGGCGGCTCCGGCAAAACACACCTTATCAGTCAGCTTTTTGTGAAGCCTTGCCATCCGGGCGTACCGTTCCCTCTCATGGCTTTCGTAATCCCAGTACACCAGGGTCACAGAGCGGTCCGGCCGCTCATCCATGGGCCATTCGTAGTCCGCCGGCACATTGTAATAATCCCCGCTCCCGGCGCCCACAAAAAACATATCGCTCCAGATCATGGGCTCCAGATCATATTTCCTGCAGAGCTCCAGCACCCGGTCCAGATGCCGCTTGATCAGCGCCCCCTGTTCAGGGACGCCGTTTTTCCTCCTGTAATTGCCATATCCCAGGTAGAACGCCTCGTCCATACCCAGGTGGATCTTCCTGGACGTGTACATCCCGCTCAGGGACTTCAGCATAGCGTCAATGAGCTGGTAAGTCTTCTCCTCTTCCGCGATGAGGATGTCCTCGTCGTCCCGGTATTCCATCATGGCGGGCCAGCGCAGCACAGTGCGCAGGTGAGCCAGCGTCTGCACGCAGGGGATCATCTCAATGCCGAACATGGCGGCATAGGCGTCGCACTCCTTTATCTCTTCTTTTTTATACCGTCCTCTCAGGGCGCCGAAGTAAGGATATCCTTCTACTTCGTAGGTGTCCTCCGTATAAAGGAACAGCCTGCTGTAGCCCAGGAGAGCCATCTGCCGGATGCGCTCTTTGACCGTCTCCACCCGCAGCACGCCATTCCTGGAACAATCGAACATAAGGCCGTGGCGACCGGCGCAGCCTGCTTTTTCCGCAGCCCTGCTGCCAAGGAGAAACTCCCCGAGCCCCCGGAAGAATCCGGCGGCAGACCCATAGGTGAGGAGCGTCCGTTCTGCCTCCCGCTCCAGACGAAAGGCAGCATGCTCCATCTGAAGGTCCAGCCTCCCATCCAGCACAGACGCACTCTTTCTGCCGGCTTCCCCTCTGACCGCTTCCTTGCTGCCCGCTTCCTCTGCCGGGACTTCCCGCAGCAGCTCCCAGTCTCGTTCCGCGAGAAGGGCTCTGACCGCCTCTTTTTCGATTCCTTCTATATTTCCGAGATATATTTTTTTCATAGTATATGGCCTTCCTCTTGCTTTTCTTGTATTGATGTTTTATCATGATTTTCAGTTTCGTTCAATAGTTAAGTAATCTTACTGACAAATATACACAGGAAAGGATATCAGAAAAATGAAAAATGAAAACAAAAACGGCTGCATGTGGTACGACACAGACGGCAATCCAATCCAGGCTCACGCCGGCATGATCCTCTGTCACAAGGATACTTATTACTGGTATGGGCAGAACATGGGCGGGGAGACCGACCGCAGGGACACCGGGCTCCACAGAGTAGATTTTATCGGATTTTCCTGCTACTCTTCCACAGACTGCGTCCACTGGAAAAACGAGGGACTCGTGCTGTCCGCCTGCAGCGAGCCAGGACATCCGCTCCACCCGGACCGCGTAGGCGAACGTCCGAAAGTCCTCTACAACGAGCAGACCAGAAAATTCGTCCTCTGGTTCCACCTGGACTCTTCCGACTATTTCACTGCCCACGCCGGTGTGGCGGTGGCAGACTCGCCCACAGGGCCGTTCCGGTTCATCCGGGAGATCAGCCCCAACGGTTATGACTGCCGGGATATGACGCTCTTTAGGGACACAGACGGAAAAGCCTATCTCATCTACAGCTCTGACTGGAACAAAACGCTGCGCATCGCACAGCTCACAGACGATTTCCTGGATGTGAACGGCGTCTTCAGCCATGCTTTCCCGGAGCAGGAAAGAGAGGCCCCGGCGATTTTTACAAAAAACGGCGTGTATTACATGATCACTTCCGGATGCACAGGATGGGACCCCAACAACGCCCTTTTCGGGACTTCCAAAAATATCTTTTCCGGCTGGAAGCTGATCGGCGACCCATGTACAGGTGAAAATGCGCGCCAGACTTATTTCGGGCAGAGCACTTACATCTTCGAAAAAGACGGCGTCCACTACCTCATGCTGGACCACTGGAAACCAGACGATCTGCAGATGTCGGGATACAGCATCCTGCCCATCCAGACAGAAAAGGGACATCTCACCATCGCGTTCCAGGAATACACAGACCTTTAGGCTCGTCTCATGCGAATTTGACCGCATTGTAAATATTGATCACAACGATCACTGCCATGAGAAAGATGAAAAGTTTGTTCACGCCCTCTTCGCTGATCTTTTTGTTGATCCTGCTGCCGATGGCACCGCCCATGATACCGCCCGCGATCATCAGGACAAGGTAGGAGAGCCTGATATCCGGGACAGTACCTGTGACGCAGGTCTGCACAAAGCTGGTGATCTGGGAAAACATAATGATATAGAGAGAGCTCAGCGCCGCTTCCTTAGTGGACATGGAGAAGAAGTATCCCAGCACTACCAGATTGATAGGACCTCCTCCGATCCCCAGGAAACTGGACATGACTCCAAGCACAAATCCAATGACTGCGCACAGCCAGAGCTGTGTGCAGTTTTTTGTATGTATCTTTTGTTTATAGAGAGTATAGACCAGCGTGCCCAGCGTTATGATCGTGAGAACGATCGCCTGGGTCATGCCTACAAGATCTTCATTTCCAACTGCGTCTTTCAGCCCCTGGAACATGGCTTTTCCCGCCATGCCCCCCACGGCCGCGCCGACAGCCAGGGCGGTGGATATCCGCACATTCATCGTGGCAGTTCCCGCCCGCAGATTTTTATAGACAGACACAAGTGACATGGCAAGCACCGTGCAGCCTGACAGAAAACTGATGCTGCTGACTCCCATGATACCGGTCGCGTCCAGCACAGGCTTGATGATCACTCCTCCCCCTATCCCACAGATCGATCCCGCGGTGCATGACAGGATGCTCACCGCAAAAACCACAAAAAACATAGCCATTGTTTCTGACCTCTCTTTCCTTTTACGTGTCTTCTCATTATACTCCGTTTTTCTCATTTCAGCTACTTCTATCCTGTTTTTCTTTGCCAGCTTTTCTTCGCTTGCTTTTCCACATGGATTGTATTATTGTAAAGTCAGACATCATTTTCTATGGGCAGAAAAGAAGGAGACACAATGAATAAAAAACCAAATATCATTTTACTTATGACAGACCAACTCAGGGGAGACTGCATGGGGTACGCCGGACACCCGGATGTGAAGACCCCCTATCTCGATACTCTCGCCTCACAGGGCGTTAATTTTGACCGCGCCTACAGCGCATGCCCGAGCTGCATCGCGGCGAGAGCCGCCCTGCACACCGGCATGGAACAGAGCCGCCACGGAAGGGTCGGCTATGAAGACAATATCCCCTGGAGATACGAGCATACCCTTGCCGGCGAACTGACAAAAGCCGGCTACTACACACAGTGCGTAGGCAAGATGCACGTCCATCCCCTGCGGAATTACCTGGGCTTCCACAACGTGGACCTGCACGACGGATATCTCCACGCCGCGCGCTATGGGAGCGTGCCCTGCCGCGAGTCCCAGTTCGTAGCGGACGATTACTTCCACTGGCTGAAGCAGGAGCTGGGCGCCGACGCGGACGTGACGGATACAGGCATAGAGTGCAACAGTTATGTTGCCCGCCCATGGATGTATGAGGAAAAATACCACCCCACCAACTGGGTGACGGACCGCTGCCTGGATTTCCTCCGAAGGAAAGATCCGAACCGGCCCTTCTTCCTGATGGCCTCCTATCTGCGCCCTCATCCGCCCTTCGACGCGCCTCAGTATTACTTTGACCTGTATCGTGACAAAGACCTGCGCAAGCCCTTTGTAGGAACATGGGAGAGCGACGAGTACCTGAACCGGGACGGCCGTATCTTTGACTCAAAGACAGGCCCCATTGACGAGGAACTGATCCGCCAGGCACAGGTTGGCTACTACGCCTGCGTCACCCATCTGGACCACCAGATCGGCAGGCTGATCATGGCCCTTATCGAACAGGAGGTCTATGACGATACCATTATCCTTTTCACCGCGGATCATGGAGAAGAACTGTGCGACCACCATATGTTCCGGAAGTCAAGACCCTATGAGGGAAGCTGCCATATCCCATTCCTGATATGGGCAGGGAAAAATGTCACCCTGGACATCAGCGCCTCCGGCGTATGCCACAGCATCGTGGAGCTCCGGGACGTCATGCCCACTCTCCTGTCAGCAGCCAGAGCGGAAATCCCTTCATCCGTAGACGGAAAGGATCTCCTGCCGCTGGCGGCCAGACCGGAACGCTCCGTGCGCCCATGGCTCCACGGAGAGCACTCTTACGGCGAATACTCCAACCATTGGATCGTCACAGAGACAGACAAATACATCTGGCACACTGTCAGCGGGCGGGAGCAGTACTTCAGCCTGAAGGATGACCCCCATGAGCTGACAGATCTAATAAGCGACAAAAAGTCCAAAGAAAGGATTTCATATCTTCGTTCATGCCTGATCGATGTGCTGAAAGACCGGCCAGAAGGATTTACAGACGGTACCAGACTTATTCCGGGCCGTCCCTATCCCGAGACCCTGGACCACATAAAAAACAGCTAGAGCATACCTGTTTATAAAGCATACAAGTTTACTGAAAAGGAGGAATTCATGAGCCACAGACAGTATTCCATCCAGAGTCCGAAATTAGAAAAGCTGAACGCATGGCTTCTGTCTATCACTTTTTCCAAAGATGAAAAAGATTGGAAGAGTGTTTTCCACACTCACCACTTTACCGAGCTCTTTTTCGTTGTCAACGGAGAAGGCAATTTTCTCTTCCGTGACAAAACGTACCGCATAAAAGCCGGAGACCTCGTCATCATCCCTCCCTATATGGAACATACAGAGCAGTCCATCAAGGGAACGCCTCTCGAGTATTACGTGATCGGGGTGGACGGCGTCTCTTTCCAGCACGCGGATGACCAGACAAATGTACAGGTCTTCTGCAATTTCAGCAACAAATCGCTGATCGCGGACCTCCTGGGACAGATGCTCTATGAGGTACGCAACCCCGCCTACGGTTCTGACAAGATCTGCCAGAACCTGCTGGAAATCCTGCTCCTGAGGATCATCCGTTACCAGCATGTGATCCCGGTGCCCCTCACGTCCACGTACATGACGAAGGAATGCGCCCGCATCAAGGAATTCCTGGACAGCAACTACTCGGAACACATTACACTGGACACACTGACAGAACTGACGCACATGAATAAATACTATATGGCACACTCATTTGCCAAATACACCGGCAAATCGCCCATCCAGTATCTGAATCAGCGCCGCATGGAGGCTGCGTGCACCCTTTTGAAAGACACAGACCACTCGATCGCCTCCATTTCTGCATCTGTTGGTTTTTCCTCCCAGTCCTACTTCACGCAGGCGTTCCGAAAAAAATACGGCATGACGCCAATCAAGTACCGCCAGCAGAATGCGCCGGATACATAATATACAGAACCATGTTCTTAGAGTAAATGCAGCAGCCCGGATGACCTCTTGTCATCCGGGCTGACGCGCTTATCCATAAAATTCAATGTGCGTGTTAAATGCGTCCTTTTCCCAGCAAAGCTTCTGCTGCCCTCTTCCTTTCACGGAAAATTTTCTGGCGTCCGTCTTTTCCCGTGTATACCGGGCAAACCAGTCCTCCATCTCCTTTTTCATGGATTGTATGATGGAAGAATACTCTTCTTTCCCATACAGATCCTCCGCCTCCTCCGGATCCCGCTCCATGTCATATAATTCGCATGGGCCGCCTCCGTAACGGTGGATATATTTATACCTGCCTTTTCTGATCATGCGGGTTTTTCCGTATTCATCATATATGACCACACTGCCCTCTCTCTCCTTTTCAGGGTGACGGAGCAGGTCTGTCATGCTTTTCCCCGGCTGCATTGGTTCCAGGCTCCACTGACATCCGGCCAGCTCAAGGATGGTCGGAAACAGATCGCACTGCCCTGCCATGCTGCGGCATACCGCCCCTTTCTTCACGCTGTCCGGCAGGCTGAAAATGAGAGGCACTTTAACGGATGTATCATACATATTCGGCGGGAAGGTCCCATTTCCCTTTCCCCAGATGCCGTGATGTCCCATATTCATGCCGTTATCCGCGGTAAATATCACGATCGTATCATCCCGCAGGTTCTTTTCTTCCAGCTTTTCAAGAATCCTTCCCACCCCTGCGTCCATGGCGGAGATCGCCGCATAGTATCCGGTCAGGTTCTCCCTTCTCTTTTCCGGTGTGTCGCCGATGGGGCAGGTCCGGATCTGGTTCGGATGTACCGGAAGATCCGGGGTCGCGGTAAACGCGCAGTCCTTATAAAGCTTCCGGTACTCCTCCGGATGCTCCTTTTGATCCCACGGACTGTGAGGAGCTGTGTAATGCACACTGAGGTAGAACGGCTTTTCTATTTCAGCCAGTTCATCAATATAGCGGAGAGAACGCTCTGTGATCAGATCTGTGATGTACCGCTTCTCAACAGACATTTTCCCTTCATCGCATATGTCAGGTTCATAATAGCTGCATCCTCCGCGCCCGATGGTGTACCACTTGTCAAACCCTTTTTTCTTTGACGCGTTGTCCCCGAGATGCCACTTGCCGCTGAGGGCGCACAAATACCCCTCCCGGGCAAGTATCTCTATATAAGTCCTGTGACCTGCCAGGTAGTCGATCGCCCTGTCCTCCATATTGAACCCGGAGAGATGTTTCATGTGGGGATATTTGCCCGCGTCCACATTGCCCATCTCGATCCAGTCCAGGACGCCGTGACACGAGGGCATCTTCCCTGTCACAATGGAGGCTCTGGCAGGCGAACACACAGGCGACGCGCAGTAGAACTCATCAAAACGGATCCCCTCCGCTGCCAGCCTGTCAATGTTCGGCGTCTTTACGTCATGGTTTCCGGCGCACCCCAGCGCCCATGCCCCCTGATCGTCTGTCAGGACAAAAACGATATTTGGTCTTTTTTTCATCCTCTCTCCCCTTTCTCTGTGTGGGATCAGCCCTTGATCCCTCCGCCGGTCACGCCTGCGATGATCTTCTCAGACAAGAAGATATAGAGGAGGAAAGTGGGCAGGAACACGATCACCACTGCCGCGAAGAGGGCCCCATAGTTTCCTGTATATTTCATCGAGTTCACGATCTGCAGCAATCCCACTCCTACCGGGGTCATATCCGATGTATTCGCGAAGATGAGGGCAATAAAAAACTCATTCCACACGCTCAGGAAATTGAAGATCGTCACCGTGATGATGGCCGGCTGCACAAGGGGCAGCATAATGACCCAAAATGTTTTACCCGGGCTGCATCCGTCAATGGCCGCTGCCTCCTCGTATGTTTTGGATAATGTGGCAAAAAAGTTGAGAAGATATGTTGTCGTAAACGGCACATTCAAAAAGATGTACAGCAGTATGAGCAGGATCCTCCCCTTGATCTGCCACTCCGTCGCCAGCGCGAAGATGGGCATGATGATCATGATGGAAGGAATACTCATGGCGATGATCAATCCGGACTTTATCACTTTGTTCCCGAGGAACGAATACCTGGACAAAGCATACGCGGCCGGCGCCGATATGATGACCACTGCCACACAGGAAACAACAGAGTAAAGCAGGGAATTACCGAAAAACTTCGCCACATTCTGGGATTCCCAGGCGTTCACATAGTTTTCCGGGTGGAACCCCGTCGCAAATTTAAAGACTTCACCTGAAAATATCTCCCTTGATGTAGAGAGGCTGGCTCCCAGTATCCAGATAAGAAATACAGCTGTAAAAAAAATCCACGCAAGGACAATCACATATCCCGGAAGCAGTGAGAGCTCTTTTTTCCAGTTTATTTTTGCTTTGTATTTTGCTTTTTTATTCTTTTTACTTATCATTCCAAGTTCACCTCTTTTCTGCTTAACAATCAAAACTCCAGATCATCGTCCTTGACCACTTTGTTCACGATAAAATATACGGCCAGTACGATGACTGCCAGCGTTACTCCCACGGCAGCGCCTGCCCCGGCGTCTCTCGTTATGGTAGCCTTTCCGCCAAAAGCAGTGTCGTATAAGTAGACGACGGGCACGATCGTTGTAGCCTCCGTATCCACCGGTGAGAACATTTTTGACCACAGGAAAAAGGTGATGGTATGTACACTCCAAAACGTAATGTTCGTCTTAATGATCCCTCGCAGCAAGGGCAGAGTGATCTGACTGAACTGCTGTATCTTGTTGGCTCCGTCTATAGTCGCCGCTTCATAGAGATCCTGGGGGATACGCTCGATCCCGCTGATGAAGATCAGCATATAGTATCCCACTGCTCCGAAAACAAAAGCAACCAGCATTGCCCAGAACTTCATATCCGCGCCCAGCCATCTGACGCCTTCAAGCCCCAGTTTCTTCAATATCGTATTGAGCATACCGTAATCCTGGTTGTAAATATACTGGATCCACATTGTTGCCATGGCGACCGCGCTGATGACATTGGGCAGATAGATCGCTGCCCTGAAAAATTTCTTAAACCGGATCCCGCTTGTCAGTATCACAGCAAACAGCAGTGAGACCGACAGGGTGAGTACCCCGCCGAACAGCCAGATACTGCCCATGTTCAACATTGATTTGCGATATGTCGAGCTGCCGAATATTTTCGCGTAATTCTCAACTCCATAAAACGACCATGTAGACACATCATCCGTGATACCCTCGATTTTAAAGAAACTCATGACAAAAGTCCTGATCGTAGGATATAAAAACATGATCAACAGAGAAAACACGCACGGCAGAACAAAACATAAGATCAACGCCCTGTTTTTTTTCATGTTCATGCTCCTTCCTTTATCAAAAAAAGGTGGCCCATAAGCGTGCCACCTTTCATGAAATTACATCTGCTCTTAATACAAAGCGTCCATTGCCTCCGCAAACTCTTCTCCGGTAGCAAACTGCCCTTCAAACAGCCTGATGATCGTGTCTTTGAAGCTTGCTTTCAGATCCGCATTATCGTTCATGCCCATGTTCCAGTCAAGCGGATCCGTTGTCGCGTTCAGCGTCTCGATTGTTCCGTCCATGACTGCCGGCGCTGTGTTCGACGGATCAGCCGGGATCTGTGACGCTGTGTCAGCCATTTTCTGGTCCCATTCGCCCTGAGTCAGGAACATGATAAAATCAAACGCAGCCTGAGGATTCTCAGAGTAGGATGGGATCGCCAGTGAGTTAGCGCCCGCGTAAGCGTTTGTGGGATCAACTCCGCCCTCTACTTCCGGATAGTTGAACAGTCCCCAGTTGAGTTCTGTCTGAGTATTGTTATTGACCTCAGCAACTACATAGTTCGCACATACGACCATTGCCACATCCTGATCGAGCCCCATCTTGTTCTGGCTTGCAGGATACTCATCCGGAGCGCCCTCTGCAAGGTAACCGCTTTCAACAAAATCGATGATCTGCTCTGCCGCCTGGATCACACCCTCGTTGGATGCCCATCCGCCGTTTACCGCCAGATCAGAGATCGCGTCCTGACCGATGATCCTGTCAAGGTGATATCCGAAGAAGAAGTCGGCGTAAGCGCCGTCCAGAGCCATCGGCTGATAACCGTTGTCCTTCATCGTCTGGCATGCTGCCAGAAATTCTGTCCATGTTGTGGGGACTTCGATCCCGCAGTCCTCAAAAATGTCTTTGTTGTAGAAGATACCGCCCACCTGAGGCTGCTCTGTTATACAGCAAAGGAAACCCGCGCCCTCGATCGCCTTTTCGTTAAAGCATGCAAAGCTGTGGTCGGAATAATTGGCAGCCTCCGCCATCTCGGTCAGGTCATATAAGTAGTCTTTGTACTGGGCAGTGATCCTCTCATAACCGTCCTCGAAGACATCGATGGGCTCATTTGCCTGGAGGGCTGTGGCGATCATCTCATTGATCGTACGGCCTTTCCACTCGATATTAATGGTCGCTCCGGTCTCCTCTGAAAAGGCGTCTGCCGCTTCCTGTATCACCTGTCCCTGAGGCTCATTGCTGTTCCACATGGACCAGTAGTTCAGCGTGACACCGTCGTATTTTTTGCCTTCGCCGGAACCCGAAGCTCCGCCGCCATTCGATCCACATCCGACAGCAAGTGATACTGCCATTGCCGCTACAAGCATCATACTAACAGCTTTCTTTTTCATTTGTTTCCTCCTTTACTTTTATCCTTTTATTTTTGTAACATCATTATATAACCCCGGAGCTCCATATGCCATCACTATGTTGCTTCATTTTTTATATATCTTGTTTTTTATCTGTGTTTTATACAATCACAGCTCTCAAAAACACATAAATTATGATATATTCATGAATCATGTAATATGTGTCAAGCAATTTTGCATATATTTACTCGTAAAAATCGTCTTTTTATCAACAATCTTTCGTCATATCTCATACCAGTAAATGCCGTTGGCCTCCAGATCAAGGTCGAAGCTTGTTCCATCACCCTTATACACTGTTGTGCTCTGAGGCTCGTAAGTATTGTTTACCACACAGTATTTTCCGTTCTTCACATAGGCGTGTACTTCCACGTTATAGTTCGTGCTGAACCATTTGTGCAGTTCGCCCTCATCGTGGGACGCCCAGAGGATGGAGCGGTACAACAGACGGCTGTTCTCAAAGCTGTACGGAAGTCCGCTGATATATACGGTGCGGCCCTTTCCGAAATCATTGACAGCAAGCTGCACTTCCTTGTCGATCTGCTTCAGGATCGTCGTTCCCTCATATGCATAAATATTTTTCTTTCCCTCACCGAAATCGATCTCTCCTCCGCAGTCCTCTGTGATGAAATGCTCATGCTCATCCCAGTTATATTTATCCACGTTCAGAGTAAATCCGTTCTCTTCCTCCACGCCCATCACTGTGGCAAGCTGGAAGAAATGCCCCTCATGGTGGTGAGCCGCCGGCTCGCCTACGCCGATAAATCCGCCGCCGTTGTAAATAAATTTCTTTACTGCGGTGATGATCTTCTCATCTGTCCAGTTGTCTCCGCCGGTATAGGCTGTATCCGCGTCACCCACGTTGAGAACGACATCAATATCATCGAGAATGTCCGGATTGCTGCGGATGTCGTCAAAGCTGATCCACCTCACATCAAAGGGCGCTCCGCTGAGAGCCTCGATGATCCCCGCATAGGAGTAGTTCTGCTTGTAGTAGATCGCATGGTGTACCATGTGATTGCCCCAGGCTCTCATCCTGCCCCAGCAGTTCAGGACCGCCACCTTCTTCACGCAGTAGGGCGTCGTCCCCTTGATATTATCATACAGCGTGCGGAATTCCCGGCATACGCTCTCCACATAATCGATAAATTCCGGGAACTCCATGGCAAGCTTCAGATATCCTCCGTATCCGATCCGGTCGATGGGCTTTCTCAGGATGGCCCGCCGCGCCGTCACCCAGTTGACCTTGGCTTCCTTCACAGGATCTCCGCCCTCGTGGAACGTATCCGGGAAGAAGTAGGGCAGAAGGCGTCCTTCTGTGCACTTCACGCCCTCGATATCGCTGATCAGGCGAAGGGTCGCTCCGTTTCCAACGCTTCCTACCACCGCGTCCAGTCCCACCTTCTTAAACTCGTCCATAAACGGCTCCATGCCGATCCAGTGGTCGCCCAGGAACATCATGGCTTCTTTTCCGCACTCGTGGGTGATGTCTACCAGTTCTTTCGCCAGCTCCGTCACTTCTCTCCTCTGGAAATCCTGGAAATCCCGAAATTCCTTTGAGGGAATGCGGTATGTATTGTTCATGTAACCCTGGTCAATGATGAACTCCGGACGGAACCTGTATCCCGCCTCTTTTTCAAACCGCTCCAGTATATATGGGCTCACAGATGCTGAATAACCGTACCAGTCCACATATTTCTCCCTTGCCAGTTCATCAAAAATAAGAGTAAACTGATGGAAAAATGTCGTATAACGGATCACATCAACATGAGGATTGTCCGCAATAAATCTGCGCAGGCGCTCTTTCGAATACTCTCTCGTCTTCGGCTGGCGCACGTCAAAGGTGATCTGCTTCTCAAAATCGGTCCAGCCATTTGTCACCGCATTGTACATATGTACCGGATCCCACATGATATAAGCCAGGAAGCTCACCGTATAATCATGAAACAGGGCCGCGTTATGGATGGTCACATCTCCGGTCCCGCTGTCATAGATCCACTGATCTGCCGGGACCACCTCTCCTGTCGTGCGGTCGATCACCTCCCACCAGCGGGTAATGTCATCATGGTCGTTTACTTTCAGCATATCCGGATACAGATGGTTCATCAGATGGATGGAAAGCTCACTGTCCACCGCGGTGTAAAACGGCGTCATGATATACATCTGCTGGATCTCGTCCGAATTCGCTTTTGCCCATGCGTTATCCTTCCTTGTAGTATAATAGGTAGAGTAAACCTTTGCGTCCACGTTTCTCAGCTCTTCCGGATAATCTGTACCGTCGCAGTCCCGGATAGCGTCTGCCCCCCATCGCTCTACCAGTTCCAGTGTCTCCGCCACCACGTCAACGTCTGTGGGTATTGTAACCCTTCCCTTTGTTTGCTCTTTCACTGTTCTTCTCCCTTCTCTCTGCACAATGTCTCAGTTATTGCATGTACATTCTTTGTACATTTTACTAAAAACAAGCATAGGCGAAAAGAAGAAACTCGTCAATTTGCATATTGCTGACATTTTTAGGATTCTTGCTTTGATGATTTCAAAAGAATCCCCGGATCTGCCGCCCCGGGGATTCTCCGTATACATATAATGCTATGATGCCGTTTGCAGCACTTCAAGCGCAGCGTTTTTGACTATGGTTCCATTGAATTCTTCTCACGCCATCCTTCTCATATAGAAATTCCGCTGAAAATCTCAAATATTTGCAATAAATTTGCCGGTGGCCAGATATATGCTGGTCACCGGCAGTCTTATTAAATACATCTCAGGTAGACTTTCTTTGTATGCGTCAACTATTTATTTTGCCTTTTTTCAGTCTGATCATCATAATAATTCCTGCCGAAATGAGGAACACAGCCCCCCACTCCAAGGCAACAGGTGTATCACCGACTTTCACTGTCTGATTCCTATTATCAGCAGTCGGGGCCTGCACATTGCCGCCACTTCCCGTTGGCACATCACCCGAAGGACCTGCAGACGGATTGTCGGACGGTACTTCCGGAGCGGCCATTGCGTCTGTCTTAACGGTCAGAAGTGCCGCTTCTGATTCATTACCAACTCCATTGACAGCTGTAACCATAATCTCATATGTGGTATCTGCCGTAAGCCCTGTCAACACATACTGTGTATCCGTTATGGCTGTCGTATTCATACGCTGACCATTAACATATACATTATATCCCACAACACCTTCATTATCTCCGGCTGGTCTCCATGAGATGGAGATACTCTCAGACGTGACTTCAACTGTGGTCAGATTTCCGGGAGCAGTCGGACGCTGATCCCCTGGCTCCTGGGATGTTACTGTTGTAAAACGGACTACATCCGAGACAGAAGTATTTCCTACCGCGTCCACTGCCTCGATCTTGACCCGATACTCTGTCGCAGCTTCCAAACCTCCCAGTTCATACCGCAGTACTGATGTTGTTAACTCATTTGTCTCACTGATATTAGCCTGTTGTTCTGTGATCGGCGATGCGTTTACCTTAACATCATTCAAATAAATATTATAACCGACCACTCCCACATTGTCAGTTGACTCCTTCCAGGTCACCTCTGCGCTTTCATGCGTAATGTTATGTATTGCAAGTCCGCTTGGCGCTGTCGGGGCTTCCTCATCGGGCGCTTCTATTGTCGTAAACTTCACTTCTTCGGATTCCGCTTTGTTTCCAGCCTTATCCAGCGCCTCGACCTTCACTCTATACCCGGTCTCAGGAATCAGATCTGTCAGATCGTACTTCACTTCGGCTACCGGGATATCATTTACTTTCTCCCCATTCAGATAAACGTTATACCCTGTCACTCCCACGTTGTCAGTTGACTCTTGCCAAGTCACTTCCGCACTATTGTGCGTGATCTTTCCTACCGCAACCTCACTCGGAGAACTCGGCTTCGTCGTATCCACCGTCTTCACTGTGACGGCTTCTGAGCTTTGGGTATTACTTGACGTATCCACCGATTCTACTACAACTTTATATTCTGTTCCAGCCTTGAGATCGGTGAGCGTATATTCTGTAGCGGTCACCAGACTCTCATTTATTTTCGCTTCATCCACATATATATTGTATCCAGCTACTTCTACATTATCTGTGGATGCTGTCCATGTAATCTTCGCACTGGTCTCCGTGATCTCAGATGCTTCCACATTGGTCGGCGCGTCCGGCGCTGTAGTATCCACTGTCTCCACTGTCGCGGCTTCTGATTTTTGTGTATTGTTTGACGTATCCACCGCTTCCACTACAACTTTATACTCTGTTCCAGCCTTAAGGTCAGTGAGCATATATTCTGTAGCGGTCACCAGACTCTCATTTACTTTCGCTCCGTCCACATATATATTATACCCGGCAACTTCTACATTATCTGTGGATGCTGTCCATGTGATCTTCACGCTAGTCTCTGTAACATCAGATGCGGTCACATTAGTCGGAGCGCTTGGCCCTTCCTCATCTGGTGCTTCCAATGTCGTAAACGTCTCCTCTCTGGATTCCGCTTTATTTCCAGCTTCATCTACAGCCTCGACCTTTACTCTATATTCGGTATCAGCTTCCAGACCTGTCAGTTCATACTTCAGTTCTTTTACCGTCTCTCCATTCACCTTCTTGTCATTCAGGTAAATGTTGTAGCCACTCACTCCCACGTTGTCAGTTGACTCTTGCCAGGTCACTTCCGCACTGTTGTGCGTAATGTTTCCTACCGTAACCTCACTCGGCACACTTGGACTCGTCGTATCCACCGTCTTCACTGTCCCGGCTTCCGATTTTTGCGTATTATTTGAAGTATCTACCGCTTCTACTACAACCTTATATGTGCTTCCAGCCTTAAGATCGGTCAGCGTATACTCCGTTCCAGTCACCAGATCCCTATTTACCTGAACATCATCAACATATATATTGTAGCCAGCTACTTTTATATTATCCGTGGATGCTGTCCATGTGATCTTCGCACTGGTTTCCGTGATCTCAGATGCTTTCACATTGGTCGGCGCGTCCGGCGCTTCAGTATCCTCCAGGGTTACCACTTCCACCGCTCGTGCCCGAGCTATATTACCAGCTTCATCTACTGCTTCCACCACAATCTGATAAGTCGTCTCCGGTGTCAGGCCTGTCAGTGTATACTCAGTTTCTTCGATCACACCAGCTGTATTGATGAGTGTGAGTTCCTGATCTTCACCCTGATAGTATAAATTATATCCGGCCATCTTCACATTGTCCGTAGACGCTGTCCATGTGATCTTCGCGCTGGTCAACGTAACTTCTGTCACATTCACATTTCCCGGCGCGGTCGGCGCTGTGGTATCCTTAGAGGTCGTCACTTCTACCGCATTTGCCTGCGCCTTATTATCGGAGGTGTCTACTGCTTCCACCACAATCTGATAAGTCGTCTCCGGGGTCAGGCCTGTTAGTGTATACTCAGTTTCTTCGATCACGCCATCTTGATTTATAAGCGTGAGTTCAGCATTTTCACCCTGATAGTATAAATTATATCCGGCCACCTTCACATTATCTGCCGAAGCATCCCAGGTAATCTTTACTCCGGTTGCCGTGATATCAGATGCCATCACATTTGTCGGCGCATCCGGCGCTGTGGTATCTTTCGTAGTCGTTACTGCCACCGCTTCTGCCTGCTCCTTGTTATCAGATGTATCTACTGCTTCTACCACTATCCGATAAGTCGTTTCCGGGGTCAGCCCTGTCAACTCATACTCAGTTCTGGTTATCAACTCTGTATTTATGGGAGTAAGCTCCTTATCCTCATTCTCATAATATAAGTTGTATCCGGCCACTTCTATATTGTCTGTGGATGCTGTCCATGTGATCTTCGCCCCGGTTGCCGTGATATCAGATACGTTCACATCAGTCGGCGCGCTCGGCGGTATGATGTCTTCAATCACTGCATCCTGGTATGTGATGATCGGTGTTATATGCAATGACGGCTGCGTTGCATTGGTTGACTTGGCAACAACACGGATATAATCGCCCTGTCTCACTTCTATGTTGTCAAAATCTTTCCAGTCCGCAGCGCTCACAAAACTTGTACTAAGTGTTACTGACTGTTTCTGCTCGCCATTTACAAGCAGCGATAATGTAACGGTACCAGTGTTTCCGCTCTTACGCAGATATGGCTCATCACCTACTGTAGAATTTGGAGCAGGCTTCGTAACACCACGCTTCACTTTAAAGGAAACAATTCCGGTCTTTGGTGCTCTGAATGTCATAGCAGTCTGAGTATCTCCATTTGGTGCAGAAAGAAGTCCCTGTGTGTTCTCTGTGATCGGGGTACTGTGAGTGGCACCAGTAATACCCGGACCATAATACTGCTCCACCTGCCAGTTCGGATACGTTGGATCATATGTCATGATATTTGTCCATGCTCCGTTTCCGACCCGCATTTGCCCAAACCATACATTCCCCTGCTGGGGTCCGGCAAAGTCCAGAGCCCAGTGATATTCATTCTTCTGTTTGACCGTATACTCAGACACAGCGTTGTTGCCTGCCGTAATGCGCAGTATTTCTCCGCCGCTGAGCAGATCTTTCTCAGACAATTCTGAACCATCCCTGAGGACTGTCACCTTCGATGTTTCACTGACTGTGATATTCGATAAAAACTCGCTCACCATGGTCGGATTTTTAGCGGTAAACGGAACATAGATCACTTTTTCTGCACTATCTTCATCCGTCATGTACATAGTGGCTATCAGCGTACCTATATACTCTGCCGCTCCGATCTCCGGTGTGGTAGTGATAGTATTACCAAAGAAATCCTTCTCCACCGCAAATCCATTTGCGTCCGTGATGACTTTTCCCTTATCGATTGCGGGAGAATTCTCCACAAGCTTATAGCCGTCAAACACTGTATTCTGTGCCGGGTTGCTGTGCGGCCTTGCAGTTCCGTCAACTGAAACAGTAGTCGGAGCCGTTCCCGGGTCTGCAAGAACCGGAGTTCCCGCACTTACATTTACTGCATTTGTGTCCCTGTCGGGTATATTTGAGTAATTATAATACAAGTTGTTGTTATAGGTTACTTTATCATTTGTATACCAGGTTTCCGTTTTTGGAGATGTACCGGAATAATAGATAATATTGTTCTCAATCGTTGCCGCGCCATTCTTCATATCCGGACGGATCAGAGGTACGCCCTGTGCAATATAAAATGTATTGTTATATATATGCGCGTCCGGATTGCTCGGTATGTTCAGCGGTCCGATCATATCGTTCTGACTGATATTATAACGGAACGTACTGTTTACAGCCTGCTGAAGACAGAACATAACAGCTCCACCGCTATTCCCGTGGCTGTAATTATACTGATAGAGCGTTCCATCACCCGAGTCGGCGTCCCATGCCTGTCCGTCGCCATTTCCTCTGCCCGCGTTCTTCGTGTCAAAGCACTCATTGTACTGGAATACGGCATTTTTGCACTTCCACGGCCAGATAGCGGCTGCTACCCGACCAAAGTCCGTTGCATTGTAATCCGTTGTATTTATATACTTTGCCGCACCATCGGACACATTGTTTTCTACAATGGGACGGTCGCAATACATCGTTGTGATAGCGTCTCCGCCCACATCCTTCATATAGTTATTGCTTATCACTACATTGCTGTGCCCATACTGCCGCATGACACTATCAGGGAGCTCATCAGTTGTAAACTTCCCCCAGTACGCAGTATATGCCGCAGCTATACCCCAGCGGTATACATTCTCCACATGGCAGTTTGTGATCTGCAGGTCATTATATCTCGGTATGCCCGTCTGCGTTTCATTTGTCGGCAGAGCAGCAATAAAATAGATACCGCCGTTCAACATGTGTTTATTGTATACGTTGCCATCTACATCATGCACATACAGGTCATCCAGAACAATATGGTCTGCCGTTCCAATATTCTGCGTCATTCCAGCCACACCTGTGCGGTCCATTACATTTTTACCATTCCATGGCTTCCCCGCATCGTCAGGATGAAGCTCCCCCCGGTCTCTGTCATTTGTAATCTCAAGACCACTGATCTCGATATATTCTACGTCTTTTAGCAGAACAGCCGAAGAGACATTCCCCTGCCATTTATGTTGCGCATTACCCAGTTGCTGGCCATAGCTCTGATACCATACACCTGTACCATTGGCATTGATCTGAGGACGAGCGCCATCGCCATATGTAGAAATGATAATAGGAGCCGCCTCGCTTCCTTTGCTCCCCTCCTTTATGTGCAGGTATTGACTGTCAAATACAGAGCCTTTTTCCAAAAGCACCTGATCGCCAGGCCCAAGTGTGATCTCATTGATCTTGCTAAGTGATTGAAAGGGCTCATCCTGCGACGTTCCGGGATTCGCATCGTCCCCGTTTACAGAACTTACATAATATGTGGTCCCGATCTCCTGGTTTACTGTTTCCCCCGCTCCTGTATCAGCCGCCTGCACCACAGGTGTCTGGAACATACTTCCTGCCGCGATTACAATGCTCAAAACAGAAGCAATCCACTGATTTCTCTTCATACCATACCCTCCATGTATTTATATGTGATTTACAATAAAGGCAAAGAGCTGTTCTTCATCCGCCTCTACCTTAAGACTTTCTGCACGTTCCTCAATCATTTCCGCATAACGGAGCTGCCGTATCTCATTGTCTACCGCGCTCCTGACCGTATCCAGCGGAATAATCTCACCGCTTTCATTGATCATGTCCCCATTGCTTTCATAGTATTTTCTGGCCTCCTCATCCGCCACCTCCATATCTGCATTGGAACTATCATTACAATAGGCCTCTTCAACCTGGTTCAGCTCATAATCAAGATACTGCTCCATCGAATACTCTACCAGGCCATAGATAACCTCGCCGGCTTCCTTTGCAGCTTTTCTTTCCTCATTCAACTGCTCCAGATACTTTTGTTTGTCGGCATATGACATGCGCTCAAGATATCCCTTTTCTTCTGCAACCGCATAAACTGCATACCGGTATCTAAGTTCTTCGACAGCAGCTTCAGCAAGTTTTCTGCAAGGCACATCGCCTTCATAATCCCTCGTCCAAAAATCACCCTCTATATCCGCATTATACTGAGAAATAAAATACGAGGTCACATCATACTTAACAGTATCTATAGCCTGAAGAAACTCGTCTTCACTGATCTTACTTCCGTCTATTGCCAGCTCGACCGCCTCTGTTTCCCTTTCTTTTGTCATTATGACTACTGCCACAGTTGTGATAATGACAATGAGAAGAATCAAAATAAGTGCTGTCATTTTTCTACTTTTTTTTACATCATTTTGTACATACTTCTCCATATTTCAATTATACTCTATCATATATTTTACATGCTTGTATAATCCGTGCTTTTTTATGGGATTTTTTTGTATAATCAGGAACTTTTCATTTACTTTTTTGATGTTATGTCCTATAATGTAGTAAAATATTTTGAAGCATAAGAGGTGGCCTTTCATGCAGTATATGGGTAATTATCTTCCACTCTATGAGAATTCAGTGTCCGAGGCAGCGTTTCTGTCGCAGGAAGCAGGCTATCATTTTGAGAAGTATCTACATACCGACATTGATGTCTATCTGATCGGATCGGGGAAATGCTCTATGGATATCGCTGGTCAGTCTGTCTGCTGCGCTCCGAAAGATTTTGTGATGATATCACCTTACACCGTACACTCTTTTTCCGTACCAGAAGATGAAGAGTGCTCATTTTATCACATCCAATTTTCTCCCAGGCTCTTTTCACAAATCGCATTGATACAAGATACAAAAAATCCGGTCAGCCTCATTCACTCTCTTCTTTTCCACTTCCACTTTTTTCACAGGCAGGCAGCCACAGAAGACATCCGCCGAATCGTCCCTTCAGTCATCCCTTTATATAATTCCCCGGCCTCCAATAGATCAATTGCATCTGCGGAAATCAATGTTCTCCTCCTGCAGCTTTTGATTGAAATATTTCATTATTACAATGGGGACGAAACCGTTTTCAGTCCGTCAACTGCACCCGGCCGATACATCTCTTTTACGATGGATTTCATAGAGAAGAATTATGAGAAAAAAATCCTGATCCAGGACATTGCTTCCTGCCTGCACATATCCGCCCGGCATCTCGGAAAGATATTCTCCAGCTATATGCATATGACGTTGGGAAGCTACATAAATATTTACCGAATACACAAGGCCATCGGCATGATGGAAGATCCCGATCTTTCCCTGACAGAGATCGCAGGTAAGATTGGGCTGAAAGATTCACAGCATTTTTCTAAATTATTCTTGCATGTGATCGGGACACCTCCCTCTCAGTACAGAAAACAGTTCTTGCTGCGCAAGAATAACCCCCAGGATGCAAGAATCCCATTCACGGATTGTATACCGTCAAAATGACCGAAAACAGCGGAAGAGTATTTTTCAGGATATGTTTTTCTTTTAGTTGAGCATCTTCACCCTTCATGTCTACAAGAGTGCCCCCTCATCACTATGAAGAAGTAATTCTCCTTTTCGCACCGGCTACTCAGCCAATGCCTTCTGTAAAGTCCGGATGGTAAGTTCTGATGTAATATGGCGATCCGTAATACTCGCAATGATGCTGCAGTCATATAGATCAGGAATACTGCAGTTATAACGTACCTCTCCATTTTTAGGAACAGGCAGGTGAAATCTGTACACCATTTTTGATTTGTCCGCGCAGCAGTGAAGTTTTGAGCCAGTTTATTATCAAATATCTTGTGTGGCTTCCCATGTACATATTCTGGCTTTTTAGGACAGACAATCGCATACAGCCCTATTTTTATATTCATATACTTATGAATGGGAATGTAATGGAAGCCTTTTATGTGACAGATAAACGTTCATGCTTCGGTATCCGTCCACTCCATTGTGCCCGTGGTAAATCTCTCGGATCTGCGCCTGTACCTTAGATTTTTGGGCATAGTAATCTGAGCTCCGGTGTTTCCGGTAGTTATAGCAAGCATTAGGGCAAATCTTCAACCGCCGCAGGAACCAGCGCAGCCCAAAATCTTTCCGATGTTTTTCAATAAACCGATAAGCCTCTAATCGATTTCTTTTGCAAAGAATGCCGCTGCTTTTTTTAAAAGAGATTCTCCTTACGGAGTTCTTCATTCTCTTGACGGAGCTTGAGCATTTCTTTCATAATAATCGTATTCTTCTTTTGTTTCCAGGCTTGTCTGGCATTCTTCATGTAACTGGCTGCACCACTTGGAGATACTGCATTTTGAGACGCCGTATTCAGCTGTGATACTTTAATAAGTGTGTCCTTCTTCCTCATGGAGTCGGACGATCTTCTTTTTAAACTCTGGTGTGTAATTCTGGGGCATGATAAGAACCTCTTTTCTCATTGTTTTTAGTATATCTTATTAGCCACTTTCATTACAACTATATTATAGCACTTCGGTCCTCATCGGATGTCTGAAATTTGGGATCATCGCCCTTCCCTTCTTTTCCATAAAACCTACAAACAGAGAATTTGCCGTCTCCTGATAAATCTGCGCGAACAGCCAGTATGTATGTCCAGCCTGCAGAGTCACAAACTGCAAGATCTTAGCGCCGTTCTTCTTCCCCTCATGCTTAGAAAATAACTTCCTTCCGCAGGAGTCACCGTACCGTCCGGCTGCACAATGTTTGATATGGCTCCCCCACTGATACACCACGCAGGTCTTTTCTATTTCCTTAAAGACATTTGCTCCCATTTTTGTATTATTTTTCAATTCTATTTATATTATTTCTGATCTCCATCTGCTCTGACCTCTCTTTAATCAGATTCGGGAGATAATCATTTATAACATAATCTAAAACAGCCTGATACTCCACCTGCTCAAATGAAAAATATGTTTCATCCCTTTTTAATAGTACAACCTCTCCGCTTCCCGTATCATACTTTTCACCGATATTTCCTGTCATCAGAATATCTCCCAATATATCTGTAGAATGGTATGATTGTGTAAGGGTCTGATAATCAATCTCTCTTATCTCTGTTTTTAATTCTCCTTTTTCTTCCATTATTATTTGGTATTCAAACTCTATATTGTCAATATAATCACTTTTGTTTTCTTCATAGTACAGCTCTGCTTCCGCCAGCATTGTTTCGTCTGCAGTGTCCGCCAGTTTTTCCTCAGTTTTTTGTCTATAATCTGCCAGAACATACTCAAAATAATCTGCTTCTGAATACTCGACAAGTCCCATAACAACATCCCCATTTTGGATCTTGTCTCTGTTTCCCTCATTCGTTTCTGACAGCTCCTGCTTAAAGGTAGTATATGAAAAGGCATCTTCGGCTCCGCATTCTTCCGCAATATCAAAGAGACTATATACCTCCGCAGCATACTGTGCCGCTTCTTTATTAATCTGGTCTGTGTCATCGCGATCCACCATATCTTTTTTTACTATTTCACAATATACGGAAAATTCTTCCTGACTTATCTCATGCTCTCCTACTACAAGCACAGTATTGTTCTCCCCACTGCAACCATATATTGCAAAAACTATGAATAGCAGCGCCACCGATATTTTATGCCATTTTTTATTCATGCCCTTCCTCCTTATCAGTTACTAATTACTGTCATTATACCCCAGCCCATTTCTGTGTACAAATATATTCCTATAAAATAAAATCAGTAGTCCGAATGAACCTAACGCCATCCGTGATATGCTCCCTTCTAGGTAGACAAGTGAAATAACAAAAACTTGTCACTTAGGAGGGAGTATATTTTATGTCTGA
>CALWQP010000002.1 GCA_944383695.1 uncultured Mediterraneibacter sp.
TTCAGACATAAAATATACTCCCTCCTAAGTGACAAGTTTTTGTTATTTCACTTGTCTACCTAGAAGGGAGCATATCAGATGATTGTGCGGCGCTCTCTTTTTCTTTTTATCTTTCTCTTTTGTCTTTCGGAGCATCTGTCATGACCCGCGAAGCAGATCATCCTTCCGATGCTTTCCCGGCTCCGTTCAGGGACAGCACTGTATTGCTCTGGTCTCCCTCCTTATATTCGACAGTCACCTCATCCCCGACATTATACCGGATAATATCAATAAAATCCACGACCGGTATGTCAAAGATCGCATCCGAGCCCTCCAGCATGATATAATAATGAGAATTTCCGTCCACAACGCCCTGAGCGATCTTTGTGATCTTCGCTGTCATAATTTTTACATCCCTTGTATCCTCGGGCGTCTGTTTGATCCCATTCTCGTACATCAGCGTCGTATAGTTCTCCTCACATTGGCTCACAGTATCCCCGATCGCCACGATCTGATATTTCTGGACATTAACCATGGCATATTTCTTCACCAGTCCCGCATCGTCCTTCAAGGCAATAAAATACGTCGGTTCACCGGAAATATTCAGGAGCAGCGGAAATGTAGCCGTGTAATGAAGGTTCTGCACCTGACCTTCCGCGGATGACATAGCCGACGCTTCTGTCGCGCCTTCCACTTCATAAAACCTTGTTTCCATCGTCCTCTGGTTTATCAGCACAAATCCGACGTTAGACTGATCCCCTGTGATCGATGTAACGCCTGTGTAGACCCACACATCATCATTAATGGCAAGATAATTATATCCGTCAGTTGTGCGCAGACAGTCTTTCTGGCCGAGAACACTGTTGAGAAATCCATGCTTCAAAGTGCCGTGGTAATCATATAACTGCACGAGCAGGTCTGCGGAATACGCCCTGTCGATCCACTGGGGCGCATCCTCGATAGCATAATCTTCTGTCTCCCCGGTAATGGCGTTGCAAAGCACGACACGTCCGATTGTTTCCCCGCCAAACAACCCGATGTTGAACTTTTTCACAGGACAGATCCAGTACGGTACTCCTTCCTCGTCAATCTCAAAGCTCAGGTTATTAAAAATATAGGTCGGATATTTAAACCGCAGATGGCGGTAGATATTCCGGTTAAAATGATCGCTTGTCGTATATTTCATCCCTTCGTCCAGCTTGACGAGTTCCGTATTCTGTGTCGCCATATCAATCTTGATATACGCAGGGATGCCTTCCCCCTGATTCGTAAACCACTTGATCAGGCTGGCGTATTTCAGGGGAGACACCCGCACCGGACGGTCCTGGAAATTGATCTGTGAATACAGTTCATCCACCTCGAACTGTGACACCATGTCGACCATGCTGCCCATCTTCCTGTCTCCCAGCAGTTCTGCAGAATCTTTATCGAGAAGCGGTATCTGGTCAAAGGACAATTCCTCGATATCTTTTGCAAATTCCCCGGTCTCCACAGTCATCAACTGCTGGTATTTCTTTGCATTTACGATAGGCGATGACAAGAGCGCCCCTGCCAGATATACGACCACGATCAGGCCGACGATTCCTAGGATCACCTTCAGCCCTTTTGATCCTTTCAGCTCGTATCTGCTCAGGTTCTTCTTTTTTACAAACATAAGCGATGCCAGAAGACCCAGCACGATCAGAAATACCCAAAATTCTGTGGAATGGATATTGAGCGCCGGAAGCGCCACATAGTAATAAATGCCCAGTGCAGCAATGACCAGCAATGCGATCAGTAATTTCATCTTTATCTTTTTCATTCTTTTCCCCTTTCCCCGCATTCTGCCTGAATACCGTTCAAGCGCAGCAACCGCCCCAATACGCGGTATGCCCGCTGTCTTAAAATCGCAGGGCAATTATATCATTTTTATTCATGGAACACAAGGTATGCGGCAAAAGCCAGGACACCCCGGGATGATGCTGAAACGCTTCCTTCCCGGGGTACCCTTCTTCAACAGGCGGATATCCGCCGCTGCTCATTCCTCTTACAGATTTTCATTTTATCAATTATTCTTCTGCGGCCCGCGCAGCAATCTCTTTCTCCTGCACATCAGACGGAGCCTGCTCATATCTTGCGAACTCATATTCATAAGTTCCCCGGCCTCCTGTCATGGAGCGGAGCACTGTGCAGTAACCAAACAGGCCTGTCATTGGGATATCTGCTTCGATCACCTGTTTTCCTCCGGCAACCGGGGTCATTCCCAGCACTCTTCCCCGCCGTTTATTCAGGTCACCCATCACATCTCCGGTATAATCATCCGGAACAGTGACTTTTATGGAAGCGATCGGCTCAAGCAGGGCAGGCGACGCTTCCATGAACCCTTTCTTAAACGCCTGGCTGGTCGCCGTCTTAAACGCCATCTCTGAAGAGTCTACCGGATGGTAGGATCCATCGTAGAGGATCGCTTTCACGCCGACTACCGGATAGCCGGCAAGAGGTCCTTTCACCACGGATTCCTGAAGCCCCTTCTCCACTGCCGGGAAATAGTTCTTTGGAACCGCGCCTCCGACTACACATTCCTCAAAGATATATGGTGTGTCCAGATCGTGGGACGGCTCGAATTTCATCTTGACATGACCATACTGACCGTGCCCTCCGGTCTGTTTCTTGTATTTCATATCCACATCTGAATTCTTGCGGATCGTCTCGCGGAACGCCACTTTCGGAGTCTCCAGAATGATTTCGACTTTATATCTTGCGGCCAGCTTGCTCGCCGCGATCTCCAGATGCTGGTCTCCCATTCCATAGAGCAGTGTCTGACGGTTCTCACTGTCATTTACCGCCTTGAGTGTAACGTCCTCCGCCGTCATCCTCGCCAGAGCCTGGGACACTTTATCCTCATCACCTTTGTTCTTCACACGGTATCTCATATAAGTGTAGGGCACAGAGTAATCTGTCTTTGCATAGGATACCGGTGTCGTCTTTGTTGAGAGAGTGTCTCCTGTGCGGGTGTTCGTAAGCTTCGCGATAGCGCCGATATCTCCCGCGAACAGCTCGGTCACTTCCGAAGGCTTGTTTCCGCACATCGTATACAGTTTACCCGGCTTCTCTTCTGCTTCTGTGTCTGCGTTATAAAGGATGTCATCTCCTTTTAGCACGCCCGAACACACCTTTACAAACGAATACTTCCCGATAAACGGGTCTACCATCGTCTTGAACACATAAGCTGTCTTTGCCTTGGAGAAATCATAATTCGCCTCAAAGATGTCATTCGTCCTGCGGTTGATGCCCGCGCAGGTTCTCTTGTCCGGACTCGGGAAGAATCTTACGATATCTGACAGAAGATTCGCAACGCCCTGAGCCTGCACATTTGACCCCATTGCCACCGGAACGATATCGCCGTCCATAACTTCCGTACGCATGGCCGCCCGGATTTCCTCGATCGAGAATTCCTCGCCGTTGAAATAGCGCTCCATGAATTCCTCACTCGTCTCAGCGACTGCTTCCATTAGGGAATCTCTCAAAATCTGAAGGTTCGGTTTGCAGTAATCCGGAATCTCGCACTCTTCTCTCTGCCCGATCCCTGTATATCTGCGTCCTGCATTCTTAATGACATTGATATATCCGACCAGCTTCTCATTCTCGCGGATGGGCTGGAAATGGGGCGCGATCTTTTTGCCATATCTCTCAGTCAGGTCCGCCACCACCTGGCGGAAGCTCGCATCATCCACGTCCATCTCTGTCACATAGACCATCCTCGGAAGATTATACTTATCGCACAGTTCCCACGCCTTCTCGGTTCCGACCTGCACGCCTGCCTTTCCGGATACGACGATGACTGCAGCGTCCGCTGCGCTGACCGCCTCTTCCACTTCGCCTACAAAATCAAAATATCCGGGAGTATCAAGGATGTTGATCTTTGCTTTCTCCCACTCGATCGGGATCAGGCTTGTGCTGATAGAAAATCCACGCTTCTGCTCTTCTTTATCAAAATCGCTGACTGTGCTGGATTCTGTGACTTTGCCCATGCGGTTCGTGGCGCCTGATACATACAGCATTGCCTCGACAAGACTTGTCTTTCCGCTCCCGCCATGTCCGAGCAATACCACGTTCCTGATTTCGTCCGTTCTGTAAACTTTCATGCTGCTGCCTCCTTGATATGTAGTTATTATACACGAGCCCAAAACTTCACCTCGTGCATATCATGGGTATATTGTACTAAAATTTATTGTAAATTACAACTATTTTATGTATTTTTCACATATATCTTAAACAATCCGGGCAAACCCGAAAATATGGCTGTACGAAAACAGAGTGCTTTGTCTGAGAATCCGGGAAAAGGGATTCTTCCGTTTACTTTTATAATGCAACGTGCTAAAATATCTCTGTGTTATGCAGAATACTGTACAGACACATTTCCAAAAAAGACTTACATACCGTAATAAAACAGAAAGGACGACTTATATATGGCAGCACCAAAAGCAGGTTTTATCGGACTGGGACTGATCGGCGGTTCTATCGCCAAAGCAATCCGCAAATACTATCCGGACCATGAACTCATCGCATTTGACAAAAGCCGGGAGACTCTGGCCCTTGCCGTGCAGGAGGGAACCATAGACACCGCATGCTCATCTATCGATGAAAATTTCAGAGGATGCAGCTATATTTTCCTCTGTGCTCCTGTCTCCTGCAATACCGCTTACCTCTCCCAGCTAAAGGGAGTCATAGGAGAAAACTGCATTCTGACAGATGTAGGAAGCGTCAAGGCTTCTATTCATGAGGAAGTCATTGCGCTCGGCCTGGAGGAATGCTTTATCGGCGGACATCCCATGGCGGGATCGGAAAAAAACGGCTTTACCAATTCCAAAGCGCATCTGATCGAGAATTCCTATTATATCCTGACTCCTTCTGCGAAGGTTTCCGGAGAAAAAGTTGCGTCATACCGGGATTTTGTTTCTTCTCTGAAAGCTATACCGGTCATACTGGACTACAAAAAACATGACCATATAACCGGAACGATCAGCCACCTTCCCCATATCATCGCTTCTTCTCTGGTCAACTTCGTGCGGGACACGGACACAAAAGATGAACTGATGAAGGCCCTTGCGGCAGGAGGGTTCAAAGACATCACAAGGATTGCCTCTTCCTCTCCTGTCATGTGGCAGCAGATCTGCCTGAAAAACAGTAAAAATATCTCCCATATCCTCGGGAAATACATCAAAACTCTTGAGCAGGCCAAAAAAGCCGTTGAATCGTGCGATGAAAACGCCCTCTATTCGCTTTTTGAATCATCCAGGGATTACAGGGATTCCATGCCTAACAGCTCTGCAGGGCCGATCAAGAAACAGTTCGCCGTCTACTGCGACATCATTGATGAGGCCGGAGGGATCGCCACAATCGCCACAATCCTGGCAAGCAATAATATCAATATCAAGAACATCGGCATCATCCATAACAGGGAATTTGAAGAAGGCGTCCTTCGGATCGAATTCTATGACGAAGGTTCCTCGGCAAAAGCCGCGGAACTGCTCCAGAAATACCGTTATATCGTATATGAGACATAAAAAATTACAGAAAGAGGATATAATAATGGAATTATGCAGCTTGACCGGGCTGAAAGGAAAAGTTTCCGTCCCGGGAGATAAATCAATTTCACACAGATGTATTATGTTCGGATCTATTGCGGACGGAATCACAGAGGTCCGCAATTTTCTCCAGGGCGCGGACTGCCTTGCCACCATCCGGTGCTTCCGTACGCTGGGGATCGATATAGAAGAAAAAAATTCTGCGGTCATCGTGCACGGCAGAGGGCTTCACGGACTGTCCGCTCCAAATGATATACTGGATGTGGGCAACAGCGGAACTACTACCCGCCTTCTTTCCGGCATCCTTGCCGGGCAGTCTTTTGAATCCAAACTCTCAGGAGACGAATCCCTGAATTCCCGTCCCATGAAGAGGATCATTGACCCTCTCACACAGATGGGAGCAAATATCTCCAGCATCCTTCGGAACGGATGCGCGCCGCTCTACATCACTCCGGGCAGGCTGCACGGCATCCACTATGATTCGCCTGTTGCCTCTGCCCAGGTAAAATCATGTCTCCTGCTCGCCGGATTATATGCGGAAGGAGAGACTTCTGTTGCAGAGCCTTCCCTCTCCCGCAATCACACCGAACTGATGCTCAGAGAGTTCGGAGCGGATATTCGTACGACCCATGCCCTTGACAGTACAAAGGCAACTGCCAGCATCCGTCCATGCAGAGAATTATATGGACAAAAAATCACTGTTCCGGGCGATATTTCCTCCGCCGCCTACTTTATCGCAGCCGGGCTGATCGTGCCTGATTCCGAAATCCTCATCGAAAATGTGGGAATCAATCCGACCCGCGCCGGCATCTTAAAGGTATGCGAAGATATGGGCGGAGATATCACCCTGCTCAACGTGCGCACTGAGGGCGGCGAAAAGCTCGCGGACATCCTCGTAAAGACAAGCCGTCTCCATGGCATTACCATCGAAGGGGATATCATCCCCACGCTCATCGATGAGATCCCGGTGATTGCGGTCATGGCCGCCGTGGCAGAGGGAACAACCGTCATCAAAGACGCGGCAGAACTGAAAGTAAAGGAGACTGACCGCATCGAGACTGTCACAGACAATTTAAAAGCAATGGGCTGCAATGTCACCCCCACTTCAGACGGCATGATCATCAGCGGAGGAAGCCTGAAAGGCGCGTCCATCCACACACTTCTTGACCACCGTATCGCTATGGCTTTCAGTATCGCCGCGCTTGTCGCTGACGGCAAGACGAAAATACTGGACAGTAAATGTGTGGATGTGTCATATCCGACCTTTTACGACACCTTTGAGCATCTGCTGTAACCCCGGATCAGTCCTCTTTTTCGATCTTCCTGCTGACCTTTCCGGCGATTTCTTCTTTGATGTCCGCCACGAACTCATCCAGCCCGCGCTGTCCCTCATCCCCTGCAAATCTGCTTCTTACAGAGACTTTATTCTCGTCTTCTTCCTTTGCTCCCACAACGAGCATATATGGAATCTTCTTCATCTGCGCCTCTCTGATCTTGTACCCGATCTTCTCCGCGCGGGTATCGATCTCAGCGCGGATACCCGCGTCTTTCAGGATGCCAAGCACCTTCACGCCATACTCCATGTGCTTGTCAGAGATCGGAAGCACTTTTACCTGCACCGGGGCAAGCCATGTTGGAAATCCGCCCGCAAAGTGCTCGATAAGGATGCCGATAAAGCGCTCGATAGATCCGAATACTACCCGGTGGATCATGATCGGTCTGTGTTTCTCTCCGTCCGCTCCCGTATACTCAAGGTTGAACCGCAGCGGAAGCTGGAAGTCAAGCTGGATCGTACCGCACTGCCATGTCCTACAGATAGAGTCTTCCAGATGGAAGTCGATCTTCGGTCCGTAGAACGCTCCGTCCCCTTCATTCACCACATAAGAAAGCCCGATGTCCTCAAGAGCGCTCCTGAGGGCGTCTGTCGCCATATTCCAGTCTTCGTCGCTTCCCATGCTGTCCTCCGGACGTGTGGAAAGCTCCACATGATACTTAAACCCAAAAAGGCTGTAAACTTCATCGATCAGTTTCACCACGCCTTTGATCTCCTCTTTGATTTGCTCCGGCATCATAAAGATGTGAGCATCGTCCTGGGTAAAACAGCGCACGCGCATCAGTCCGTGAAGCTGTCCGGATTTCTCATGGCGGTGCACCAGTCCCAGCTCTCCCATGCGGATCGGAAGGTCACGGTAGGAACGCGGCTCCGACTCGTATACAAGGATGCCGCCCGGGCAGTTCATCGGCTTGATGGCAAAATCCTCGTCATCAATGACTGTGGTATACATGTTCTCTTTGTAGTGATCCCAGTGGCCGGATGTCTCCCACAGATGACGGCTCAGCATGATCGGTGTATTGATCTCCACATATCCCGCCCTGCGGTGGATCTCTCTCCAGTAATCAAGGAGCGTATTCTTCAGCACCATGCCGTTGGGAAGGAAGAATGGAAATCCCGGCCCCTCCTCGCGCATCATGAACAGTCCCAGCTCTCTTCCGAGCTTCCTGTGATCGCGCTTCTTCGCCTCCTCGATCATAGTCAGGTACTCTTCCAGCTCCGCCTTCTTCGGGAACGCAGTGCCGTAAATCCTCTGGAGCATCTTATTGTGCTCATCGCCCCTCCAGTATGCCCCCGCAAGACTGGTCAGCTTGAACGCCTTCACCGGCTTTGTAGTCATCAGATGAGGTCCTGCGCACAGGTCCGTAAACTCGCCCTGTGAGTAGAAACTGATCGTCTCATCCTCCGGAAGGTCCTGGATCAGCTCCACCTTATAATCTTCATTTTTCTCCTTAAAATACTCGATCGCTTCATTTCTCGGCATGGTATACTGTTTGATCTCGAGATTCTCTTTCACGATCTTCTTCATCTCTGCCTCGATCTTCTCCAGATCTTCTGCGGCAAACGGAGTCTCCCGATCCACGTCATAGTAGAATCCGTCTGCAACGGACGGTCCAATCGCCAGTTTCGTCTCCGGGTACAGGCGCTTGACCGCCTGCGCCATGATATGGGATGCTGTGTGGCGGAATGCGCCTTTGCCTTTTTCGTCATTAAAGGTCAGGATGCTCAGCTCGCAGTCCCGGTCAATAACTGTCCTTAAATCCACGACCTTGCCGTCCACTTCTCCGGCTGTCGCCATCCTTGCCAGTCCCTCGCTGATATCCAGAGCGATGTCATACACGCTCATGGGCTGCTGATACTCTTTGCTTGATCCGTCTTTCAATGTGATCTTCATGTTCTTTTCCTTCCTCTCCTTGAAATCATCTGTCCGGCGCTTATACAGAAAACAGAAAAGACATCCCTGTCGGAATGTCTCTTACTCTCTGAATCTATGTCCGCACGGAAACACTCCCTGCAGGGACGGGATGCTCTTCCCGCGGTTCCACCCTGCTTGTTTTCCATGGAAAACCTGCTTAATTCATGTGATGATAACGGAATCACCGTGCCGTATTAAGGCCGCTCCAAGGTGGTCTTCAGTCAGCCGGAACATCAAAGCCCTCCCACCATATGGGCTTCTCTCTGAGATGACCATGCAGCCTACTGTCCTCTTCAACGCTTTTTCTTACATCGCTTATTCTACATCAGCAGAGAGGGCTGTGTCAAGACAGATTTCCTGCGATGCCTGCCCTGATTTTTTTCACTGCCTGCTCTGATGATATCACCCTGCCTTCAGTGATGCAGCTCCGCAGCACATCCAGGGCTGCCTCGTGCTCTCTTTTTCCGGAAGTGGAGCCACAGAGATCTTCTATGACCGTGCAGTCTACCAGATCGTTATAACAGTCAAGAACACTGTGCAGCACACAGCAGCCTGTATTCACTCCGGCAAAATAGACTTTTTCGATTCCATGCTCCTGGATAAATGTCCTCATTTCATCATTCCAGCAGCTATACTTGTCTTTGTCAAACACCCTCGTCATAACAGGGCGGAGGGATGGGATGATTTCTGCTTCCTCAGTCCCTTTCATGCAGGATTTCCATCCTTCGAACACATAACAGGCCGTATGCTCATGATTGATATACCGGGTCCCGGCAGTGAGGACCTTATCCCGGACCTGCTCAAAGAAGTCCAGTATTTTCTTATCAAGCCCTTCCGTATGTTCGTTGACAAATCCATTCTGCATATCAATGATCAAAAACAATATCTTTTTCATGTGATTCCTCCTGAAAGACAGACTTATCTTAGTATGCCCTGTTTCTTTTTATAATATCACAGATGTCATCACCACCCCGGCTTTTAAGAAGAAACGCAGCCTCATACGGCTTGAGCTCCTCTCCCATCTCTCCCGCGTAATTGTGGATCAGAATCTTTGCATCTTTCCACTCATCCGCCAGTGGATGCTTCACAGTTTTCCCGGAAAAGTTCGCGCATACAAGCATCTGGCTGTCTTTATCTGTCCGGGTATAAGCAAAGATCTCTTTATCCTCTGGCAGGAGGAGGCGGAACTCTCCGTCTGCAAAGACCGGGTATTCTTTTCGCAAATGCACCAGCTTCTTATAGAAATGATATACGGAATCGGGATTTTCCTTCTCTGCTTCTGCATTGATCTGCGTATAATTGGGATTGACAGCAATCCATGGCGTACCCGTTGTAAACCCGGCATTCTTTTCCCCGCTCCACTGCATAGGCGTGCGGGCGTTGTCTCTGCTCTTGGCATAGATGGACCGCATCACGTCCTCACGCTCATACCCTGCTTCCAGTCTCTCATAATACATATTGGTGGTCTCCACATCCCGGTAATCATTGATGTCAGAGAACTCCACATTTGTCATGCCCAGTTCTTCTCCCTGATAGATGTAAGGGGTGCCCTGCATCCCATGGAGCACAGCTGCCAGCATCTTCGCAGATTCTGCACGGTATCTTCTGTCATCGCCCCAGCGGGACACGATGCGGGGCAGGTCATGATTGTCCCAGAACAGGCTGTTCCATCCGTTTTGGTACAGTTCCTTCTGCCATTTTGCAAGACATGCTTTCAGCTTTACCAGAGAAAGCGGCGCGAGATCCCATTTTTCCTTTCCTTCCTGCTGATCCAGTCCGATGTGTTCGAACTGGAATACCATGGAGAATTCACTGCCGTCAGGATTGCTGTATTTCCTTGCAATCTCAGGCGTAGCTCCCCATGCTTCCCCCACAGTGATCAGATCTCCTTTCTGGAAGGTCTCGCGGCTCAACTCCCTGAGAAATTCATGAAGCCTGGGGCCGTTGTTTGTGATTCCCCGATCCGGCTCTTTGGCAATCTGGTCGATCACATCCAGGCGGAAACCACCTGCTCCACGCTCCATCCACCAGAGAATCATATCATAGATTTCCTGCCGCACCTTCGGGTTCTCCCAGTTCAGGTCCGGCTGTTCCGGGGCAAATTGATGAAAATAATACTGGTTTAGTTCCGGTACCCATTCCCACGCCGAGCCTCCAAAGACTGCCTTCATATCATTGGGGTATGATCCCTCTTCACCGTCCCGCCATACATAATAGTCGTGATAAGGGTTGTCCCTGCTTTTTTTCGCCTCAAGAAACCAGCGGTGTTCGTCAGAAGTGTGGTTGAGCACCAGGTCCATAATGATACGGATATTCCGCTTCTTAGCTTCCGCGATCAATGCATCCATATCCTCCAGCGTCCCGAACATGGGATCAATATCCTGGTAATCGGAAATATCATACCCATTGTCATTCTGCGGGGAACAGTACATAGGAGAAATCCACACCGCGTCGATCCCCAGGTCCTCCAGATGATCCAGCCTCTGGATAATACCGCGGATATCTCCAACCCCATCCCCATCCGAGTCCTGAAAGCTCTTCGGATAGATCTGATAAATGACCGCGTTTTTCCACCATTTTTCCTTTTTGTCTGTCATATTTTATCCTCATTTCTCTCTGTTATCATATCTTTCGGATCAGAGTCCCCTTTGGCTTCAGGACCCCGTCTGCGAAATTCCGCTCAAACAGGATCTCTCCTCCTGTCCCGGTCTGCACATCTTCATCCGAACAGTTCACCAGGACCTCCATCTTCCTGCCTGAGGAATCCAGCTTGATATATTCTATACACCGCCTGTTCCCATACGTGTTCGGGAAATGGAAATGCAGGCTCCGGCACGCCTCCTCTGACTTCCGCATATGGATCAGGGACTGCATCTGCCCGATCCGTTCCTGGTACTTTCCTGCCTCGATCTCGCCCCAGGGCATGCATCGGCGGCAGTCCGGGTCAAATCCGCCTTCCATGGCGATTTCCGTACCATAATAAATACAGGCGCTTCCCGGCAGGGTGAAGAGGACGGCAAGCTGCTGGTAAAAAATATCCAGGTCATGAAAACGGTTCATCAGCCGCTCTGTGTCATGAGAATCCAGCAGGTTAAAAAGTACATTGTTGTTCTGCTGCATATACATTGTATAACAGCGGTTCACCATGTATTCAAATTCATTTTTATCCACAGAGCTGTCCAGAAAATAATCATGAATGCCGCTCATGAGCGGATAGTTCATGACAGAGTCATACTCATCACCTGCCAGCCACTGGCTCGCGTCATGCCAGATCTCGCCCAGGAGGTAGATGTCCGGATCAAGACTTTTTAAATGCTCCCTCATTTTTTTGAGGAACCGGTGGGACACCTCATTTCCCACGTCAAAACGGATACCGTCAATGTCATACTTCCTGATCCAGTCTTCACATATCCCACTGAAATAGCGGATCACCTCTTCATTGTTTGTATTCAGCTTAGGCATCCTGTCTGAAAAAGCAAATGAATAAAATCTTCCGTCTCTCGTATTTTCGTGCCTGCGGATATCGGACCAGTCCTGCACCATAAACCAGTCCGCATATTCTGAATCCTGCCCCTTTTCCTGCACGTCCAGCCAGGGCGCAAACTTCCTTCCGCAGTGATTGAACACAGCGTCCACCATCACCCGGATGCCCTTCTCATGCGCCTCGGACACAAGCCTCTTCATGGCAGCGTCATCACCAAAAGAAGGATCGATCTTCGTATAGTCTGTGGTGTCATATTTATGGTTCGTCTCTGCCTCCATGATGGGCGTGAGATAAATTCCTGTGATCCCAAGCTCCGCAAGATAGGAAAGCTTGCTGCGGATTCCTTCCAGGTCTCCCCCATATTTTTCCTTATTTGTCACCGGGCCTGTCTGCCAGGGCAGGACGTCTGCCCCTTTCTTCCCGGGCTCCCCATTGCAGAAACGGTCCGGGAATATCTGGTACCATACCGTTTCATTGACCCAGGACGGGGTCTGGTTGACATCCACCGGATTCATCCACGGAACGATAAAATACTGAAGCAGCCTCCCGGGCATATCCACCTGTTCCTTTGTAAGAAATCCGTCCTCAAAATAATACCATACCTCGCTGTCCGTGTGCAGTTCAAAATAATATTTGCATCTCTTATAAGGCGGCACAAGGGTGGTCGTCCACCAAATCTGATGGGGCAGCCTTTTCTTAAATACAATCTCCTTCCTCGTCCCGTTCCATCTCTCGCTGCCTCCAAGGATTCCCGCGTCAAAGGGGTCTCCGTGGATGATGAACACCTGTTTCACATCATATCCTGTCTTCAGGTTTATGACCAGCCGGTCCTCATCAAGTGCATAACTCATCTGTTCTGATGTCTTGTGGTATACTCCTCTAAATTCCATGGATGCACTCCTTTCTCGTTTCTTCTGTCTTTATACTTTCTCCAGCTTCTCGTACACTCTTAAGATCTCACCCACACTCCACGCCTGGGCGAAACAGCCTTTCGATGATACCGGGTTCTCCCCGTCATAGATTTCCGGAAGCTGTCCGATGCAGCCTTCCCTCATCGCGCTCTCCATCACTTCAAGCTGCCCCCTTACATACGCTTTTGCATCCTCACTGCAGCCGTTTATTTTGAGATAAGCCAGATAATAAGCGCCCAGTGGATACGCCCACACCGTCCCCTGATGGTAGGCAAGATCCCTTTTCATGACTTCGCCTCCGTAATACGGCTGGAATTCCTGATCCTCCGGCTCCAGTGTTCGCAGCCCATAAGGTGTGTACAGCTTTTCAAAAACCGTATCCACCACTTGTCTTTCTCTTCCTTCATCCAGCATGGAGAAAGGCATGGACACCGCCCAGATCTGGTTGCACCGGATCTGTTCATCCGATTTTGTTCCTGAGACCAGATCTTTTAGGCAGTGCTTTCCTTCCATCCAGAACATTTCTGTAAATGATCCCTTTACTTTCTCAGCGAGGACATCGTATCCTTCCCCTGTCCTCCCCAGCAGGCGGGCACACTCTCCCATGATCCTGAGGGCATTGTACCAGTATGCGTTGACTTCCACCGGCTTTCCGTGCCGGGGTGTGGGAAGGATATCCCCCACACGGACGTCCATCCAAGTCACCTGGTCCATTCCTCCGCCTGCTGTGAGCAATGCGTCCCCATCCATACGTATGCCGTATTCCGTCCCTGCCTTATAGTTCTCTATGATCCGCTCCATGACCGGGTACATTTCCCGTACGAATTCCACTTTACCTGAGGCCTCACAATACAGCCATACACAATTGATAAACAGCAGCGCCGCATCCACTGTGTTGTACATGGGCTCATTTTTTCCTTCCGGAAACAGGTTCGGCATGAGCCCTTTTCGCTCATACGCGGCAAAAGTACGCAGGATAGACTCCGCCTCCTCATACCTCCGGGTAGATATGCACACTCCCGGCAGGGCGATCATCGTATCCCTGCCCCAGTCTTCAAAAAACGGAAAACCTGCCAGTATTGTCCTGCCCCCGGTGGACTCCCTGTGGGCAACGAACTGTTCCGCACTCTTGGAGAGAGTTCTTGCATTCTCATCCTGAAACCCGGCAAGATACTCCAGTCCCATCCGGTAAGTTTTTAATTCCTCTATGATCTTTTCCGCCTTTTCACGCGGGTTTTCCCCGCAGTCCTGTGAAATACTGTACACCACCGAAAGCGCTGCATCACAGCCGCCATCCACGGTTACACTGATCCGGTGACATGCCCTGGCGGATCCGGTCTCCCGCCTTCCGTCACATGCATCGTAGGAATAATAATATGTCTCCGTGATCTCTGGTATGTCTTCGACCTCTCCGTCTGTCTCCATTATCAGGCACAGCCCATTGCTCTCGATCCGGCTGCCCTTTCTGACAAACCGCTGATCCGCTTCCGGTTCCCTTCCCTTTGGTGTAAACTGATAAAACGGCGTCACAGTAAACCGCACTCTATCCCGCGTACGGTTCGTGATCCTGTAACAGAGCGCCGCCGTATTCTCCCCATTCTTAAGCGCGGCCTCCTTGACGACCTCCACGCCGTTTACATGGAATCTCCAGACCGGAGTATCCTGATAAGAAAACCCGGAGAGACAGCGGTACCCCTCCTCCCTGCTGCCATCGGCAAATTCCTGGGAAGAGAGCACATATTCCCTGCCGCCTGCCTCCAGCTTTTCTGCAAGACGGTGGACCATATTGTAACGGTTGTTCGGTGCTTTTGTGCACGCCATAAAAAATGCATGGTCATTCCTGGACACAGAACCTGTCATTGTCATGGATGAGAATCCCCCCAGTCCGTTGGTCATCAGATAACAGTTCTCCTGCCCCCTCTCATATGTCTTCCAGTCCTGTTTTCCGTACACCCATTTCCTGCTCATATGGCTTTCTTCCTCCCAAGTACAAGGACACTCTGGGGTGCTGCCTTGATCTCTCCCACCGCCGGATGGTCCGATTCCCACAGTCTGCTGTCCTGTCCGTCGCAGAGAATCGTCCACCCGTCCTCGTCCAGAGAGACCGAATATTCTGTCCTGCTGCTGTTATACACAATCTTCAGTGTCTTCCACCGGTTTTTCACGACCGCGCCACCCTGCATGTTTCCGCTGCGCTGTGCTTCCTTCTCTCTCTGCGGGTTTCCATTTTTCCTTATATGGTTATCTACAAGGAAACTGACAACTCCATTCTCTTTCTTCACTCCGTAGATACGCTCCGCTGCCTGTTCTGATTTATCGCACAATCCGGGAAGTAGTCTGCGCAGGGCGATGAGTCCCCGGTAATATTCTACAAGCTCCCTGTTTTTCCACGCCCGCTCCCAGTCCAGACGGTTAAGGGCAATGGGGGCATTAAAACTGTCCTCCATCCCATCCTTTGTCCGCGCAAACTCTTCCCCTGACAGGAAGAAAAGAGTCCCCTGACAGGTCATATACAGCGCTGCCGCCATACGGTTGAGCCGCATCCGCTCTTCCTCGTCCGCCTCCGGCAGTGTCGCCGCCAGCTTATCCCACAGGGTCTGGTTGTCGTGCGCAGATACATAGGTGATGATCTGGGAAGGCGCTTTCACCCCTGCTGTCCGCCAGGCACTCACTCCGCTGATAATATCATCCTCTTTATTCCCTGCTCCATTGATAAACCCCGGCTTTCTCACCTTCAGCGCCGAGCCCTTGACCGCGTCCCTTGTATCGTCACAGAACATCCCGATGTTCTCGTCCAGCAGACGGATATTCTTCTTCAATGCCGGGACTGCCTCACCTTCCATCGCGGTCTCTGACGCTGCCCACGGCTCGCCGAACACCATCTTCTCCCCTTTGCCGTAACGGCTGTCCAGTTCCTTTCTGATCCGGTTCATCAAATCCACATCCAGAAGTCCCATCAGATCAAACCGGAATCCGTCCACATGATACTCCTCTGCCCAGTAAAGGACTGATTCCAAAATATATTTCCCGCACATTTCCCGCTCGCTCGCCACATCATTGCCGCAGGCTGAGCCATTGGATATCCTTCCGTCGTCAAACACGCGGTAGAAATACCAGGGAGCCGTGCGCTGGAACCAGGAATCCAGGGAATAGGTATGGTTGTATACCACATCCATGATCACCCGGAACCCCCTGGCATGGAGAGCCTGGATCATCTCCTTCATCTCGCGTATGCGCACCTCGCCCCTGGAAGCATCCGTGGCATACGACCCTTCCGGCACATTGTAGTTCACCGGGTCGTAGCCCCAGTTAAATTCCGTATCCTTGCCTGCTTCGTCCACAGAACCGTAATCATAGGCGGGCATGATCTGCACGTGCGTAATCCCTAAATCTTTCAGATATCCCAGCCCGGTCGGGTGTACCCCATCTCCATACAGCGTCGTGTCCCCGCAGGTAAACGCCTTATATTTCCCCCGGTATGCTTCCGGAAAACCGCCGGAAACATCCCAGGAAAACTCTTTCACATGAAGCTCATAGATGATCTGCTCCGGCCCTTTTTCCGGAGCACGGTCGTCTTTCCAGCCTTCCGGGTCTGTTCGCCTTAAGTCTGCCACCATACTCCGCCTGCCGTTAATCCCGCATGCCCGTGCATAAGGATCAGCGGAGCGCACGGTCTCCCCCTCTATCTGAAGAATAAAATCATAATAGACACCGTGCAGGCACTCTCCTGTCTCCCAGCTCCAGACGCCCTTGTCTTCCTGCTTCATAGGGATGCTCTGATACATGCTGTCCCCGCTCCCCTCACGAAACAGATTCAGAGTGACTCTGTCAGCAGAAGGACTCCACAGCTTAAACGAAGTCCCGTCACTCGTACATATCACCCCAAGATCATCACCTTCATATATATAATTGTCCTTAAACTCCGGACTCGAATAATACCGTTTCCACTCTAATGCTGTCTTCATATAAACCGCCTCTCCATGTATTATTGATCTTCATTATCCGTGAACTAGTCGGAGCTCCTGAGCGCATTGGAACGGATGATACAGATGTTCCTGTTCATCCGTTCTCCCACGCCGTCTATCCCTTCACAGCTCCGGAAAGTCCGTCTACATAGTACCTCTGCATATACAGGAACAGCGCCGCGATCGGAATCGAAATCAGCACCGCGCCTGCGGCAAAGCTCGTGTACCAGCTGTCAATGTACTCTTTCTCAAGCATCCTCCAGAGACCGATCGCAATGGTATACTGGTCTGCATTTGCCCGGCAGATAACTTTCGCAAAGATGAAATCAAGCCATGGGGACATGAAAGATGTCAGCACTGTATAAATAACGATCGGCTTGCTCAATGGCAGTGTGATCTTCGTAAAGATCTGCCATCTTGTGCATCCGTCCAGGATGGCGGCTTCATCCACCGCAGCAGGGATCGTATCAAAGAACCCTTTGGCGATCTGGAAGGTCAATGCCGCACCTCCCGAATAGACAAGGATCAGAGCCAGCTTGATCAGGTTTCCTTCTGTCATCCCCAGCGCCTTCAGGATAAAGTACACTGCGATCATGGACATAAATCCCGGAAACAGACCGAGGATCATCGCCATATTCATGTACGGTTTTCTCATTTTAAAGCGCAGCCTTGACAGGCAGTAGGACACTGCCAGCACGTAAAACGTGGAAAGAATACAGGAACAGATGGCGATGAACAATGTATTCATGAACATCTGCGGAAAATTCAGGATCGAAGTATCCGTAAACAGCTTCGCATAGTTATCCAGTGTAAATGACTGCGGGAAGAAAGTGGATACATAGGACCCTTTCTCCGCACGGAAACTGGTCAGGATCACCCAGATAATGGGGAACACCCAGATCACCGCGAGGATTCCCAGGATCACATGGACGATCGTATTATTGATGAAACGCCTTTTCTTTGCAGAATGAATCTTATTACCAGCCATGCCTAGAACCCTCCTTCTTCTTTATATGATTTACTGTTCCGGTATGTAAGCAGTGCGGCGATCGCAAGAATGACGAATGTCAGGATACCGATGACCGCGCCGATATTGTAATACTGCTTGTCGATCGTCAGCTTGTAGAGCCAGGTCACCAGCAGGTCCGTCTTCCCCGCGGTGGACGACAGGTCTGTGACAGGATCGCCTCCGGACAGCAGGTATATGACATTAAAGTTATTTACATTTCCTGTAAAGGTAACGATCAGATACGGCGTTGTTACATACAGCATGTAAGGAAGCGTGATCTTGGCAAAAATCTGGAGTGCGTTCGCCCCATCCACTTTTGCCGCTTCATACAGCTCGCCCGGGATATTCTGGAGCACTCCGGTGAGCTGGAGCAGGGTATGGGGAACACCCACCCATATATTTACGATTATCACCGTGACCCTTGCCCACGTCGGATCAGTGAAGAACGGAAGGCTCGCGTCAGACGCGATCAGTCCGAGATTGCGAAGGAGCACGTTCACCGCTCCTTCCGGCTGGAGCATGGTCCTCATGATCAGAAGGGAGACGAACATCGGCACCGCACAGGAAAGCACGAAGCAGAATCTCCAGAAGCCTTTTGCCCTTGTACCTTTCCGGTTGATCATAAGCGAAATGATCATACCGAAGATATAGTTGGAAAACGTTGCGAAAAACGCCCATATCAGTGTCCATCCAAGTACAGACCAGAAGGTGCTTCCAAGGATACTGCTGGAATCAAACAGAGCCTTGAAGTTGTCCAGCCCTACCCAGTCAAAGAGCATCAGATGATTGTCGATCTTGCTGTAATTTGTAAATGCCATGCAGATCATAAAGATCAGCGGCAGGATCGTAAATGCAAAGATAAAAAACATGGGCGGCGTCATGAACAGCCTGTGCAGGTTCTCATGAAGCAGGGATTTCAGGTCTTCCCTGAAATTATTTACATGTCTGCCTTCCTTTGCCAGGCACTCCGCCTTATAAGCGCTCCTTAACGCCCCCCGCCACGCAAGGAACATCAATACCGTCACAAGAACAGTCGCAACCCCATAGAGCAGGATCAGTACGGACTGATCGCCCTTTGTATACATATATACCTGCAGAGCCTCATCCCAGTATTCTTCCTGCGGCACTGTTCCGAGACTCCCAAGCATGCTTAAGAACCTGACTCCATTCACTGCCATAAATACGACATAAGCCACTTCTGCCACAAGGTACAGAAAACCTTTGACCATCTGTCCGTGCATCATATTTCCAAATCCCATGAGAACCATGGAAAGCTTTGTCTCAAGTCCGCCCTCCCGGATCGCCCTTGTACATGTATAGGGAGTCGGAAAATCATTTACTCTCTTTTTAAAAATTCCCATCCTCGTCACCTCATTCAGATTCCATCACTGTTCATGGCTTTATTCATCTGCTCTGTCTGATCCACTGCATTGTCATGGGTAATGCTTCCGTTCCTTATGCCCTTTCCCATGTTTTCCACCGGGACCCAGCAGTTGTTCATCTTGGAAACAAAAGGCTGCAGTATCGATGTATGGAGGAAGGTCTCATTCTGCGCCATGACCACAGGATCAGATCCGATTTTCGGGTCCTCCATCAGCTCTGTACAGCTTGGAATGGTCCCGCACATCTCATAGTGCGCCCTCTGCGCGTCCGGCGATCCGAGGAACACGGCGAGCTCAACCGCTGCCACCATGTTTTCCGTGTTCGGGTTCACACCGATCGCTTTAGAACCTGCATAAGACATCATCTGCTTCTCTTCTCCATTCAGGGTAAATGTGGGAAGCGCTGCCACGCCCATGTTATCTCCCAGTGCCTCTCTCACGGAATTGGCATCCCAGGAGCCGGAGAACATAGCATTGATGCTGCCGTCCCGGAGTCCCGCGATACCAGAGCCCAGATCATCGATCCTGAAGTTCGGATTACTCTCAAGGTCAATGAGATAGTTTGTCACATCCGCTGCCTTCTGACCTCCGAAGTCCACCCCCGCAGATTCGTCCGTTCCGTCTCCGAACAGAGTACATCCGTTCCCTATGTAAAATGCCGGCAGATACCAGGAATTGACAAACGGGAAGGATACGACTCCCTTCTCCAGCATGGTATCCAGACTTTTAACGTCCTCCTCTGTGTATACACTCTTATCATAGTACATGAACCAGGTATTCGTCGTAAACGGCACCCCATACAGCTCGCCGTCCATAATCAGAGAATCCAGAACCGCCTCCGAGTTCATGGACTCGATCTGCTCTCTGTACTTCCCGCCGAACTTCGCCAGCGCATTGGCATCTGTCATAGTCGTCAGCGTATCGTTCGCATACATAAATACGTCCGCACTTGCCTCAGCATCCTGGGAGACAGTACCAGCCGCTCCAGCCTCATCAGCAATCCCATACACAAAGGTAATGTCCCATTCCGGATGCTCATCCGCAAACGTTTCACACATCGTCTGAAGCCACTCACCATTATCCTTTGACTGGTCATTCTGCGGGGACCACACCATCAGACGGATGCTCTCTTTTCCCCCGCCCGTACTGCCGCAGCCTGTCAGCCCAGCCGCCGCAAGTCCGAGAGTCATCGCTCCCGCCAACAGTACAGACACTGCTTTTCTTCTCATTGTTTCCATCCTCCGATTCTAAAGTTTCGATTTGTTTCGTTATTACTATAATAGACCTTCTGGATATATTCGTCAATTATCTTTAATCAATACAGATCATTTTATCTGTTTTGCATAATTATCCCCTGTATTTTTTGTGCATCTTTATTCTTATAATAATTCACGAAACTTATCTAAACTTAAAATAACACACATTGATTTCTTTTTTCTTTTTATATATAATATTTTCAGGATATTACGAAAGCTGCAGGTGGAGATTTTTATGACAACGATTCAAGATATCGCCGATAAGCTGGGCATTTCCAAGGGAACTGTATCAAAAGCTCTCAATAACGCCCCCGATATCAGCGAAACATTACAAAAACAGATACTCGAAACTGCGGTGGAGCTTGGCTATACAAAGCTCCGCCGCTACAAGAAAACAGCCAAACGTCTGTGCCTTCTGATCCAGAAAGATAACATCGAATATCAAGAACCCCATCATTTTGCATACGATATCGTGATGGGCTTCCGGCAGATGGCCGAACCCGCCGGATTCGAGGTGGACATCATACTCGTTGATGTCAGCATGCAGCGGGAGACTGCTTATGACGTGTTTATGCTGCAGAATGATTATGCAGGAGCTTTTGTCCTCGGCTTTTCTCTCGGAGAACCGTGGATGAAGGACTTTCAGACAAGCCGGACTCCGGCTGTCCTTTACGATAACCACATCATCGGGAATCCCGCTACGGCTTATGTAGGGATCGACAATGATGAAGGAATGTATCTTGCAGTCGGTTATTTAAAAAAACTGGGACACCATAAGATCGGGTATTTAAGCAGCGCCCTTGGTTCCCACATCATGCAGATCCGACACAGGGCTTTCTTTCACGCAATGCATCATCACGGCCTGAAAACAGATTCCTCATACGCGGGATGCTCATACTATCTGTCTGAATGTATGGAGAAGCATCTCCCTCGTTTCCTCGAAATGGGGATGACTGCTGTGATCTGCTGTCAGGACACCTTTGCCAGTGCCGCCATCACGCAGTGCAGGCAGCTCGGTTATCAGGTTCCCAGGGATATCAGTATCATCGGATTCGACGATATCCCGATCTGTCCCTATACCTCCCCGCCCCTGACCACGGTCCGCCAGGACAGGATCGAGCTGGGAAAAAGCGGATATTACGCGCTGAACAGCCTGATGAACGGCGTATCTATCGGGACGGTCCTGCTCCACGCTGACCTGATCGTCAGGGAATCAGCAGCCGGTCCCAGACAGAATACAATATAAGCTTCTTTCTTCAGCCTTCCAGCACTTCCGCCGCCCGCGCCAGCTCATCCCTGATATGGATATGCTGAGGACAGACTTTCTCACATTTCCCGCACCGGATACATGCAGACGCCTTCCCATAGCCGCGTCCTTCTGTATTCCATCGATATTTGCCCCGTGCGCTCCCAAGGTTCTGATACATCGTATATATGTTATATGCCTGGAAAATCCCATAAATCCCGATATTTTCCGGGCATCCTTTCATACAGTAGGCGCATGCAGTACATGGGACCTTCGGGAAAGATGCATAAATCTCCCTTGCTTTTTGTATCACCTGCTGCTCTTCCTCAGAAAGTGGAGTAAATTCTTTCATATAAGAAATGTTATCCTCCATCTGCTCCATGTCAGACATGCCGGAAAGCACTGTGATCACGCCATCCAGGGACGCCGCGAACCGGATCGCCCACGAGGAAGGGGAGGCGCTTTCATCCGCTGCCTTCAAAACAGCTTTCACCTCTTCCGGCGGGTCTGCCAGCGTACCGCCCTTCACCGGTTCCATAATAATGACCGGTTTTCCGTGCTTTCTTGCCACTTCATAGCATTTCCTTGACTCGATGTTGGAATCTTCCCAGTCCGCATAATTGATCTGAAGCTGGACGAACTCCATCTCCGGGTGTTCCGTGAGAAGCTGGTCCAGCACGTCCGCCTTATCGTGGATAGAAAATCCAAGATGACGGATGAGCCCTTCTTTCTTCCTTTCCTGCAGGAAATCCCAGATGCCGTAATCATCAAAGAAATGGGTGCGCTCCTCGCCCAGGTTGTGAAGAAGATAGAAATCAAAATATCCTGCCCCGGTCCGCTCCAGGGATGTATAGAACATCTGCTCCGCCTCTTCCCTTGTCTTTGCTCCTGCCCATGCGGGCAGCTTTGTCGCAAGAAGGAAGCGTTCTCTTGGATACTTGTCTGCGAGCACCCGCTTTGCCACTGCCTCCGACTCTCCGTCATTATACCCGTAAGCCGTATCAAAATAACAGAATCCCTCGCTTATGAATCTGTCCACCATCTCCTGAGTCCGCTCCACATCGATCTTCCCGCCGTTCATGGGAAGGCGCATCAGACCGAACCCCAGTTTAGGTATATTTTCGCCAAGATATTTTTCCATATTTTCCGCTCCCTTTCTCTGCTCTTTCAAATTTTATCAGTTTACCAGTCTCTCTTCTGCACAAACACTCATTTCGGATAATCCGTATATTTAACGCTTTGCCTCATGTACGTATCTGACGAGCTGTTTCTCCAGTTCTTCCATCGTCCTGCGGGTCTCCGGGTGAAGATAAGGAATCCGATGGATAAGACGTCTCACATAATCATTCTCCTCCACAATATCCAGGCTCTCACGAAAGTTAAGATCATAGAAATACGCCATATAAGATACCCAGTAATCCATAGGGGTCACCCTGTCCGCAGAGAGGATGCTCCTCCCCGCGAGCGCGTCCTCCCGGACTTTCGGCGTTATTACCGAAGCGCTGACCTCCTCTGCCGATGCCCCCTGAAATGCCTCGAATTTATCTGTCAGCTTCACCCGGCAGTTGTCCAGCTTATCCGCATCTCGGATGATCCTGGCGTGCAGGAGCGTCCGCTCGTCTGTAATCCCCTCAAGGACAAAATCACTGTGCTTTGCAATGGATATTCGGATCACCTCGTCCCATCTGTCCTCCGGAACAAAACTTCTGATCATTTTCGGAGCGCCTCCCTCCGCCTCGTCAAAAAGAATCTTCACACCAAAAGATGCATGATCCATCGTGTCCGGCAGGAAACTGTCAAAGCGCCTGAGCTGCTCAAACCGCCCGATATCGTGAAGCAGAGCTATGACTCTTGCCAGCGCCGCATCTTCATCAGAAAGCCGCATCCGCCCGGCAATCTCCGAACTCTGCTCCACTACTCCATATGTATGTATGATCTTCAGCCTCACCTTATCATTTTCCCTGTCATAACCGTCCAGATAAGCTTCAAAAACTTTTTCTGCATTGCCGAAATCCATCGGAACCGCCCTCCTGCGCTTTGGTCTCTTTTTTTAGTTTACTACATTTAAGATGGGAAAGACAAGAAAAAACGAATTGATCACTGTAAAGGTAAACTGGATGGATTGCATCATTGAATTCTGCCCTGCAAAATGGTATCATGATCTGGTATGCCATTTTACATCTAAAGGAAGTATTTTTATGACAGGACAACAGTTAAAAATTGAAAGACGAAGAGAGATACGCCATGCTTTTCGTGCGGCTTTTCCCCACACGATCCCCATTTTCGCCGGCTTCTGGTTTCTGGGGCTTACATACGGCATTTATATGAACGTATCAGGATTTTCCTTTATTTATCCTATGCTCATGAGTATCACGATCTTTGCAGGGAGCATAGAATTTGTGACCGTAAATCTTCTGCTTGGGGCGTTCAATCCCATTCAGGCATTTACCATGGCCCTGATGATCAATGCCCGGCATCTGTTCTACGGCATTTCCATGCTGGAAAAGTACCGGGGTTACGGATGGCGGTCTTTTTACCTCATCTACGGTATGTGTGATGAGAGCTTCTCCATCAACTACACTGCCAGCATCCCCAAGGATGTTGATAAGGGCTGGTTTATGTTCTTTGTGACCATGTTGAACCATATTTACTGGTTCTCAGGCTCCACCCTGGGCGGTATCTTTGGCTCTCTGATCCATTTTGACACTGAAGGGCTGGATTTTGTCATGACAGCCATGTTCGTGGTAATCTTCCTTGAGCAGTGGCTGACAGAGAAAAACCATTTAAGTTCACTCCTCGGACTTGCCCTCTCCCTGCTCTGTCTGATCGCGTTCGGCGCAGATAACTTCATCATACCGTCAATGCTTGTGATACTTGCCGTTCTCACCATGATCAGACCCCCTCTTGAAAAGCGGCTCGGCAGTCCGGCATCCGGTGCAGCGCCGCCTGGAAAAGACGCATCCGGAGCGGGTGCAGAGCACATATCAGAGGATAACAAAAGAACTGAGAAAGGTGGTGAGCAGCCATGATGCTGACCCAGCAGATCATAACCGTTGCAATGGTAGTCCTGGCTACCATGCTGACCCGTTTCCTGCCCTTCCTCATATTTCCGGCAGGCAGGCCGACGCCAAAATATATCCAGTACCTGGGCAAAGCCCTTCCCCCGGCAGTATTTGGGCTGCTTATCATCTACTGTCTGAAAAATGTCAGCCTTTTCACGGGCAGCCGCGGCATCCCGGAGCTGATCGCCATTGTACTTGTCGTTGTTCTCCATCTGTGGAAACGCCAGATGCTGCTCTCGATCGCAGGCGGGACGATATGCTATATGCTGCTGGTGCAGTTCGTGTTCTAAAATCTGAATTTGCCGGGGATCTTTGATTTTACCAAAGCGTCCGAAAACCTCGGAGCAGATTATCTCAATTGTATTCAGCGCGAGGGTGTGGCTGGCTTCGGCTCCGCTGCTTTCTGGTTTTGCTTAAGTCGGAGAGTTCCGGCAAATACAGATTTCGAAGCAAGAAAGTGCAGCTTCACGTTATCGGTTATGGGATGGCGGCTTTGTTTTGCCATTGAAGCTCACCTTTACGTTTTACTTTGAGAATCCTGAATTTTCTTCTGGAAACTGCCAATTGGATGAACCAGGAAAACCACCCCATTTCAAGAACCTTTCGCGGCGGGCGGGGATGTGGCTCTGGTTCCGGCTCCACATCCCCGCCCGCCGCGAATATGTCCTGAAATAACCAGCGTTTTCGGACACTTTATGTGCAGGCAGTTCCTGAAATAAATTCAGATTTATTTCTCCAGAAGGTAATCTATAAGCCGATATCCTTCTTCCAAAATCCTCCCGCTCTCCTGTCCTGTTTTTTCGCAGTATGTGCTGCATCCTTCTGCTGGTTTTGTACTGTCATACAGCAGATAAGGCACAGGATCAGATGTGTGGGTACGCACTCTTACAGGGGTGGGGTGGTCCGGCAGGATGAGCATCCTGAAATCAGCTCCCGCTTCCCGGAGTGCTTCTGCCACTGGCCCGACCACCTGATCATCGATATATTCGATGGCTTTGATCTTATCTTCTGCACTTCCCTGATGCCCCATCTCATCGGGAGCTTCTATATGTACATACACGAAATCAAATCCGTCTTTTGTAAGTGCATTCACCGCTGCCTCTGCTTTGCAGGCATAGTTTGTGTGAAGCCCGCCGTTTGCGCCCTCTACAATGATATTGTGCATCCCGGCTCCCACTGCGATACCTTTCAGCAGGTCGACTGCTGAGATCATAGCGCCTTTCACACCGTTTTTTTCTTCAAATGATGTCAGCGCCGGGCGTGTACCCGCTCCCCAGAACCAGGCGGAATTGGCAGGATTCTTACCTTCTTTTCGGCGCTGTGCGTTGATGGGATGATTTTTTAAGATATCGTAACTTCTGACCATCATGTCGCTGAGCACTTTATCTTCCGGGAGATATTCTCCGATCCGTTTTGTAAGGATATCATGTGGTGCGGTCAACTCAGCCACTTTCCCTTCTTTCTGGATGAGGAGATGCCGGTAACTGGTGCCCGCGTAGAAAGTATATCCCTCCCTCTCCAGACCTTTTCTGAGCGCTTCCAGCAGGACGACAGCCTCCGCAGTGGAGATTTCGCCTGAACTGTGATCCAGGATCACCCGGTCTTCATACCGGTCCTGCTCTTCTGACAAAGTGACAAGGTTGCAGCGGAAGGACACGTCCTGCTCTTCCATTTCAGCCCCAATGCTCAGAGCCTCCAGAGGAGAACGCCCGGAATAATATTTTCTCGGGTCATAACCGATCACAGACAGGTTCGCCGTGTCGCTACCTGGCGCCATGTCTTCCGGCACAGTGCGTACCATACCGATCTCTGCTTTTTCAGCCAGACGGTCCATATTTATTGTCTGTGCGGCTTCCAACGGAGTCCTGCCGCCTAACCTTTCCAGCGGTTCATCCGCCATTCCATCACACAAGATCACGATATATTTCATTTTCAGTACATCCTCCCTGTCAGTACACCCTACCTGCCGGGCCTGTTTCCGCCAGCCTCTGTGGTCTCTGTTTCTGTTCTATTCCTCAATGCGGATCATGTGCAGGATTCCCTCTGCCTCCGCCGCTTTCTGTGCATACTCGCCTTCTGTCATCTCTGCGGTCACAAAGCCGAATTCACCGTCCAGGCCATCAACCTGAATGATCTGTACATCACCGAACAGTTTTTCCACTTCTCCGCGGCGCGCTTCCGCGTTGCCGGACATACGGACAAGGAAAGTTCTGACTGTATCTTCAATCGGAAGGAGTTCCAGTTTCTCACTCTTCCACATAGTCATGATATTTCTGTGGAGATGCTTTGCCGCATCCACAACATCCGCAACTACTGCGCTGGCCGTGGGAAGCTTGCCCGCGCCGCTTCCGTAGAACATTGCGTCCCCCAGTACGTTTCCGTGGACAAACACCGCGTTGAACACACCGTCCACGCTGTAAAGCGGATGCCCTTTGCGAAGGAGAGCCGGAGCCACGATAGCGTGAAGATGGTCACCGTGCCGTTTGCTGGAGGCCAGCAGCTTGATGGTCATACCCAGCTCTTTGGCATACAACATATCTTCCTTTGTGATCTTGGTGATCCCCTCAGTATAGATATCTTCGAAATCCACCTGCTGCCCTGAAATCAGGGAGGAAAGGATGGCAATCTTCCGGCATGCGTCATATCCTTCCACATCAGCCTCCGGGTTGCGTTCTGCGAAACCATTGTCCTGCGCTTCCTTGAGCACCTCGTCATAGTCGGCGCCCTCATAGAACATCTTGCTGAGCATATAGTTTGTTGTCCCATTCAAGATGCCTGTGATCTCCTCGATCTTATCGGCAGTCAGACTGGAATTCAGAGCACGGATGATCGGGATCCCGCCGCCCACGCTCGCCTCAAAAAGGAAGTTCAGTTCTCTTTCTCTTGCAATGGAAAGCAGCTCCGCACCATGTTTTGCGACAAGAGCTTTATTGGACGTTACAACGCTCTTCCCGGCCTCCAGACACTTTTTCACAAAAGTGTATGCAGGCTCGATCCCTCCCATGACCTCGACCACGATCCGGATTTCCGGATCATTGATGATCTCATCTACATTGTGAACGATCTTTTCCTGGACCGGGTCTCCGGGAAAGTCCCTGAGATCGAGCACATATTTTATATTGATATCATCCCCTGCCCGCTGGTTGATGATATCGCCGTTGGTGTTGATCACTTCCACCACGCCTGATCCTACTGTACCATATCCCATTACTGCTATATTTACCATTGCTCTCTTCCTTTCTGTACTTTCTTTATAGTAGCCGAAACAGGCTCCCGGCTTGCTACTCGGGCGCCTGCTGTGTGTTTGCACTCAGATATGCGTTGATAAACGGATCGATATTTCCGTCCATGACTCCATTTACATTGCTGACCTCTGCATTTGTCCTGTGGTCTTTTACCAGTGTATAAGGCTGCATCACATATGAGCGGATCTGACTGCCAAAATTGATATCCCGTACTTCACCGCGTATATCGGACATTTTTTCCGCCTGTTCCTGCTGTTTCATCAGGTACAGCTTGGACTTTAACATCTGCATTGCCTTATCCTTGTTCATGTGCTGAGACCGTTCATTCTGACACTGCACCACGATCCCTGTTGGGAGATGGGTGATGCGGACTGCTGACGAGGTCTTGTTGATATGCTGTCCGCCCGCTCCGCTGGAACGATACGTGTCGATCTTCAGGTCGTCATCATTGATCTCGATATCAATGTCTTCCTCAATATCCGGTATCACGTCGCAGGATGCGAACGATGTCTGGCGCTTGCCCGCCGCATTAAAAGGCGAGATGCGGACAAGGCGGTGTACCCCCTTTTCCGACCGCAGATACCCATAGGCATTTTCTCCCTTTACTTCAAAAGTCACGCCTTTGATGCCTGCAACATCTCCTTCCAGATAATCAAGGACTTCCACATCATAGCCCTTTTTCTCTGCCCATCGGGTATACATGCGGTACAGCATGCCAGCCCAGTCGCAGGATTCCGTTCCTCCCGCCCCGGCATGGAGCGTCACGATAGCATTATCACGGTCATAGGTTCCTGTGAGCAGAGTGCTGATACGAAGCTCTTCAAATTTCTCCTCAAAGGAACTCAGCTCCTCTTCGATTTCCTCTGCGGTATCCCCGTCTGCTTCTTCCTCACTCATCTCAATCAGAAGGAGCATATCTTCATAATCGGAATACAGCTTCTCGATTTCTTTGACCGAGTCCTGAAGCCCTTTTAATTCCTTCATCACATGCTGTGACGCTTCCGGGTCATCCCAGAATCCCGGCTCCTCCAGGCGTTTCTGAAGCTCTTCCACTCTTAATTTCTTTGACGCCAGGTCAAAGTGAATCCCTCAAATCTTTCAGCGGTTCTTCATAGGCTGTCAGTCTTGACTTCAGTTCATCTAATAAAACCACCTTATTCACCTCTTTCTTTTATTTCAATTTTATTATTACCCGATCTGCTTCCTGCCGCAGCACTGTTTGTATTTCTTACCGCTTCCGCATGGGCACGGATCGTTCGGATAGACCTTCTTTTCCTCGCGCTTCTTCGGCGCCCGCACAGAAGTATCGTCCTTGTTCGTGCCGGTCACCTTCGCTACTTCCTCTCTCTCTACCTTCTGCTCAACACGGATATTGAACAGAGTGCGGATCGTTGTCTCCGCGATCATGTCTGTCATCTCACCGAACATGTTATATCCTGTCATCTTGTACTCTACCAGCGGATCTCTCTGTCCGTAAGCCTGGAGCCCGATGCCCTGACGGAGCTGGTCCATATCATCGATATGATCCATCCACCTTGCGTCAATGACCTTCAGGAGCACGACTCGTTCGATCTCACGGATCTGTTCTGCCTCCGGGAACTCTGCCTCTTTCGCCTCATATGCTTTCACAGCGCGCTCTTTCAGGAGATGCTTCAGCTCTTTCTGCCGCATGTCCTGGCACTCTTTGGCGGATGGGAGTTCCATCATCGGGATCACACCGTGGAGATTCACGTCCAGACCTTTGATATCCCACTGTTCCGCATCTGCCTCAGGTGAGGCGAAACGTTCTGTTGTATTTTCCACATACTCTGTGATCATGTTGTAAATCGTGTCGCGCATACTCTCACCGTCAAGTACCCGGCGTCTCTCTCCGTAAATGATTTCCCTCTGCTCATTCATGACCTGGTCATACTCCAGGAGATTCTTACGGATTCCAAAGTTGTTGATCTCCAGCTTCTTCTGCGCAGTCTCGATCGCGTTGGAAAGCATCTTGTGCTCGATCTGCTCCCCATCACCCACTCCCAGAGCGTTAAACACTCCCATCAGACGCTCGGAGCCGAACAGCCTGAGCAGGTCATCCTCAAGCGAGATATAGAAGCGGGACTCTCCCGGATCTCCCTGACGTCCGGAACGTCCGCGGAGCTGATTGTCGATACGTCTGGACTCATGACGCTCTGTACCGATGATCTTCAGTCCGCCCGCTGCTCTGGCGTCGTCGTCCAGCTTGATATCCGTACCACGTCCCGCCATGTTCGTTGCGATCGTGACCGCGCCGTGAAGTCCGGCGTCAGCAACGATGGCAGCCTCCTGCTCATGGTACTTCGCATTCAGCACGTTGTGTTTGATGCCTTCCTTTTTCAGCATACCGCTCAAAAGCTCAGAAACCTCGATCGTGATCGTACCGACAAGGACAGGCTGTCCAGTCGCGTGAGCCCTCTTCACTTCCTCCACAACTGCCTTGTATTTTTCTTTCTTTGTCTTGTACACCGCATCTTCAAGATCCACTCTCTGCACCGGAACATTTGTCGGGATCTCCACCACGTCCATTCCGTAAATATCGCGGAACTCCTTTTCCTCGGTAAGCGCAGTACCTGTCATACCGCTCTTCTTTTCAAATTTATTGAACAGATTCTGGAAGGTGATCGTCGCCAGCGTTTTGCTCTCCCTGCGCACCTGCACGTGTTCTTTTGCCTCAATGGCCTGGTGAAGGCCGTCAGAATAGCGGCGTCCCGGCATGATACGTCCTGTGAATTCATCCACGATCATGACCTCACCCTCAGAGGTCACTACATAGTCCTGATCCTTGAACATCAGGTTGTGCGCGCGCAGCGCAAGGATGATGTTGTGCTGGATTTCCAGGTTCTCCGGGTCAGCCAGGTTGTCGATATGGAAGAACTGCTCTACTTTTTTAACACCGTCTTCCGTCAGATTGACCGCTTTTTCCTTCTCATTTACAATGAAATCCCCGGTCTCCTCAATGTCCTCGCCCATGATAGCGTTCATTTTGGAAAATTCACCGCTGGCCTCGCCTCTCTCAAGCTGGCGGGCAAGGATATCGCACGCCTCATAGAGTTTCGTTGACTTTCCGCTCTGCCCGGAAATGATGAGCGGAGTCCTGGCCTCGTCGATCAATACTGAGTCGACCTCATCGATGATCGCAAAATGCAGCCCTCTCTGCACGAGCTGTTCTTTGTAAATGACCATGTTGTCTCTCAGATAATCAAATCCGAGCTCATTGTTGGTCACGTAAGTAATATCACAGTCATAAGCAGCGCGGCGCTCTTTACTGTCCATGCTGTTTAAGACAACGCCCACTGTCAGGCCGAGAAATTCGTGTACTTTTCCCATCCACTCAGCGTCACGTTTTGCCAGATAATCATTGACCGTGACGATGTTCACGCCTTTTCCATTCAGGGCATTCAAATAAGCCGGAAGCGTAGATACAAGCGTCTTACCTTCTCCGGTCTTCATCTCTGCAATTCGGCCCTGATGAAGGATGATCCCGCCGATGAGCTGTACTCTGTAATGGCGCATGCCCAGGCTCCGGTATGCAGCTTCACGCACAACGGCAAAAGCCTCCGGAAGGATGTCATCCAGGGTCTCACCCTCACCCAGGCGGTCTTTGAACTCTCTTGTCTTTCCTCTAAGTTCTTCGTCAGACAGTGCCTTCATCTCTGACTCCATTGCCTCGATCCTGTCTACGATCGGATAGATTCGTTTCAGTTCGTTCTGGCTGTGGGTGCCAAAAATTTTCTCTATAATCCCCATATTCTACAATTAACTCCTTGTATAAATTTAGCGCCGGGACGATTCTCCGACGCCGCTCCATTTTCCATTTTAACACTATCTGATGGGTAATTCAACCAATTCATAACTTGTTTACAATTTCACAGCTTCCTCACCACTTCATAAGGGATATCCCCGCCGAAGAGATCCAGAGCGCTTCCGATGGTAAAATCCAGCCGTCCACCGCTCTGCTGCCGGAACCGTTCCAGGTCTTCCAGCGTCCCGATGCCGCCTGCATAGGTAACTGGGATGCCGTTCCATTCGCCCAGCATATGTACAAGCTCACCTTCCATCCCGGAGCGCTTCCCTTCCACGTCTACTCCGTGTATAAGGAATTCATCACAATATCCGGCCAGTTCCTCAAGGACCTGGCTGTTAAGGCGCACTTCCGTGAACTGCTGCCAGCGGTCTGTCACTACATAATACGCCCCGTCTTTCTTCCTGCAGCTCAGATCAAGGACAATGTGCTCTTTTCCCACCGCGGAGACCAGTCTCTCCATGTTCCCCCGGTGAAATTTCCCGCCCTGGAACACATAAGAAGTAACGATCACATGGCTTGCCCCGGCTTCCAGATATTCCACGGCATTTTCAGCAGTGATCCCGCCGCCGACCTGCATTCCCCCCGGAAAGGCGGAAAGAGCCGATAACGCTTGTCTTCTTGTCTCCTCATAATAATCCGAACCGGCAGGATTCAAAAGGATGATATGCCCGCCCTTCAGACCATCCTTTCTATATAATTCTGCATAAAATCCAGCGCCGAGCTCTGATGAAAAATTTGTCCGGACGCTGTTTCCTTCATCCCTCAGGCTTCCGCCCACGATCTGCTTTACCTTTCCGTTATGTATATCAATACAAGGTCTGAACCGCATCTTTCTCTCTCCTCTGCCTTTCTCACGATAACTGCCGCAAAGCGGGAACTATCCTCGGCTCTGCGGCAGCCATTTATACTGTCAAAAATCTCCGCGGACTTTTGAATGCTTTTACCTGTTGTTCTGCGTATCTTTCTGTACGCCATTGTCATCGGTCAGTTCATCCGTCGCTTTGTCCACGCCATCCGTCACATCGTCTGTCACGTCATCCACCCCATCTGTCACGTCATGCACTGCGTTGTCGAGTATGCCGTCGCCTTCTGTGGCGTCATTCATTGTCCTGTCGTTTGTGTCTGTGGTATTTGTCGTATTGTCTGTTGCGTTATTATCAGTCGTTGACTGATCCGCGCCGTTGTCAGCATTATCCTTGCTGCTGCAGGCGGCTGTCCCGAAAAGCACGAACGCACATGTCATAAGCACAAGAAGTTTTTTCATTTTCTTCATAAGATTGTCTCCCTTTCCATAAATATTGTTGTACCTCTACTATCTGCACTTTTTCAATATTTATACATGGGAAACTTTTTATTTTGCATTTTTTCGCAGTTTTTCCATGGCACGCGCTTCGATCTGACGCACTCGTTCCCGGGTCACGCCCAGCATTTCCCCGATTTCTTCCAGAGTATAAGACCTGCTGTCTTCCAGTCCGTACCTCAGCCGGAGCACACGTCGCTCTCTGTCATTCAGCGTTTCCAGAAGCTCATTGACTTCCTCTTTGCGGACAAGGATATCCATGGCTTCTTCAGGCGTCGCCTCGGAGCGGTCTTCCACCATGTCTCCAAGGCTGTCTTCACCGTCCTCGCCTATGGGAGTTTCAAGGGACACCGGACTTTGAAGGTATGTGAGAGTATTTTTCACATCTTCCTCTGTGCGGTCTCCCATTTTTTCTGCGATCTCTTTCGGCGTGGCATCGCGCCCCAGCTCCTGCTGAAGGTCTTTCGCCGCTTTCTGGACTTTTTTCATATTTTCCGCCACATGGACCGGCACGCGGATTTCCCGGGACTGCTGATCGATCGCCCTCTGCATTGCCTCTTTGATCCACCACGATGCATATGTTGAAAACCGGTTTTCTTTTTTATAATCATACTTTTCCGCCGCTCGCATGAGCCCGATGTTTCCTTCCTGGATCAGGTCCATGAGCTGGACGCCTCTTCCGGTATAATGTTTCGCAAGGGAAACGACCAGCCGAAGATTTCCTTCCTCCAGCCTCCGGCGCGCTGACTTGTCCCCTGCCGCGCTCCTTCTTCCCAGTTCTTTTTCTTCCTCTTCTGTAAGAAGCGGAATCTGGCCGATCTCCCTCAGATAGATCTTAAGCGGTTCTGACACCGTCTCTTCTGTTGATATATGCTGTTCTTTTTCCATTTTCGCCTCACTTTTTATAGCTTCTGATCTCTACAGACCGATCACATCTCCCATATCGTACATTCCCGCTTCTTTTCCCGCCAGGAATTTGCCTGCCTCAACCGCTCCTTTTGCGAACACTCCTCTGGAGTGCGCGGTATGTTTAAACTCGACCACCTCATCCGTGCCCGCAAAAATAACCTCGTGTTCTCCCACGATCGTCCCTCCGCGCACAGCGCTGATCCCGATTTCCTTCTTCTCTCTCTTCTTCCGCACCTGACTCCTGTCGTATACATAGTGGTACTCATTTTCCAGAGCCTCATTTACAGCGTCCGCCAATGCCAGCGCGGTGCCGCTGGGCGCGTCCACTTTCTGATTGTGGTGGCGCTCCACCAGCTCCACGTCATATCCTGCCGGGGCGAGCACTTTCGCCGCATCCTTCAGCAGTTTCAGCAGCAGATTGACGCCCAGGGACATGTTGGCTGATTTAAGGACCGCGATACTCCTGGATGCTTCCTCCACCTTTGCGAGCTGATCTTCTGACAGTCCTGTGGTGCAGAGCACGACCGGAAGTTTCTTTTCCACACAGTAATCCATGAGAGCATCCACTGCCCCTGCATTGGAAAAATCGATCACCACATCCACATCCACACCGCACTTATCAATGGAATCAAACACAGGATACTCGTTGGGAACTTCTGTGTACGCATCCACTCCTGCCACGATCACCGCGTTTTCATCTCCTTTTACGATCTCCGTGATCATCCTGCCCATTTTCCCATTGCATCCGTGCATCATCATCTTTATCATATCCTTCATCCTCCTGTCTCTTGATCGTCAGCGCAAAGGTCAGGCCGCCGTTCAGATGGCGTCTGCCGCCCCGAGTCATATAAAAAGGATATCACATTTGAGACTTCATCTCAATATATGATATCCTTTTAACAATCAATCATCCATACATTCCAGCTTGCTCACAGAAACTTCATAGGCGGTCCTTGTCTCGGTCTCTGTCTCCGACAGCTTCTTCACATACTCACGGCTCTGTATCCTTCCCAGGATGCGCACATGCTCTCCCACATCGAATCCGGCCGCATATCTGGCGTTCCTTCCCCAGCAGATACAGGGGATATAATCGGATTTCCCATAAGGCCGGTTCACTGCCAGCAGAAGGTCCGCGATCTCTCTGCCAAGAGGCGTTTTGCGGTATACCGGGCGTTTGCACATATACCCTTCCAGCAGGATGTGGTTCGTGCGGGCGCCGTCCGGCTCCTCGTCGATAAACTCGATCTCCCGCGCAAACACAGAAAGCACCAGCCGGTTTTTCTGCTCCTCGTGCCGGTTATACGACCGGAACTGTCCTGACACCATAATGCATTTCCCCCGGTAATCCTGTCCCACGTCGATCAGACGCTCTGATACCATCACGGGAATCCTGTCATTTGAACTGCTCAGTCTCCTCACAAGGATATCCACCATGTAGAATCCTTCCCCGAACACCTCGTGGCTGTATGTAAATTCCGAAACCACCACTCCTATGACTGTTACCTGATTGTTCTCAATGATCTTATCTGACATAATTTGTAGCTCTCCCTTCCTCTTTTCGGTATTTTTTGAGTCACTACTAAATGTATGCGCAAAAGTCTCCCGGCAGAACAAGCCCGGACCATAAACCGTACGACAAAATACGTCCGCCTTTCGACATCCATACCGTTTGAACGCCGACTTATAAGCATGCTGGTCTTGTAAAATAATATTTTTGTGATAGAATAAGGAAGTTGCAGTTTTGAAAAATGACATATATTAAGGAAAGAGTGCGAAATATTATGAAGACAAAACGTGAAAATGTAAGAAATATCGCGATCATCGCTCATGTCGACCACGGCAAAACAACGCTGGTCGACGAGCTGTTAAAACAGAGCGGCGTGTTCCGCGAGAACCAGGAAGTCGCGGAGCGTGTCATGGACTCCAACGACATTGAGCGCGAGCGCGGAATCACCATCCTGTCCAAGAACACTGCCGTCAACTACAACGGCGTTAAGATCAACATCATCGACACCCCGGGACATGCAGACTTTGGCGGCGAGGTAGAACGTGTGCTCAAGATGGTAAACGGCGTCATTCTCGTGGTGGACGCTTTCGAAGGCGCCATGCCGCAGACAAAATTTGTCTTAAGGAAAGCGCTGGAATTAAGCCTTCCGGTCATCGTATGCATCAACAAGATCGACCGCCCGGAGGCGCGACCGGAGGAGGTCATCGATGAGGTGCTGGAACTCTTCATCGACCTGGGCGCTTCCGACGAGCAGTTAGAGTGCCCCTTCGTCTATGCATCGGCAAAGGCAGGAGTTGCCGTTCTGGATCTATCTGATGAGGAGCGGGATATGAAACCGCTCTTTGAGACGATCCTGGATTACATCCCTGCCCCGGAGGGCGATCCTGAGACCCCTACCCAGGTGCTCATCAGCACTATTGACTATAATGAATATGTAGGACGGATCGGCATCGGCAAGGTCGACAATGGGACCATCGCAGTCAATCAGGAGATGGTTCTCGTCAACCACCATGACCCGGACAAGCAGAAAAAGGTGAAGATCAGCCGGCTCTATGAGTTTGACGGCTTAAATAAAGTGGAGGTGAAAGAAGCCACCATTGGTTCCATCGTCGCTGTCTCGGGCATCTCGGACATCTCTATCGGGGATACCCTCTGCTCCCCGGAGAATCCGGAGGCCATCCCCTTCCAGAAGATTTCTGAGCCGACCATCGCCATGCAGTTTATGGTCAATGACAGTCCATTTGCCGGACAGGAAGGGAAGTATGTGACCTCCCGCCATCTGCGCGACCGCCTGTTCCGTGAGCTGAATACAGACGTCAGCCTCCGGGTAGAGGAAATGGAGAACACGGACAGCTTCAAAGTATCCGGCAGAGGCGAGCTCCATCTGTCCGTGCTCATCGAAAATATGCGCCGCGAAGGCTATGAATTTGCAGTGAGCAAGGCAGAGGTCCTCTACCACACAGATGAAAACGGAAAGAGGCTGGAGCCTGTGGAGACCGCATACATTGACGTTCCAGATGAATTCACCGGCGTTGTCATCGAGAAACTCGGGCAGAGAAAAGGCGAACTGCGTAATATGGGGCTGTCCAACGGAGGATACACACGCCTGGAGTTCTCCATCCCATCCAGAGGTCTCATCGGCTACCGGGGAGAATTCCTCACTGACACAAAAGGAAACGGGATCATCAACACCAGCTTTGAAGGATACGCTCCGTACAAAGGCGATATCCAGTACCGCAAGCAGGGCTCCCTCATCGCGTTTGAGACAGGCGAATCCGTGACTTACGGCTTGTACAGCGCCCAGGAGCGCGGCACACTGTTCATAGGACCGGGAGAAAAAGTATACGCGGGAATGGTCATCGGACAGAACGGCAAGGCAGAGGATATCGAGCTGAACGTATGCAAGACAAAGCACCTGACCAATACCCGCTCCTCCAGTGCGGACGAGGCGCTGCGCCTCACTCCTCCCAGGATCCTAAGTCTGGAACAGGCGCTGGACTTTATCGACACAGACGAGCTTCTGGAGGTTACTCCCAAATCACTGCGCATCCGCAAGAAGATACTTGACTCCAGGCTGCGTAAGAGAAGCAATATGAAATAAACATATCCCTTGTATCCGCATGCTCTTTCCGTCCAGGGAAGACGCGGATACAGGTCCCGACTAAGGAGAATACATATGGAAAAATAACCCGGATCGAAGTGATTCGTTCTATACATTGATACTGTAACGTGGTATAATATTTACATAATATAAACATACAATTTTTATTTGTTTATGTTAAATATGGACAAAAGGAGTTGAACAGCATGAATTTTATTATCAGCGGAAAGAACATTGAAGTAACACAAGGGCTCAAAGACGCAATTGAGCAGAAATTAGGAAAACTTGAAAGGTACTTCACTCCTGAAACAGAAATCATCGTAACGCTCAGCGTGGAGAAAGGCCGCCAGAAGATCGAGGTGACCATCCCTGTCAAGGGCAATATTATCCGTTCTGAGCAGACAAGCAATGATATGTATGTATCTATCGATCTCGTGGAGGAGATCATCGAGCGCCAGCTGCGCAAGTACAAAAACAAACTGGTGGCAAAGAGCCAGGGGCATCCCACATCAGCCGCTCCTTCCGGCAGCATCCGGACTGAATTCATTGATTCTGCGGAGGAATCGCCGGAAGATGGAGAAATCCGGATCGTCCGCACGAAAAAATTCGGGATCAAACCCATGTTCCCCGAAGATGCTTGTATCCAGATGGAGCTTTTGGGCCACAGTTTCTTTGTATTCTCTAATGCGGATACCGAAGAGGTGAATGTTGTTTACAAGAGAAAAGACGGTTCGTTCGGTCTGATCGAACCGGAATTTTCATAAGAAATGTGCATAAGAATGACCGGATATGAGCCGGAATGATAGCAAGCCTTAAGATGGGACGTCCTGAACAGGCCGCCATTTTAAGGCTTGTTTTCACTCCACACGGAGTCCCTCTTCTGTCTCCGCATACCAGCAGGCCTCCTGTTTTTCCATAACTGCCTGTCCGTTCGTTCCTTCCATGACAGCTTTCATCAGCTCACGCTCTTCCTCATCAGGCACAAGCACAAAGAGCTCCACCTGGTCTGTATAGACCGTATCCAATACGGCAAGTCCCCGCTGTCCGATAAGGTACTGCAGCTTTCCCAGTCCGGTATAGTCTGTGGTGATCTTCAGTTTAAATCCATGTATCCTGGTTATAATCTCAGTATGGGAAAGCGCTTCTGCCGCAGCAGAGGTATACGCGCGTACAAGTCCTCCTGTCCCCAGCAGCGTCCCGCCGAAATACCTGGTGACAACGATAAACACATCTGTCAGCGCTTTTCCGCGTATCATCTCAAGAATCGGCTTTCCCGCCGTCCCCCCAGGTTCTCCATCATCGCTCATGCGCTCCATGGACGGATTCCTTCCGATTACATAAGCCCAGCAGTGATGACGCGCATCCCAGTACCTTTTCTTCACTTCCTCCAGATGAGAAAACGCTTCTTCTTCCCCGGAAACAGGATATGCTTCCGCAATAAACCGGGACTTTTTTTCAATGATCTCTCCTGTCCCGCTCTTATATATAGTGTGATAACAGTCCATTGCAACCTCCCTCCGGCAGAAATCCCGCGCGGTCCAAACTGCCTTTACTATACCAGACGGATGGCAAATACACAACAAAAACAAAAATTTCTAAACTTTCATAAGAAAATATGAACATTTTATTTTTTCCTTTATTTGAAAGGGTATATTTGATATAATCATAAGAGTTGAAAAAGGAGGATGTTATTCGTGAATTTTGGAAAAAGTAACCTTTCCAGGCGAAAGAAAAATATTTCTTCAAAAAAGAAAATGAAGCAGAAACGTGTGGGTGTGCGTTTTTTTAAGGCTTTTATCATCTGTATACTCCTTCTGGCAGTCATATGCGTCATCGGAGGCGCCATATTTGCCAAAAAGATTATAGACAATACTCCAGCTGTGTCAAAAGATGCCATTCTTCCTCAGGGATTTACGACGACCATCACAGATCAGAACGGAACTGTGATCGACACGCTGAAAGACTCTGACTCCAACCGTGTATATAGGACTTATGAAGAGATCACGGCGAATTCAGACTTCCTTCCGCACGCGTTTGTTGCCATCGAGGACGAGCGTTTCTATGAACATAACGGCATTGACCTTCAGGGCATCATCAGGGCCGGACTTGTAGGTATTGCCAATGGATTTGACTTTACTGAGGGTGCCAGCACCCTTACCCAGCAGCTTATCAAGAACAACCTGTTCCCGGATTTCGTCAACGAGAAAACTCTCTTTGACAGGGTGGAGCGTAAGCTGCAGGAGCAGTATCTTGCTCTTGAGTATGAAAAAGAGATGAGTAAGGAGGAGATCCTTGAAGCGTACATGAACACCATCAACTTAGGACAGGGATGTCTTGGCGTGCAGACGGCTTCTACAAGATATTTTAACAAAGATGTTGCAGACCTGACGCTCTCCGAGTGCGCGGTTATCGCGGCGATCACACAGAATCCTACCATGTACGATCCCGTGACGAACCCTGACAAAAATGAATCAAGAAGAGAAGACGTCCTCGACAGGATGCTCGATCAGGAATACATTGATCAGGCACAATATGACGAAGCAATGGCTGATCCGGTGTATGACAGGATTCTCCAGACCGCGGCAGTCACAGAAGATACGACTCCATACTCCTACTTTACCGATGCCATGATCGAGAATGTGATCCAGGATCTTATGGAGGAGAAAGGGTACTCCGAAACCCAGGCATATAATCTGCTGTACAGAGGCGGTCTGACGATCAAATCTACTCAGGACCTCTCTATCCAGCAGATCTGCGATGAAGTGGTGGCAGACGAATCACTCTATCCGATAACCGAGTATGGAGTGGAATATGCTCTGACCATCCACCGCGCTGACGGTACAATGGAGAATTACAGCAAGGAGAATCTCGGCTCCTATATCCGCAACACTTACGGCGACTCGAATCCCCTTGTCTTCAGCTCGGAGGATGCGGCCCGCGCGATGATCGAGGAATACAAGGGCACTCTCGGCATCAATGCCGAGGCAGGCGATATCGTGGATGAGAACCTGAGCATCACGCTTCAGCCACAGACCTCTGTCGTTGTCATGGATCAATACACAGGACAGGTCAAAGCCATCGTAGGGGGACGCGGGACAAAGACAACAAGCCTCTCCCTTAACAGAGCTACAGATTCCACAAGACAGCCCGGATCCTGTTTCAAAGTGCTCTCAACCTATGCCCCGGGACTGAACGAGTGCAACATGACGCTTGCCACAATGATCGAGGACACGCCCTACAAATATCTCAGCGGACAGCAGGTCAATAACCATGATAACAGATACACCGGCTACTCAAGCGTGCGCTATGCCATCGAGCATTCCATCAATGTGTGTGCGGTGCGCACACTGACTGACACTGTCGGACTGGAAAAGGGATATCAGTATCTTCAGAAATTCGGGTTTACCACACTGGTAAACAATAATCCTGACTATCCCGGGATGACAGACGTTGCACAGTCCACCGCTCTCGGAGGCATCACCCGCGGCGTCTACAACCTCGAGATGACCGCGGCATATGCTGCGATCGCAAACGGCGGCATCTATACCGAACCAATCCTTTATACAGAAATCCTCGATCATGACGGAAATGTCCTGATCGACAACACTGCTCCGGAGACCCATGAGGTGATCAAGGATTCTACCGCTTATCTTCTTACAAGCGCAATGGAAGATGTCATCACAAGGGGAACAGGTTCATCTGCAAGACTGAGTAATATGCCCGCATCCGGAAAAACCGGTACATCCGAACACAGTACAGACCTCTGGCTTTCTGCATATACTCCATACTACACTGCGTCTGTGTGGGGCGGCTACGATGAAAGTAAAAATATGTCAGGTTTGAGCCAGAACTGGCACATGGTCATCTGGAGAAACATCATGGAGCGCATCCATTCCGGACTGGAATATAAGGACTTCACGGTTCCGTCTTCTGTCGTCCGAAGGACGATCTGTACACAGACAGGCAAGCTGGCAGTGGCCGGATGCCCATCACTCACAGAATACTTTGATAAAGATACTGTGGCGAAAGAAAGCTGCTCAGGACATGGCAGTACATGGTATAGAGGAGACGGAAACTACTACGACGACTCTTCAGAAGGGAACACTGATAACAATACCGACGGAAATACGACTACTCCTGATACCCCATCCGGCGATGGAAATACCGGCAATGAAGGCGACAGCGGTGGTGGTAATTCCGGCGGTGGCGATACATCTGGCAGTGGTGGTGATTCCGGAGGGGGCGACACATCCGGCGGGGGAGGTACAGGAGAAACCCAGCCTCCTGCGCCCTGAGACCTTAGCGCTTCCCTGATTTCACCTGTTCAGAATATATCATACGCGTATACTCCAGGCACACAAAAAAAGACAGCGGTCATGATCTGACCCGCTGCCTTTTTTATGCATATGAATAAATATGTAGCATAAAACTGTCTTTAATTGTCCAGCACAAGTTTCGCCGCGCCGCAGATCCCGGCGTCATTTCCCAGTTCCGCAAGGACGAATTTCACCTTCTTATCAGCAAAGAAGGCCCTTTCCATATATGGTTCCCTGATATAAGGAAGAAGAACTTCTCCTGCCTTGGACACTCCTCCGCCGATGACGAACACAGCGGGATCTGCCACTGCCGCCAGATTGGCAAGCCCATACCCCAGATATCTGCCGAATACAGCGGCAATTTCTTTTGCCACTTCATCTCCCGCCTTCACCGCATCAAACACATCCTTTGCAGTCACATCCTCTTTATTCAGGATTGTCGGACGCATCTCCTGGCCCAGTTTCTGTTTTGCCAGACGTACGATTCCCGTGGCTGAGGCATACTGCTCAAGACATCCTCTGTTTCCGCATCCGCAGCGGTCCGTCTCTTCATAGTTCACGCACAGATGCCCGATCTCGCCGCCTGCGCCGTTCTGCCCCACAAGCATCTTTCCGTCGATGATCACGCCTCCGCCGACTCCTGTGCCGAGCGTCACCATGATCATATTCTTTTCGCCTGCGCCGCCGCCTTTCCACATTTCGCCAAGGGCAGCTACATTTGCGTCATTGCCGATCGCCGCGGTAAGCCCTGTGAGCTCTTCCAGCTCCTTCTTTACTTCTTTATACTTCCATCCCAGGTTCGCGCTTCCGTTCACAACCCCATCCGCTGTTACCGGTGCCGGAACTCCTACTCCGATCCCCGCGATATCGTCTTTGGCAAGCTGGTGTTCCTCGATCTTTTTCTTGATAGAAGACGCAATATTGGGAAGGATTGATTTTCCTTCCTCCGATGTATCGGTGGCGATCTCCCATTTATCGGTAATCGTGCCGTTCTCCTCAAACAGCCCCATCTTCACTGTTGTCCCTCCGACATCCACTCCAAAACAATATTTCATGGCTTTCTTCTCCCTTCCTTATATATTTTTATATGGCCTTATTTCATCTTCTTCGCAAGATTCTCCTGGACTCTCTTGTAGAGCTCCTGAGCCGCATTGTACCCCATCTGTTTCTGCCTGTGGTTGACAGCGGCCGACTCTACGATGATCGCCAGATTTCTTCCGGGACGGATCGGGATGCTGTGGCATACCACCTTGTTCCCGAGAAATTCCGTGTACTCTTCCTCCAGCCCGAGCCTGTCGTATTCCTTATCTCTGCTCCAGTCCTCCAGAGTGATAACCAGGTCGATATTCTGTGTTTCCCTTACGCTCTGCACACCAAACATGGACTTCACGTCCACAATGCCGATGCCGCGCAGTTCAATAAAATGCTTTGTAATGTCAGGCGCGGAACCGACCAGTGTCTCATCGCTCACCTTGCGGATCTCAACCACATCATCCGTTACAAGGCGGTGTCCCCTCTTGATGAGCTCAAGCGCCGCCTCACTCTTTCCAATCCCGCTCTCTCCCATGATCAGGACGCCGATTCCATAGACATCCACAAGCACACCGTGGATAGAGATACAAGGCGCCAGTCTTACATTCATCCAGCGGATGATCTCCGCAGAAAAATCAGAGGTCGGCTTTACAGTCTTAAAAACAGGCACTCCGTGACCCGCCGCCATCTCCAGGAATTCATCCTCAGGCTCCAGATCCCGGCAGAATACAATGCAGGGTATCGGATGTTCCAAAAGCCTGTTATAAATATAGATCCTGCGCTCGTCAGTAAGAGTATGCACATAGGTATATTCCACATGCCCGATGATCTGCACTCTGTTCGAGTCAAAATGATCGAAAAATCCCGCAAGCTGCAGTGCCGGCCTGTTGACATCCGGCACATGCACCTCGGTCTCCGTCGTATCTACCTCGGGAGTGAGATTCTTTAAATCCATTTTCTCAACAATTTCACTTAGTCTGATCCCATGTCCCATATTTTTCTCCTTTTTCTTTATTTGCGTTCTGAACGCCAAACCGGTTAATCTCGTAAATCTCACACCGTTACCACGTTCATCGCTTTTATTATCATAACATATTAATGCAGAAACTTGTATACTGATTCAGCGGCTTTTTCGTTCATCGAAGGGATTTTCGCAAGCTCTTCCACACTCGCTTCCCTGATCGCGTCCAGACTCAGATAATGCCGCATGAGCGCTTTTCTGCGTGCCGGCCCGATCCCATCGATATCATCAAGGATCGAGTGGACCTGTCCTTTGCCGCGGAGCTGTCTGTGATACTCAATGGCAAACCGGTGCGCCTCGTCCTGTATCCTCGTGATCAGGCGGAAAGCCTCTGATGACCGGTCGATCGGTATCTCTACATTCTGATAGTATAACCCCCTCGTGCGGTGATGATCATCCTTTACCATACCGCACACCGGGATATCCAGACGAAGCTCGTCCAACACCTGAAGCGCCACATTGACCTGCCCTTTTCCGCCATCCATAAGGATCAGATCGGGAAATACGGTAAATTTCCCGATCTCCGCATTTTCTTCCCTCTCCTTCAGCCCATGGGTAAACCGCCGCGTCAGCACTTCTCTCATGCTGCCGTAATCATCTGCGCCCTTGATCCCCTTGATCTTGAATTTTCGGTAGTCATTGCGCTTCGGCCTGCCCCTCTCATACACGATCATGGAACCAACGGACTCAAACCCGTTTGTGTTGGAAATGTCATATGCTTCCATTCGGACAATTTCATCCAGCTCCAGCAGTGCCGCAATCTCTTTTACAGCTCCGATCGTACGGCCTTCCTCACGTTTCAGTCTCTCTTTATCCTTACTCAGCACCAAACGTGCGTTTTCAGCCGCCAGTTCCACAAGCTTCTCCTTCGTTCCCTTCTTCGGAATCTTAAGAACCACCTTCTGGCCTCGTTTCGCAGTAAGCCATGTCTCAAGAAGCTCTCTGTCCTCCACCTCTTCCTGGAGCATGAGCTCTCCCGGAATATAAGGCGTACCTGCGTAATACTGCTTGATAAAGCTGTCCAGTATTTCCGACATACTGTCTCCTTTTGAAATACGCAGATAAAAGTGGTCGCGCCCGATCAGCCGTCCACCGCGGATAAAGAACACCTGAACCACTGCATCTTCTTCTTCCGACGCCACGGCAAGCACATCTCTGTCCTCTCCGCTGGAATCCGTGATCTTCTGCTTCTGAGCCACCTTTTTCACGCTGTTCAGCAACTCCCGGTACTCGATGGCTCTCTCGAACTCCAGCGCTTCGGAAGCGGCATTCATTTTCTCTTCCAGTTCTTTTAAAATACTGTCATAGTTACCGTTTAAGAACCGGATCACTTCATCGATCGCTTTCCGGTATTCTTCCTGGGAAATATATCCCTGACAGGGGGCGTCACACTGTTTGATATGGTAATTCAGACATGGACGTTCTTTTCCAATATCGCGGGGCAGGTTCCTGTTGCAGCTTCTCACATGGTACAGCTTATGGATCAGGTCGATCGTATCCCGCACTGCCTGGGCACTCGTATACGGACCAAAATATTTCGCCTTGTCCTTTCGCATCTTTCTGGACAGCATCACCCTTGGAAACGCCTCGTTCGTCGTCACCTTGATGAACGGATAGGTCTTGTCATCCATTAGCATGGTGTTATATTTGGGCCGGTGCTCTTTGATCAGATTACATTCCAGCACAAGCGCTTCCAGCTCAGAATCCGTCACAATATACTCAAACCGCCGGATGTGGGTCACCATCTGCTCGATCTTGACGCCTTTGTTCCGGCTGCTCTGAAAATACTGCCTGACACGGTTCTTCAGGCTGATCGCCTTGCCCACGTAGATGATGTGGTCCTTCTCGTCATGCATGATGTATACCCCGGGTCTTGCGGGGAGTTTTTTCAGTTCTTCCTGTATGTCAAAATTATTGCTTTCCATGCAGATAATTATACTGTTTCCTGTTTTAAAAATCAATCAGGATTTGTCTGTGGGAATAGCTGACATGTAAATCGTCCGAAAACTCCGGAGCAGTGTTATTCAAGTCGTATTCAGCGCGGGGTTGCGGGTGGCCTCGACTCCGCTCCAATAAAGCAAGAAAAATAACGAAATCCGGAAAAATGCTGGGAGCAAAGCTGGGCAATGAGCAACTCGCCTTCGTCTCAGACAATCCCATTGCCCGGCTTAACACATTTTTCCGGATTTCTATTTTTTTACGTTTCATTCCTAAGTCGCCTCAGCCACCCGCACCCCTACGCTGAAGGAGATTCGAAAACACGCTCCGCTGTTTTCTGCGTTTGTCTAAGTCGGAAGAGCAGCCTCTTCTTGCAGAGCCTTTCGTGGATGGGGATGATCCACATCTCTGCTGCCACCAAAGACAACTACAGGTTTCACATTGGTTTCATCGCAATGCGCCCTTCTTTTTCTTCCGGCTTATCTGTCTCATTTTCAGCTGGTTCGGGTATTCCCTTCACCTGACGGAAAATCTTCATGAACTCTTTTCCTGTGATGGTTTCTTTCTCGATCAGGAACGCCGCGATCTTATCCAGCGCCTCACGGTTCTCGCCAAGAAGTCTCTTTGCCTCTGCATAAGCAGCCTTTAACATCTTCATGACTTCCTCATCGATCTCGCCTGCCGTAGCGTCGCCGCAGTTTAACACAGCTCTTCCATCCAGATATTTGTTCTGGACAGACTCAAGACCCATCAGGCCGAAACGCTCTGACATTCCGTACTGAGTGATCATAGCGCGGGCGATCTTCGTCGCCTGTTCGATATCATTTGCAGCGCCCGTAGTCACTGTGTCAAACACAAGTTCCTCTGCCGCGCGCCCTCCCAGGGCAACAACGATCATTGCCTCGAGTTCTTTCTTCGTATTTAAGAACTTCTCTTCCTCCGGCGTCTGCATTACATACCCCAGAGCGCCCATTGTCCTAGGCACGATGGTGATCTTCTGTACTGGTTCTGTATTCTTCTGGAGAGCTGTCACAAGGGCATGTCCAACCTCGTGATAGGAAACGATCCTTCTCTCCTCCTTACTCATTATTCGGTCTTTCTTCTCTTTTCCGACAAGAACGACTTCCACTGCCTCAAAAAGATCTTTCTGGCTGACTACCTGACGACCGTGTTTTACAGCATTGATGGCAGCCTCATTGATCATATTTGCAAGATCAGATCCAACGGCTCCTGATGTTGCCAGGGCAATGGCTTCCAGATCCACACTTTCATCCATCCGGACATCCTTTGCATGTACTTTCAGAATATCGATACGCCCTTTCAAATCCGGCTTATCCACAACGATCTGGCGGTCAAACCGCCCCGGACGCAGAAGCGCGGGGTCCAAGATCTCCGGCCGGTTTGTTGCTGCAAGAATGAGAAGCCCTTTATTCGTATCAAATCCGTCCATCTCAGCAAGAAGCTGATTTAATGTCTGCTCCCGCTCATCGTTTCCCCCCACTGCAGTATCACGAGTCTTTCCGATGGCGTCGATCTCATCGATAAACACGATGCACGGCGCCATCTGCTGTGCCTGCTTAAACAGGTCACGCACACGGGATGCCCCCACACCCACATACATTTCCACAAACGCAGAGCCGGACAGGGAAAAAAACGGAACTTTTGCCTCTCCTGCCACAGCCTTTGCCAGCAGAGTCTTTCCTGTTCCCGGAGGACCCACAAGGAGCGCCCCCTTCGGCAGCTTTGCCCCGATGCCGCTGTATTTACCGGGATTATGCAGGAAGTCAACTACCTCCTGAAGAGACTCTTTAGCCTCATCCTCACCGGCAACATCCTGAAATGTAATGCCCGTCTCCTTCTCCATATACATTTTGGCGTTGCTCTTACCAAGTCCCATCACACCGCTGCCTTTTGTCATTTTCTTTAATACATAGAAAAGCAGGACCGCCGTCAGGCCAAAGGGCAGGATAACAGTGACAAACAAATTGAGCATCATCTGTCCCACCGTATCTGAGACCTCACCTCTAAATTCCACCCCTGCTTCATCGAGCCGCTGTACCAGCGCTTCATCATTTACATAACCTGTATAATAGTCCGGAGCTCTCTCTCTGTCTTCGTCGTCTTCTGTCGATGTCTGACTTTGGAACTGGCTCATAAAACTGCTCAGACCGCCGGTTTGCTGCTGTTCTTCTGCCTTTTTCTGCGCTTCCTCTGCTCTCGCCTCATCTGTGAGAGTGATATAGATACGGCCGTTGTTCAGGTTGACTACTTCTACTTTTCCATTATCGACCATATCCAGAAATTTATCATAACTTATCTCTTCCGGTCCGTTCCCCTGCATAAGAGAATAAAATCCCATCACCATAAAAGTGACCAGCAGGGTTGTAATCAGGATGACTCCCCAGCCCTGCCGGTTATTGTTAGGATTATTCTTATTGTTCTGGTTATCCATTCTTTTCCTCTTTTCCTCCTAAAATCAGTTATTACCATTATAAGTACAGGTTTTACATAAATCAATAAAAAGATTATGAAAATATTGTAAAACGATGACTTTTTATAGTATACTGGGTACGAAATACTAGATAAGTGGGGAATGGAAAATGAGAATCGGTTTTGACAATGAAAAGTACCTGAAAATGCAGTCTGAACATATCCGCAGCCGGATCAACAAGTTCGACAACAAGCTTTACCTTGAGTTCGGCGGCAAGCTGTTCGATGATTATCACGCCTCCCGCGTGCTTCCCGGATTCGCGCCTGACAGCAAGCTGCGGCTTCTGAAGGAACTGAGCGCCCAGGCGGAAATCGTTATCGCCATCAGCGCGAAAGACATCGAAAAGAACAAAATCCGCGGGGATCTTGGCATCACCTATGACACGGATGTGCTCCGTCTCATCGACACATACCGGGAACAGGGGCTCTATGTAGGCAGCGTGACGATCACGCAGTTTTCCGGACAGGAAAGCGCCCTTCTCTTCAAAAACAGACTGGAGAAGCTCAATATCCCTGTATATCTCCACTATATAATCCCCGGATATCCATCCAATGTTCCGCTCATCATCAGTGATGACGGATATGGGAAGAATGATTATATCCGTACAACGCGCCCTCTTGTAATCGTTACAGCCCCGGGGCCTGGAAGCGGAAAGATGGCGACCTGCCTCTCCCAGCTCTACCACGAACACAAGCGAGGGATCAATGCGGGCTATGCAAAATTTGAGACTTTCCCCATCTGGAATCTACCGCTGAAGCATCCGGTCAATCTGGCATATGAAGCTGCCACAGCAGACTTAAACGATGTAAATATGATCGATCCTTTCCATCTGGAAGCTTACGGAGAGACCACGGTCAATTACAACAGGGATGTGGAGATTTTCCCCGTCCTCAACACGATTTTCGAGAAGATCTACGGAGAGAGTCCCTACAAGTCCCCCACAGACATGGGGGTCAATATGGCGGGGAACTGCATCTGTGATGACGAGGCATGCAGGGAAGCTTCAAAACAGGAGATCATCCGCCGCTACTATACCGCTCTGAACGCTCTGGTGAAAGGCGATACTTCCGACAAAGAAGCGCAGAAGATCGAGCTGCTCATGAACATGGCCGGCATTACGGCGTCAGACCGCATCGTGGCCGTAAAAGCCCTGGAACGCGCCAAAGAGACCGGAGGACCGGCTGCTGCCCTGGAGCTTGAAGACGGCAGGATCATTACCGGCAAGACGACGAATCTGCTCGGAGCCTCCGCCGCACTTCTTCTAAACGTGTTAAAAGAGCTCGCAGGGATAGACCATGACCTCCATATCATATCACCGGAGTCGATCGAGCCCATCCAGAAACTGAAAGTCGATTACCTGAAGAGCAAAAACCCGCGGCTTCACACAGATGAGGTACTGATCGCCCTCTCTGCAAGCGCGGCGATGAACCCGGACGCCCGGCTGGCGCTCTCCCAGCTTCCCAAACTGAACGGCTGCCAGGCGCACACTTCTGTCATGCTCTCGGATGTTGATATCAAGATTTTCAAAAAACTGGGCGTGCAGCTTACATGCGAAGCAATTTACGAGCACACAATCCTGTAAGGGTTACGAGCATATAATCCTATAAAAAATATTGTATTTTCCTTATTTCAGGTGTATACTATAAAAGTATTTTTACAAAGCACTATTACAGTCTGACTAAATTTGGGATATCGGAACGCAATGGAGCGCTCCATACCTATAGTCAGGCTGTACTCTTTTTTAGAGAACTTCTCAATATCACGACACACAGGAGGCATTTACCATGGCAGTAAAATATGTATTTGTAACAGGAGGCGTTGTGTCCGGTCTCGGGAAAGGCATCACAGCCGCATCTCTCGGACGTCTTCTGAAAGCCCGGGGGTACACGGTCACCATGCAGAAATTCGACCCTTATATCAACATCGATCCCGGAACCATGAACCCGGTCCAGCACGGTGAAGTCTTTGTCACAGACGACGGCGCTGAGACAGACCTTGATCTGGGCCACTATGAGAGATTCATTGACGAGAGCCTTACAAAAAATTCCAATGTCACTACCGGAAAGATCTACTGGTCCGTACTCCAGAAAGAGCGCCGCGGTGATTTCGGCGGCGGAACAGTCCAGGTGATCCCCCACATCACAAATGAGATCAAGAGCAGATTCTACCGCAATCCTGCAGCAGAAGGGACGGAAATCGCAATAATAGAGGTCGGAGGCACTGTGGGAGATATCGAAAGCCAGCCCTTCCTTGAGTCTATCCGCCAGTTCCAGCACGAAAAAGGACATGAAAACGTCATCCTCATCCATGTAACGCTCATCCCCTATCTGCGGGCTTCCCAGGAAATGAAGACCAAGCCTACCCAGGCAAGTGTCAAGGAACTCCAGGGAATGGGCATCCAGCCTGATATCATCGTGTGCCGTTCTGAATATCCGCTGACCTCAGGCATGAAGGATAAAATTTCTCTCTTCTGCAATCTCCCGGCAGACCATGTGCTCCAGAATCTTGACGTGGAGTACCTGTATGAAGCTCCGCTTGCCATGGAAAAAGAGCGTCTCGCGCAAGTCGTCTGTGAGTGTCTCCATCTGGACTGCCCGGAACCCAACCTGAAGGACTGGACAGAGATGGTGGATAAGCTGAGACATCCCACTCAGGAAGTCACAGTAGCCCTGGTGGGCAAATACATCCAGCTCCATGACGCCTATATCAGCGTGGTAGAGGCACTGAAACACGGCGGGATTTATACCCACACAACTGTAAATATCAAATGGATCGATTCGGAGACTGTGACAGAGGAAAACGCAGGAGAACTTTTCTCTGATGTGAGCGGCATCCTTGTCCCCGGAGGCTTTGGCCACCGCGGCGTAGAAGGCAAGATCGAAGCCATCCGCTATGCACGCACCCACGGCATCCCATTCCTGGGACTCTGCCTTGGCATGCAGCTTGCCATCATAGAATTTGCCCGCAATGTGATCGGGTATCATGATGCCCACAGCATGGAACTGAAGCCAGACACGACCCATCCGGTCATCCACATCATGGAAGATCAGATCGGTGTTGAAGATATCGGCGGCACTCTCCGGCTCGGCGCTTATCCCTGCGTGCTGAAGGATGGCTCACTGGCGGCCCGCCTTTATGGGACAGAAAAAATCAGCGAACGCCACCGCCACAGATATGAAGTAAACAATGACTACCGGGAGGATCTGGAAAACCATGGGATGTCCCTTTGCGGCCTGTCCCCTGACAGCCGTATCGTTGAGATGACCGAAATCCCGGCTCACCCATGGTTTATCGCGACACAGGCGCACCCGGAATTAAAATCCAGGCCCAACCGCCCCCATCCACTGTTTAAAGGATTTGTTGAGGCTGCCCTGAAAAAGCAGAACGAACAATGATCAATAAGCGCCTCCATATCTTAAGCGCCTCCGCATCTGGAGAGTTTTTCAGCCATGAGAACCGGAATTTCTCATGGCTGAAGTTCTGTCTCTGCAAACAGATCATCTACAATCTGCTCATACACTGCACACTTTTCTGCTTTTTTGATCTTCTTTGCATATTTTTTAGAATCCGCAAAGAGCGGGGCAAGGTAAGTCCACAGCTCTTTCATCTTATACAGGATCGTCCGGTCGCCGGACATTTCCTCGCAGTATCCTGCATACACAAGATCATGAAACCGCCGCAGCTCTGATCTGTCCGCGCCCTTTCCGCCCTGCAGCCGTCTTGCCAGGGACGGATCCTTCAATACGCCGCGGCCTGTCATGATACAGTCCGTCCCCGGGAATCTTGAAACAAATTTTTCCCAGTCTTCCTTTGAAAAGATATCACCATTATAGCACACAGGACTTCTGCTTTTCCCGGCCGCCTCTGCAAAAGCATCCAGATCCGGTGCATTTTTATAAAAATCTTTCTGCACCCTTGGGTGGATGATCAGCTCTTCCAGCGGATATCTGTTGTAGATTTCCATCAGTCTTTTAAACTCAGATGCATCTTCCATACCCAGCCTTGTCTTGACCGATATCTTCAATGGGCACTTCCCGAATATTTCCTCCAAAAAGGCGTCCAGCCTGTCCGGTTCAGCGAGAAATCCTGCTCCCCGTCCCTTTGTCACCACGGTTTTTGACGGGCATCCCAGGTTCAGGTTTATCGCCTCATAACCATAGTCACTCAGCTTCTCAGCCGTGCGCAGGAAATCGTCCGCCCGGTTGGTGAGTATCTGGGGCACTGTCCTCATCCCCCTGTTATGTTCGGGAAGGATATCCTTTTTCTCTCTGGCGCTGAAATGTCCCATCTGGTTCGGTCTGATAAATGGCACGAAATATTTGTCAAATCCTCCGAAACACTCGTCCACAGCGCTCCGGAATATCCATCCGGTGATCCCCTCCAAAGGGGCAAGATAAATCCTCATAAATCTCTCCTGTCCTGCTAAAATGCATATTTCTGTCCGCTGCTCTCCGGATACGCATCCCCGGTCCGGAATCCACGGCTCTGCATTATGTCAGTCCCTACCTTATTACAGTGTCCCGCGCCTTGTCAAGCAGAAAATCCTGTGCTAAGATTGTTATTGTCACGATTTTACGGTATTTTTCCATACCCTGTCCGGGCATGGCAGCTCATAGATAGAAGGAGAAAAAGAATGTATACACTTAAGAAATTTATCAACTATTATGCGCCGTACAAAGCAGTCTTTTTTATCGACCTGCTCTGCGCCGCATTTATCAGCATCGTGGATCTTGCATACCCGCAGATCCTTCGCACAATGACAAACACGCTTTTTACAAAAGACAGCTCTCTTATACTCCGTGCCCTCCCCTGGCTTGCCGCCGGGCTTCTGGTCATGTACATCCTCCAGAGCCTGTGCAAATATTATGTGAGCTACCAGGGACACATGATGGGAGCCCACATGGAGACAGATATGCGCCAGCAGCTCTTCGACCATTATGAAAAGCTGTCCTTTTCCTATTACAGCAAGAATAACTCAGGGCAGATGATGAGCAAGCTCGTATCCGACCTGTTTGACATCGCGGAGTTTGCCCACCACGGACCGGAAAACCTTTTTATTTCCGTCGTAAAGATCCTGGGCTCTTTTGTCTTTCTTTTCCTGATCAACTGGAGACTTGCCCTTCCTCTCATTGTCCTCGTGCTCTGCATGTTCCTGTTCTCCTTCCGTCAGAATCAGCGGATGCAGGAGACGTTCATGGAAAACCGCAGAAAGATCGGAGACGTGAACTCCAGCCTGCAGGACACGCTGGCAGGCATCCGCGTTGTCCAGTCTTTTGCTAATGAGGACATAGAGCGGGATAAATTCAGGAAGAGCAACCATGCCTTCCTGATCTCAAAGAAGAACAATTATAACTGCATGGGAAGTTTCATGGGATGGAACCTGTTCTTTCAGGGGATGATGTATCTTGTCACTCTCGTGTTCGGAGGTTATCTCATAGCAAAAGGGCTCATGAATGTGGGTGATCTTGCAATGTACGCCCTGTATATCAGCATTTTCATAAGTCCGATCCAGATCCTTGTGGAGCTCATAGAAATGATGCAGAAAGGACTTGCCGGGTTCCGCCGGTTCCTTGATGTGATGGAAACAGAGCCGGAGATCGTGGACGCCCCTGACGCAAAACCTCTGGAGCATGTAAAGGGCAGGGTCTGCTATGAGGATGTGTCCTTCCATTACAGCGACGATGACACCCCGGTCCTTTCCCATGTGTCTTTTGAAATCCCGGCAGGAAAGTCCATTGCCCTGGTAGGACCATCCGGCAGCGGAAAGACCACTATCTGCTCCCTTCTGCCCCGGTTCTACGATGTGACCGGCGGAAGGATCACCATTGACGGCAAGGATGTGCGCACGCTGTCACTGAAAAGCCTGAGAAACCAGATCGGCATGGTACAGCAGGACGTATATCTTTTCTCCGGCACCATCCGGGAAAACATCGCTTACGGAAAACCCGGGGCGTCCATGGAAGAGATCATAACAGCCGCAAAACAGGCGAACATCCATGATTTTATCGAGGAACTGCCCGATGGGTACGACACCTTTGTGGGCGAGCGGGGCGCCCGCCTTTCCGGCGGTCAGAAACAGCGAATCTCCATTGCCCGGGTATTCTTAAAGAATCCACCCATCCTGATCCTGGACGAGGCCACCAGCGCCCTTGACAACGAAAGTGAGCGCTGGATCCAGCAGAGCCTGGATGAACTCTCAAAGGACCGGACCACCATCACCATTGCCCACCGTCTCTCCACCATCCGCAATGCGGACGAAATTATCGTCATCACAGAAGATGGGATCGCTGAGCGGGGAACTCATGAAAGTCTGCTTGAAAAGGGCGGCATCTACGCACATTACTGCAATGTGTAGATGCCGCCCGGCATTTTTTTATTCCATTATCTATGCTGTTTTTTATTCCATTGTCCGGTGTATCCGCTTTCTGCGTACTGCCGCAGCCCCAACAGCGCCAATAGCTGCCATGACAGCCAGAATACTTGCCAGCAGCAGACTCTCATTCCTGTCTCCTGTAGCAGCGCTGGCGGCTGTGTCCGTTTTGCCCGGAGTCTGGCTGCTTCCCTGTACGTTCTGAGTGGGAGCTCCGCCTGCATTGGGCAAGGCTGCAAATGTCTTTTTCACGATGGCTGAATCCTGTGTGTACTCCACAGCCACGCCGTCTGTGCTGCCATTTACCGCAGCAGTGACTGTCCCGGACAGCCTGTGCCATTCCTCAAGCTTAAGTTCCACGGAAGCTGTGTAGGAAACGCCATATCGAAACGTCTGGTCATCAGGATTCCATGATACGGAAGCTGCCTGCACTCCTGTGGTCTCCATCTTTGCAGATGTCGCCAGCGTCTGTCCGTGTGCCGGACCTGTCAGAGAAAGTTCCACCTGGGAAATGGTCTTCCACACTTCATATGTCACTGTGCCTGTGACAGAAGGATTGCTCACAAGCCGGATGAACGCGGTGTTGATGCCAAGAGTATCGGTCTGCCCTGTCACCTCGTATTCGTCCGGCGCAAGCTGCCGGGTAGTCCCATCAGAGAGGGCTGCCAGAACAGTCAGGTCTGCGGAAGAAAGGCTGCTCCCCTGCTCATACCGGAGGGTCTCCCCTGGGGTCCCTGAATCGGCAGAAACAATGCTCTCAACTACTGATGCCTCTTTGGGAGGTATGACCGTGTCTTCTTTCTTGATCTGAGTGCGCAGGTCCTCATCCGCAAAATATTTGTCAAGTGACGGCACATACCAGTATTCTATATTCCCTTCTTCCGTTGTTGTGGGTTCCTTTCTCTCATAATGCTCAATGTCATCAGGAAGCGGGATTTCCCCAAAGTCCACTGTAACAACAGCCTGTTCTCTCACTGACTGGCGCTCAGCGCCTTCTGTTGTCTGTATCTGCACATCCACGCCTTCTGCACTTCCATTCACCTTCACGCTGAGGGTATCGTCAAAGCGGTAATAGGAGTCCGCAGTGAGCACGGTCCGGGCGCTGTACGCTGTGTGGAACACAAAGGCATCCTGCTGCGGCTTCCATGTGACAGCACCGACAGCAATGCCTTTCTCCTGCGCCTTCCCTTCCTGTGCGGGAACCTTTCCGTATGAGGGCGCTTCCAGCGTCAGGTTGAGCTCTGACAGTGTTTTCCATATTTCACATGGAACTTTTGTCTCCATGTCCGGCGCGTCCGTCACAGTGACTATGATCTCTCCCTGTCCGGGAGTATCTGTGTTTCCTTTCACCGTATACTCTGAATATGCAAGAGTACGTGTCTCCCCATTTGACAATAATGCTGTCACGGAAACATCTTCCGGTCTGGGCTGGTCTCCCGCCTCGTATTTCAAAGTTCCCGGCGTCACTGGTCCTGCAGTGATGCTTAGGATCTTCACTTCCGGAGCCGGCAGTTCCTCATAAGTCCTGGATACGGTCAGGGTTCCGTCTGTGTTCTCCGTCACACTCACGCCCTGTTTTGGCCCAGACGCCCCATCAAAAATACAGGAAATATCTTTGGCCAATCTGTAATACTTCTCTGCCTTCAATGTGACAGATGCAGTGTATGTCACTTCCGGCTGGAAAGTGTCATCTGCCGGCGACCATACCACGTCCCCTGTTACCGCAAGCCCTTTTTCTGCCACCGTGGCAGTGACAGCAGGCTTTGTGTCGAGAGCAGGCGCGCCTGCCGTGACCGTTGCAGTTGTAAGAGTCTGATACACCGTATAGCTGATCTCTGTCTGGATAGACGGAGCCTCTGTCAATGTGATCCGGGCATTGTATTCCCCGGGAGTGCTGGTGGATGCTTTCACTGTATACTCACGTTCCTCCAGCCTGCGCTCTTTGCCGTCAGATAGGCGGGCAGTCACAATGACATCCCCTTTTTCCACGTTTTCTCCTGCCTCATATTCGAGAGCGCTTCCGGCAGAAGGCTTTGCCGTGATCTGCTGAATCACCGGTTTTTTAAGAGCCTCAAAGTCTTTTTCCACTGTCAGACCAGAGTAGTATCTGTCCGATGTGCCGATGGCATTTCCCGGCGTCACTGTGACCCCTTTTCCTGTTCCGTTCACAGTAGCGGAAACATTTTTATCAACCCGGTAAAAGCTTTTCAGATTTACCGAAGCGGACGCCGTATACTCAGTGTCGTACTCAAACTGTCCGTCAGCCGGAGACCATGTGACAGTGGCTCCGTTAAAGCCCTCGCTGTCTGACTGTGCCCCAAGAGTCGGCTTCTGTCCGTACACCGGACTCTCGATCTCAAGGGCAATGTCTGATATGGTCTTCCACACCTGATAATCAAGAGTCGTCTTGATCTGCTCGTTTTCCACAAGCGTGATCACTGCCTGGAACTGTCCCAGTGCATCCGCCGGCGCTTCCAGATTATACTCAGAGTCCGTCAGCCTCCTGGAAGAACCGTCTGACAGACCGGCTGTGACAACAAGGTCTGTCTTATCCAGACTGGAATCCTTTTCCACATCCGGGGAAACACCCTCAGCAAACGCAGCTGTCACAGACCGGATGACAGGCGCGCTCATGGGCTGAAAAGTATAGGAAATTTCCGCTGATTCCCCACTCACAGTCACGGACGCCTCATTTTCATTGACGGTTGCCGTAAGAGCGGAGGAGAGGGTATACAGCCGATCAGCAGACACTTTCACCGTTACGGTATAACTCTGACCATAATCAAAAGCATCTTCCTCGCTCCATGAAGGAACGCTGCTGGTCCACTTCACCTGATCTACCGTGACGCCTGGGACAGAGACCTGGGCAGATAGTGCCGGAAACTCTCCTGCTCCCGGCGCTTTCACTGTGAGAGCCAGTTCCGTGATCTCCACAGGCTCGCTCACCTTATAGGAAAATTCACCGGTCACAGTCCCGAATGTGACGGTCGCCGTCCGCTCTCCTGCTGTATCAGCATGAAACCCGGTCACCTCATACTCGCCCTCACTCAGCGTTCTGGAACCGCTCTGGGAGTAGTTTGCAGTGACCTTCATTCCTTCCAGTGAGACAGCGTCGCCCACCAGATAGCTGGTCTGTGACGGGGGTTCCACTGTGATGGAGAGCAGTTTGTCTGTTGTGCTTTTCTTCTTCACATATCCAAGGGCAGATTTGCTCAGATCATCCACCGAGGAGGTCTGGTCCACAGAATATGCCGCAAACATCACATCCCCGGAGGCAGTCAGGCTGAACCCTCTCCCTCTGCCGGCATCGATCTGGATACCTTCCTGGACAAATCGGTCTCCCTCGATCCGGTAGAGTTTTGTACCTTCCCCGTTCGCACTGGCGGGACTGGTCATCACATAGAAGTTTCCTTCCACTACCATCAGTTCCGGCGTGAAGCTGTCAATGTCCCCCTCCACGGTTTTTGTCCATGCATCCTCATCACTGTCATACCGGAAAAGGAGAAGCTTGTCCGTTCCTCTTGTAGCTGTGATATACAAATTGTCATTGTAGGCGGACATACTGTAAGCAGTGCTGTTGCCCGTAATGCCCAGGTCATTGTCCGTAAGACCTGTGAGCGTGTTGAAGGTCCCCTTATCTTTTTCATATTCATAAAAACTGATCCGGTACGTTCCATCCCAGCCTGCATCTCTTACCGCTGTATATATCTTTCCTCCTGCAACTGAGACACTGGCATTTCCCAGAAATCCGCCTGTAAAACTTTTAGCCGGACTGGAGGCGGTCAGCGCCTTGTTACTTCCAAGAGAAAAGGCTGCCAGAGAAGCGTTACCGTTATCTTCTGTAAACGCCAGGTAAAGTTCACTTCCGGAAACTTCCGCATCCCACGAAGCCACAACCTCGGGCATCCCGCTGCCACCGGCGTCCACCCAGGAACTTCCGTTCCAGGATTTCAGGGAAAGGTATCTCTGGTTGTTCGTGTAAGCGACCACTGGCGTGCCGTTTACATCGAGCAGCTTCAGATCCCTCAGCGTTCCGCCTCCGCCGATGCCCGCCACCGGAACAGTGATCCTGTCCCACACGGATGTCCACTGACTGTTTCCTGTCTCTGTGTATTCGTAAAAATAGATATATGTAGGCTTTGACCCATCGGTAGTTCCGGTCTGCTGAACAGCAGCGGCATACTGGCTGCCGCCAATGGTCGCCACGGCTGCATGAGTGGCTGACTGGTCCGGCACATTGTTCACCAGCCGGGTGTCCTCCCACATATCATAAGCATCCGCGTTGGGCAGTTTTACCTCAAGGCTCATAGTGCCGTCCTCGTTTCTCCGGATATCCGAGATCACGATCCCGGAATTGCTGCCGTCTGAGAAGGTCAGCGCACCCTCGCTCATGCCTGCCTCAATGTCCTCATTGCCAATGGAATCGCTGCCGTCACTTCTCGGAAACGCTGCCTGGAGCGCGGCTTCTCTTGTGTCCTCCCCATTGGGGCGGAACACATAGATGCCCAGCTTGCTGCCAAAGTTGCTTAGATCTTTCACCGTTGTGTCCACACGGTATACGATCACTCCTGAGCCTCCGATCTTGGCGTCCAGCGAGTCTGGGTCAATGGCGTTACCCTGCTCCCGGTGCTCCACCACGAACAGTTCATAGGGGTTCAGTGGTGATTTTATGGCATAAGCGTAAGGCTTGCCCTCCTCTGCTGTCTGGGGCGATTCCAGAGTAAGCGTAGTATCCTCCTCTATGATGGGGAGTTCCGCCCATCCTGTTGTTTCCCTTAAGACCGCAAGGGGATAGGCAGGATAGATGCTCCTCTCTGCCATGATATCCCAGGAGTACGCCGGATAGCTCCTTCCATCCCGGGTATACAGATCCGGATATCCCAGAGTGTGGAGAAACTCATGGATGATCAGGCCATGCCTGGTTGCACCCAGAAGGCTTCCGTCCAAAAGCGCATTGGTCGTAAGGATATTGTAATAGGATACTTTTTTGTCAGTACCCGGCACATTCTCTGTCCCGAGATAATTATAGCAATGGGGATAGAGAGTAGGGACATGGCTGTAAATGGTATCCACTCCTCCGAACAAAATGACCGTGAAATTATCAATGTAGCCGTCCCCATCGTAATCAACCGTAAGGTCCGTCAGTTCCGGCATCTCCTCAATGATCTGTCCGATCACCTGATAGTCGATGTCTTTTGCCCGCACATCATCATAGTTATAGGGAAGCGTGATCACACTTGTCTGCCCGGTAGTCTCATCGTACTGGGGAAACAGGTTCTTCACATGAAGCTGTCCGTTTGACACGGTCTCCATATATCTTGTGAAAGAACGCCCATAATCACCGTCATAGAAATGCATGATCTCTTCCATCACTGTGTTGTCGCCGGTGGTCTTGTCGCTGTCCTCATTCAGATAATTTTCTGATATATGGTCGTCCTGAAACCGGGCAAATACGACCACATTTGCAAAGTCTCCGCCAACAGCGCTGGTCTGTCCGGACGGCTCTGCATTTTCCGCTGCAGATGCCGTCAAAGTAACAGACCCTGCCGCGGGCAGCGAGATCGCTGCTGACAACAGCAGGGCCAAAATTTTACTGCTTATTTTTCTTTTCATATGTAATCCCTCATCTATATATCTTTGATCGTCCTATAATTTGGACAAAACTAGGCTAATATTAATATAGCATCAGATGAGCAGATATACAACCTTTTTGCAAAAATTTCCAGAACTTATGCTGCAAAAATTTCCAGAGCCTTACTCATAGCGGACCATCTCCCGCTTCAGTCTCTGCATGATTTTTTTCTCGAGCCGTGAGATATACGACTGAGAAATCCCCAGCAGATCCGCCACCTCTTTCTGAGTCATCTCGCGTCCATCCGGATTGTCCAGTCCAAAGCGCATCCGCACGATCATCTTTTCCCGGCTGCTCAGCTTGTTCAGTGCGCGGATAAGGAGTTTGCGCTCCGCCTCATTTTCAAGGTCCCGGTATATGGTATCTTCATCTGTTCCGAGGATATCCGACAGAAGCAGTTCGTTCCCATCCCAGTCCACGTTTAGAGGCTCATCGATAGACACTTCCAGCTTTGTCTTGCTGTTTCTCCTCAGATACATCAAAATTTCATTTTCAATACAGCGCGACGCGTAGGTGGCAAGCTTGATCTTTTTTGTGGGATTAAACGTGTTGATCGCTTTGATCAACCCGATCGTACCGATGGAAATCAGGTCTTCCACTCCTACACCTGTATTATCAAATTTTTTTGCGATATATACAACAAGGCGGAGATTATGCTCGATCAGTGTCTTTTTTGCCTCCTCGGCACGTTCTGTCCCCAGCTCTTCTATTACTTCTTTCTCATGCGCTCCTTCCAGCGGCGGCGGCAGCACTTCTGTGCCTCCTATATAATGGATCTCTTTTCCGCTTCCGAATATCAGACTCTTAATATCCGGTATCACCCGCAGTTTAAACTGCTGCGGAACAGCTACTTTTATGAACATCTTGTCTCCTCCTCTATTTGTCAATTACCGCGAAACAGCGGCTCTGCGGACGGCTTACATATCTGATGGAACAGTACCCATACTTATACGACACTACTGTTTATAATGAGAATATCCCCGGATTCAGAATGAGCTCGTATTCCTTATTTCCGGAAAGCGTCTCCTCTCCTATCCCAAGCAGAGGATTATGTATCCATCTTTCTTCCCCTGCCTTTCCCATGTGCACACACATTTTCTCGATCCGGAACACTTTCATGACTCGTTCTCCGCTGACACATCGGTAAGGGATCATATGAAATCCTCTCTCTGCCTCCGGCAGTTCTGTAATCTCGCAGAGAAATGCCGGGTCCAGGATATTTACCGGATCATTCGTGGCAAAATCCCTCAGCTCATTCCCCGTATCCCAGAGAGCATTTGCCGCCTTTTCTCCTTTTTCCGTGTACAATGTCACCTGAAGGATCTCTTTCTGCCGTCTCACCATATGCGCCATAAGCTCCCACAGTTTCATGAGCAGGAGATACGCCCCGAAAGCAGCGCTGTAGAACAGGCTGATATAACGCAGATAGGGTCTGAATATCAGCAGGATCCCTCCCAGAAATGCCGACACGGCATACAAAAGGATAAACGCCTTCACAAACTGTGACGCGCTCCTGATCTTGAGCCCTGTAAGGATCATCACACTGTTTATCACGACATGGAATAAAATGAATTTTATTATCCCCGGAAAGGGAACGGCTACTGCCGCGCAAGTCAGCAGGCTCCCGAGCGCCGCGCACAGGAAAAGGCGGCCTCGTGTCCTGCCGCACTTCAGAATATGGTCAAGCGCCAGAAGAAGCAGGCTGTCCATCATGAGATTTTCCAGAAAAAATACATCTATGTACAACTCATAATGCATAGCCCACCTTCTTTCTCCTGAAAACCGATCCGGGTATCATTATATCGCTCTTGTAAGTTGAAATTTGTCAGATGGTGACAGACGTGAAAAAATATATTTCGACAGACAGAGAAAAGAAAAAGAATCATTTCTCATGGGCATTTTCATAAGCCCTTTTGATCTCTTCCGGCATATCTTCCGGTCTCATGAGTGCAAGACGTTCCTCATTTCCATCTCTGACCGCCTGTTCATAATACCAGCATTTATACCGGATCATATCAAGGACCCGGTTCATCCGCTGAATCTCAGCCTCCACCAGATCTTTCTGCCGGAGGAATAATTCTCTGCGCAGGGGATATGTCTCGCTGCCCCGGGCACACCATTCCATAAACTGCTTGATATCCCTGATCTCCATGCCCGACTTTTTCAGGCACTCGATCACACGGAGCGCTTCGAGTTCTTTCTCCCCGAACCTGCGTATCCCGGAGGATCGCTCCATCCCCGGGAACAGCCCTTCCCTGTCATAATAGCGCAGAGTAGACACAGGCAGCCCAAACATTTCTGATACCTGACCAATCGTGTACATATTTATCCTCCTGTTCTTAAAAAATCCCGAAAAATACCTTGACCTAAAGTTAGGTTTAGGTCTTATAATCACTTTAGCAGTGAAGCGGAAGATTGTCAAACATAAAATTCATTAAACAGGACATCTTTTCATACGGTCTCTGCAGTCACATATAAAAATACAAAAATCAAAGGAGGATATTCAGATGCAGGAAACATTAAATCTGGTCACAGAATGGGATAAGACCTTCCCGAAAAGCGAAAAGGTAAACCACAGAAAAGTCACATTCCACAACCGGTTCGGCATCACGCTGGCAGCGGATCTGTATGAGCCGAAGGATGCGAAGGGAAAGCTTCCTGCCATTGCAGTGAGCGGTCCTTTCGGAGCAGTAAAGGAGCAGTCTTCCGGGCTGTATGCACAGACAATGGCAGCCAGAGGCTTTATTACAGTGGCATTCGATCCTTCCTATACCGGCGAGAGCGGGGGAGAACCCCGGTATGTAGCTTCCCCGGATATCAATACAGAAGATTTCCAGGCAGCGGTGGATTTCCTGTCTGTTCAGGATAACGTTGACCCGGAAAAGATCGGGATCATCGGCATCTGCGGATGGGGAGGGATGGCAGTGAACGCGGCAGCCATTGACACCCGGATCAAGGCAACAGTGGCCGTCACTATGTATGATATGTGTCGGGTAAATGCAAAAGGCTATTTTGACGCCGAGGACAGCGAAGAAACGCGTTACGAGAAACGCAGAGCCTTAAACGGACAGCGGACTGCTGACTACAGAAACGGAGCTTATAAAAGAGCCGGCGGAGTGGCAGATCCCCTTCCCGATGATGCGCCTTTCTTCGTGAAGGATTACTATGATTATTATAAGACATCCCGGGGATATCACAAACGGTCACTCAACTCGAATGACGGCTGGAATATGACTTCCTCCCTGTCATTTCTCAACGCGCCTCTCCTCGCGTACAGCAGTAAGATACGCAGCGCCGTACTGCTGATCCACGGTGAGAAGGCACATTCCTGCTATTTCAGCAGAGATGCTTTTGAGAAGCTGACAGGGGAAAACAAGGAACTGATGATCATTCCCGGCGCCGTACACACTGACCTGTATGACCGGACCGACATCATTCCTTTTGACAAGATCGTTTCTTTCTTCCGCGAGAATATGTAAGGAACTCCGGCGATCAGCATACTTTTCATGAGGCGGTAAAGCAAAAACAGACGGTACATTTTCTGTATCGTCTGTTTTTTATTCCATTTTTTTAGCACAAACTTATATTTTATAATTTTGTCTTTTAAAAACTTGTCCACCCTTATTTCTTAAAGAAATCCGGAATCTTAATGGACTGTTCTTTCACACTGCTGGACGGAGTCCTCGGCTGCAGTGTCGGCATGGTGCCTCCCTGAGACCTTGCTGCTGTCCTGTTCTCATTGTCAAGACGGCTTCTCACCGGAGAATCCCCTGACGGAAGGATGGAACCTACATTCTTCTGACCTTCCAGCCTTGCTTTCAGCTTGGAAGCGCTGCCGCCTACATTATGTAAGCCTGTGGCAATAACAGTGATCGTACATTCATCTGACTTGGAATCATCGTACATCGCACCGAAGATGATACTTGCGCCTTCTCCTGCCAGTTCCTGTACATAATCTGCAGCGTCTGATGCATCCATAAGAGTAATATCACCGGATACATTGACAATGACATTGGACGCACCCTGGATCGTTGTCTCAAGCAGCGGGCTGGCAACTGCGTCTTTAACTGCCTCAAGAGCTTTGTCATCACCGCGTCCTGAACCGATACCGATATGGGCGATACCCTTGTCCTTCATGACAGTCTGGATATCCGCAAAGTCAAGATTGATCAGTGACGGAACATTGATCAGGTCTGTGATGCCCTGGATACCCTGCTGAAGAACCTCATCCGCCTTTTTGAGCGCTTCCGGCATCGTTGTGCGTCTGTCAACGACTTCAAGAAGCTTATCGTTCGGGATCACGATCATTGTGTCAACATTTTCTTTTAATTTATCAATTCCCGTAAGTGCATTCTGCATCCTTGTCTTAGATTCAAAACGGAACGGCTTTGTCACGACTCCGACTGTCAGAGCGCCCTGCTCTTTTGCAATACGCGCAATCACCGGTGCTGCTCCCGTACCTGTTCCACCGCCCATACCGCAGGTCACGAATACCATATCCGCTCCCTTTAATGCCGCTGAAATCTCTTCTGAACTTTCTTCTGCCGCTTTCTCGCCCACTTCAGGCTGCGCTCCTGCGCCGAGTCCTTTTGTAAGCTTCTCGCCGATCTGCATCAGTGTCGGTGCCTTACAAAGCTGCAGCGCCTGTTTATCTGTATTCACTGCGATAAACTCCACGCCCGCGATCTGTTCGTCGATCATACGGTTCACAGCGTTGTTCCCACCGCCGCCTACTCCGACAACAATTATTCTTGCGGCCGCTTCTGATTCGTTGGTTTTAATTTCTAACAAGAGTATTTCCTCCTTTGTCGTCTTATTAATTTCTTATACAACCCTTTTATTGAACGATAGAATCCAATAAGTATATAATAAAGTCTTTTCCGTAAATAATCAATAGATTTTTCTTATTTTTCTGATATTTTTGCACTATTTCCATTACAGTTCACCCGACTGTTTAGAGACCGCACCCTGACATCAGGCGGCGGGGACAAACCGTATGGACTCCGAGTCCGGATCATAGTTTTCAAGATGCAGTGTTCCCGCCGTATCCGGATACAGTTCTGCCAGCTTGTCAAGGATCGGCTGGACCTGCTCCAGCTTCTCTTCATAATCGCCGCTTCCGAGCAGCACTTCCACAATCCCGAAATAAACCTGGACACTCCCACCCGAACAGGACATCCGGTCCGGGGTCAGACTGCATTTTTTCAGATTTTTTGAAACTTCAACGATTTTTTCAAAAATACTATCATCTTCAACAGGAAGCTTCTTCCCCATCTCTACCTTTGCCGTGTCAAAGGTGAGCCCTTCAATATAAGGGGTTCCTTCGATCAGCTTCTTTGACCTTAACACTGCGGTTCCCATTTCGTCAAAATACAGGTATGCGCCGTCATAATCCACATACCCTGCCATTTCTTTTTCCTCAACTTTTACTTTGACTGTCCATGGATTCTTCAGGGAGACGGTCATTCTCTCCACACCTGAGGGAAGGTCTGCATCTGTAAGATTGTATTTTGCAAGAATATATAATGTATTTACAGACAGCCTGTCATTCTGTATCCATGTAGTGATGGTGGCATCTCCATAATAAGAGTTCCCCTCCACTTCAAAGGAGCGCGTCTGAAACAGGAGCACAGCCACGCCCGCCAGCCCGGCGAGCCCCAGGATGACAGAGACCAGGATCAGCCATACTCTTCTCTTTTTGCGCTTTTTCTTCTTCATCCAAATGCCTCCTTCTGTACTTTCCGTTCCGCGTCCGTCCAGACGCGTTATTCGCAAAACCGCACTCCGTGCTTACTGCGGCTGCGCCTCATCCCGCACGTCCGTTCAGCCGCGCCATTCGCAAAACCGCACTCTGTGCTTACTGCGGCTGCGCCGCTGTTTTGCTCATGATCGGGCGCTCACCCCATGGGTATTCCGGGAGCGGAAAATTCATGCGAGCATGATTCCTTCTCCCGGAATACCCATGGCTGAACTGTTATTTCATTCTACCAGACTTGATACACTGAGCACAAGCCCCATTTCCAAGAGGAGGAACATAACGGACGTCCCTCCGTAGCTGATAAAAGGCAGCGTGATCCCTGTGTTTGGGATGGAGTTTGTCACGACTGCGATATTTAAGATTACCTGGATCATCATATGCGCCAGCGCGCCCGAGGCGATCAGAGCCCCCAGAAGATCTGGCGTTTTTGTAGCGATCACAAAGAGCCGCCATATCAGGATCAGGAACAGGACTATGATGATCCCAGCTCCGACAAGTCCCAGCTCTTCACAGATAATGGAAAATATCATATCATTCTGCGCTTCGGGAAGAAAGCCCAGCTTCTGTACGCTGTTCCCCAGCCCCCTGCCGAAAAGTCCTCCGCTCCCGATCGCATAAAGTCCCTGGAGTGTCTGATAACCTTTCTCGTATTTTTCCGGGTGCTGCCAGATCGCGATCCGTTCCAGGCGATAGCTCTCCATGGCCAGAAACACTGCCATAAATGCGATTCCCACGCTTCCCATCCATATGAACTGGGAGTATTTTGGACTTGCCACAAAGATAATGACCACCGCGATACCTAGGATGATGATCGCGGTGCTTAGGTTGCTGGCCCCCACCAGTCCTGCCACAGGGAGAACCGGCAGCATCATGAGCACGAGCGTCCTGAACTTGTGCATCTGCCGGACATTCCTGCTCACAAGCCACGCCAGGAAAAGTATGACCGCCACTTTTGCGAACTCTGAGGGCTGAAAAGAAACCGGGCCCAAAGACAGCCATCTTTTGGACCCGTTATATTCATCGCCAAAGAGCATTACCGCAACAGAGAGCGCGATCGCCATAAGATATCCCGGAACTGCCAGGGGGAGCCATTTATGATAGTCGATCCGCGCGATGATGACCATGCCGAGCAGCCCGAGAATGGTGGCAAATCCCTGTTTTTTCAGATAATACAGAGAATCATGGAACTTCACCCTGCCATTATACGCGCTGGTGCTGTAAAGCACAGCAAGCCCGATCACCACAAGGATCAGAATCACTGCCAGCAGCGTCTCGTCAAACCGTCTCTTCCTTTTGGAACGCTCCAATAAACTCCACTCCCTACAACTGTTTTACAAGTTCTTTGAATTTATCTCCGCGTTCCTCATAATTTTTAAACATGCCCCAGCTTGCGCATGCGGGCGAGAGAAGCACCGCGTCTCCAGGCTGCGCATATTCCACACATTTGTTGAAGGCTTCTTCAAAAGTATCCGCCATCACGATATCTTTAAAGCCGAGTTTCTCTGCTGCCCCGGCAATCTTTTCCCGGGTAGCCCCAATCAGGACCAGCTTTTTTACCTTTCCGTCAAACGCCTGGATCCATTCATCATAGGAAGATTCCTTGTCATATCCTCCACCGATCAATACCGTCGGACGGCTCATGGCCCGAATTCCCCGGATCGCCGCGTCCGGATTCGTACCTTTGGAATCATTATAATAAGCGACCCCATTTTTCTCAGCCACAAACTCGATCCGGTGTTCCACGCCTGCGAATTCTTTTAATGTCCTGCGTATAATGTCCATCGGCGTGCCGTAGGCGCAAGCCATCGCCACTGCCGCCATCGCATTTTCATAATTGTGTGTCCCGAGGATCTGCAGCTCGCTTACATCGCAGACCGGGATCGTCTCATTTACGGCGCACACGATGGTAGTTCCATCCAGGTACACACCTCTATTAAGTTTACGCCGGCTGCTGAAATATAGAACATCAGCAGGCACTTTTTCTCCGAATCCCCTGAGGACTTCATCCTCATAATTAAGCACGCAGACATCGTCCTTTGTCTGGTTCTCCGCGATCCTCTCCTTTGCCGCAATGTATGCTTCCATCGTATGATGGCGGTTCAAATGGTCGGGCGTGATATTCAGGATGGCGCTGACCTTCGGGCGGAACGTATGTACTGTCTCCAGCTGGAAGCTGCTCATCTCCGCCACGATCACTGAATCATCCGTTGTCTCAGGCACGATGCTTGTGTAGGGATTACCGATATTTCCCACTACGAACGTGCTCTCTTTCCAGTTTGCCATGATCTGGCCGAGCAACGCAGTTGTCGTTGTCTTTCCATTCGTCCCTGTAATGGCGAGGACATCGCCTTTTCCCAGCGCATAGGCAAGCTCGATCTCGCCCCACACAGGGATTCCTGCCGCCCTCATCTTGTCCACCACCGGAAGGTCTGTGGGAACTCCAGGACTCATCACTGTCAGGGAAAGCTGCTCAAGAAGTTCTTCCGGAAATCTGCCAAGAACGACCTGAAGTCGGACGGCCTCCGATACGGTTCCTGACGCAGCTTCTGATGCGGTTTTTTCTCCCGCCGGCAGCTTATCTGTGATTTTTTTCATGATTTCTTCTGCCTTCAGGTTCTCGTTCCCATCGTACAGCACCACCTGCGTGCTTTCCCGCAGCAAAAGGCAGGCCGCCGACTCTCCGCTGATCCCCGAACCAAATACGAGTACTTTTTTCCCTTTCATTTCCATTGTTCTATACCCCCATTAACGCGATCAGGCAAAGGAGCGCCGTGATGATAGAAAATACGGCCACCACTCTTGTCTCCGACCACCCGCACAACTCAAAGTGATGATGGATCGGCGCCATCTTAAATATCCGCTTCCCGCCAGTCTTCTTAAAATAGGTAACCTGGATCATAACGGAAGCCACTTCTACCAGATAGATAAATCCCACGATGATAATAAACAGCGGCATCTGGAGCATATAAGCCGTACCTGCCACAAACCCTCCAAGGGCGAGGGATCCGGTATCTCCCATAAAAACACTGGCCGGATATACATTAAAGAGCAGGAAGCCAAGCAGCGCTCCTACCACCGCGCAGGTGACCGGTTCGATGCCGCTCTTTGTCCCGATGGCGACCACGGTAAAAAATGTAGCCACAAGGACAGTCACGCTGGAGGCAAGACCATCCAGGCCATCCGTGAAATTGGTGCCGTTGACCGTTCCGATCACAGCTACGAACAGGACAGGGACCGCCACCCAGCCAAGGTCCAGGTAATACCCGCCGGAAAAAGGCACCAGCATGGTCAGGGGAATATTTGCCACCTCCACCAGATAGAACGCAAATATCGCCGTGACCACGATCTGGAGAGCCATTTTCTGTGCGGGCATCAAGCCGTCAGAACGCTTCAGGACCACTTTCAAATAGTCATCCAGGAACCCGATAAGACCGAATGCAACCGTCAGGAACAGAATGGGAATGATCTTCGGATAGTCCTTTACATAGAACAGGGAAGTCACGATCACCGAAACAAGGATGATGATACCGCCCATGGTCGGCGTGCCCGCTTTTTTTAAATGGGACTGCACGCCTTCCACCCGCTCCGTCTGTTTCATCTTCAGTTTCCGCAAAAAAGGAATGATCACCGGCCCCAGAACAAGGCTTATGGCAAACGATATCAGCACCGGTATCACTACATGACTACTCATAAATCCACCTCTTCATCTCTTTCGTTTCTCAACCTGTTTAGTATAAACCATGACTTACTTTTTTTCAATCCCGAGATAGGGAAGCACATTATCATAAATGCTCTTAAGCACAGGGGCCGCGATCGTCCCGCCATAGTAGACTCCCTGGGGGTCATGGATGATGACCATGCCGAGTATCTGCGGATCATCCGCCGGCGCGAATCCCAGGAAGGATGAGATATATTTATTGGCGCTTCTCGGGAGCGTCTGGGAAGTCGCAGTCTTGCCTCCGATGGAATACCCCTCCAGAAAAGCATTTTTCCCCGATCCTTCCGAAACAACACTCTCCAGGAGCATCTGCATGGTCTCGGATGTTTCTTTAGAGACAATGCCGGATTCCACCTCATACTCGAATTCCTTCACCACGTTCCCGCTATCGTCAAGGATTGCAGTTCCCACATGAGGCGTCACCCTGTTTCCTCCGTTTACAATGGAGCTGACTGTCACGGCCATCTGGATCGGCGTGACCTGAAAGGACTGCCCGAATGTCATGGTCGCCAGCTCCACGATCCCAATATCTTCTTTCTTGTGCATGATCGTCCCCGCCTCCCCCGGCAGATCGATGTTCGTCAGCTTCATCAGCCCGAATGTTTCAAAATAATCATAAAACCGGTCCGCGCCAAGCCGCAGCCCGATGTCCATAAACACCGGATTACAGGAGTTTTGTATTCCCTGCACAAACGTCTCCTGCCCATGTCCCCCGACTTTATGGCACCGGATCTTGCGATCCTCCACGATCCGGTACCCCGGACAGAAAAATGTATCGTCAAGAGACACCACCCCTTCTTCGAGGCAGGCAGAAGAAGTAATGATCTTAAACACGGACCCCGGCTCATACGTGTCATTGATGCAGCGGTTTCTCCACATCTGGTTGAGGGCATCCTGCAGTTCTTCATCTGTAAGAGACGATCCATCCACCCCGGTATTCAGCTCATACGGCTCGTTCAGATTAAATTCCGGCACATTCACCATGGCATAGATTTCTCCATTCTGAGGATTCATCAAAAGGATGGACACTGCCTCCGCCTGTTTTTCCTCCATTACTTTCATTGCCGCCTGCTCGCAGTAAGCCTGGATATTATAGTCCAGACTGACCTGAAGCGTCTCCCCTGCCACGGGTTCGATCCGGTCTTCCGCCACCCCTTCCAGCTCCACGCCCCTGGCGTCGGTCACAGTGAGGATCGTACCGTTTGTCCCTTTTAAATACTCTTCATATTTTACTTCCAGACCAATGATCCCCTGATTATCTCCCCCGGTAAATCCAAGGACCCGCGAGGCAAGTTCGTCATACGGATAATAACGTTTATAATCCTCATCCACCTTTACACCCGCCAGGTCGTAACCTCTGATGCGGTCTCCGGTCTCTTTATCCACATTTGTCTTGATCTTCTCCATGGAAGACACTTTCTCTACTTTTTTTCTCACTTCAGCTTCATCCAGCTCAAGCTCCCGGCACAGAACGGAAATCACTTCCTCCGGCTCTTCCACCTGGCTGTGGATGACCGAAATCGTGCACACCGTCCGGTTGGTAGCCAGCACTACGCCGTTGCGGTCCACAATCTCCCCGCGGGCCGCCTTGATCTCCCTCTCTCGCTCATGCAGATCCTGAGCCAGCTCCTGGTAATACTCCGCGTCAAACACCATCAGGTAGACCAGTCTTCCTATCAGAGCCGCAAGGATCAGGGCCGCGCAGAGAAAAACGATCATGATCTTCTTTTTGTTATAAGTCTTATTCTTCATATAATAAAAACCATGCAAAAGATGTTGTTACAGCTTATTACATCTTCTGCATGGTTATTCCCATTTCTGCCGCCGGCACTGCTGCCCGCGTCACTCCGGCGCTTCGCCCGAGGCCCAGTCATCCAGGTCCGGGCTGTAGTTTTCATCTATATATGAGCCGTCCGGGTTATTATAAGTGTCTTCATAATTTTCATCGTAGTCTGTGTACTCTGTATCTCCGAAATTCTGTCCCTCTGTCTGGACACTCTCTCCGCTTTCGGCAATAGTCGTGATTCCGAGATACGGGAACGCCTCTTCCATGATCTTCTTGCTTAAGCCCAGGACAAGAGAACTGTCTCCTGCCGAATCGTTCCGAGCCTCATCGATCACAACATAGATCAGCACTTCCGGATTCTCCTGGGGCGCGTAACCGATATAGGAAAGCAGGTATTTATTGTTTCCTCGGGGCAGCTTCTCCGCAGTCCCTGTCTTAGCGCCGATATCGTATCCTTCCACCTGAGCCCGCTGACCTGTCCCATAGTCCATCGTTGCCTTCATATAAGTTTTCAGCATCTTTGACGTCTCTGAGGACACTGTTTTCCGAAGAAGCACCGGGTCTTTTGTCTCAATGACATTGCCGTTCTCATCCTGGATCTGTTTCACAACGTGGGGTTCATAATAATACCCTCCATTAATAAGAGAAGCGAAAGCAGACGCCATCTGCGTCATAGTCACATTGAAGTTCTGTCCGAACGAGTTGCTGGCAAGGTCTACCTCTGTCATACTGTCTGCCGTGTACAAAAGACCTGCCGTGTATGCTTCTCCCGGAAGATCGATGCCGGTGTATTCACCGAAACCAAAGATGTGCTGGTATCTGGTAAAGTTTTCTACTCCGATAACAGACGCCATATCCATCAGCGCTACGTTACATGAATTGGCTATCGCATCCTGGATCGACTCTGTTCCATGGCCTGCCCGGTAATGGCATCCGATTTCCCAGCCCATGACATTCTTGGAACCGCCGCAGTAATAGGTCTCATCTCCGGTAAGTGTCCCGGTCTCAAGTCCTGCCGCCACAGTAAATGGCTTTGCCACGGAACCGGGCTCATAGGCGTCGCTGACACAGAAATTGCGCCAGAGGTCATTCAATGTCGCCGCTTCTTTCTCATCGTCCGACATTTCATTCCATTCCTGCTCCTTTCCCTGCTGGCTGTAGATTGCAGCCACCTCCTGCATCTTCTCTGTCCACGCCTCATCTGAATAAATCTGAGATCGGTTTCTCGGCTCATTCAGGTCAAAGTTGGGATAAGACGCTTCTGCCAGGATCTCTCCTGTATTCGGATTCATGATAATGACCGCAGTATTCTTGCTTCCAAGTTCGCCGTCACCCGCGCGTTCCTGGTTAAACTCCAGGATCGCTTTCTCCACGATGCTCTGGAGAGTTACATCAATGGTGGATACAACCGTATTTCCATTCTTTGCCGGTTTGACTGTCCTCTCCACAGAGGACTCACTGTCAAAATATCCGTACTCCCTGCCGTCTGTTCCGTTCAGCACGTCATTGTACGCATTTTCAATGCCAATGGCCCCCTGGTTTCCTGCATAGGTAAAACCGATCACATCGCTGGCCATACTGCCGTAGGGATAAGTCCTCGTATAGTCGTCCTCCAGCCAGATTCCCATCACATTAGGATAATTCTCATCATCCGCATCGATCTCATTGAATTTCTGCGCTGTCTCATAATCAATCCCCCGGGCGAGAATCTCATAACGGCTGTCCGGATCCTCCTCCACCAGCCCATCCACAACGCTTCCTTCAATTCCAAAGCATTCTTTGAGGACTTCTTTGGTTGGTTCAATGTATTCGTCCTTATCCGTCATCATATTCACATCCAGGATGACATTGTACACACGCTCGCTGGAGGCGATCTTTGTGCCGTTGCGATCCACGATATCCCCACGCTTAAAAGCGATCACACGGCTGTCATAATTCTGCTGGTCCAGGACAGTCCTGGTATATCCGCTTCCTTTTGTTACATTGATATATGTGATCCTCCCTATAAGAACAACAAAAGCCAGTACCACTGCCATAAATAGCATTACCAGCTTCCGTTGCATCCTGAGCGGGAATTTTTTCGTTAAAAATTCAAATCTGCTCTTCTTTCTTTTTCTTCCTGCCATATCATATTATCCTTAATTTGATGCGTCGCTCGACTTGGCAAGCACTCCGCTTTCGGGAATGTCACTGTACTGCTTTACATATTCCCCGGACGGACTGTCATACTCCACAACTGTCCCCTGGGCAGCATATACCATTCCCATTTCATTCATCGCGCGGTCTCTCACTGTCTCCAGATTCACAGAATCCGCAGCTGCATTATAAGCCGTATTGTTTGCCTCTGTCATATCAGCAAGCTGCTCCTGCATCGCTGTCACATGCTCGGAGCGGCTGACGACCTCCGACTGAAGGCTTAGATACAGCATACACACCAGTACTGCACAGACTGCTGCCGCCGCAAGGAAAACTGCATAAGCAGGATTGATGCTCATCGCACGGTGTCTGTTCTTTGCCACCTGACTGCTCATCTGCTTCGGCTGCTGCGGGCGTGCTTCCGGTGTTTTCTTCGGAAGAGGTTCCGCCTGACGTACCGCATTGCCGTACACATAAAACTGACCATAACTATTTTTCCTAATGTCTGCTGTTCTTCGATTATATGTGCCGTATTTTGCTGCCATGACGAATGCCCCTTTCCTGATCCTCTCTTCCGGGCTCTCCCCTTCCCGGAGGAAAATAAATATTTTAACTACTCCCTGTTACTTCCGTTCAAATATCCTCAGTTTCGCGCTTTTTGAACGGCTGTTGGACTCCAGCTCCTCCTCTGACGGAAGGATCGGTTTCCTTGTGACGACGCTTCCTTTTGATGTCTTCCCACAGACACATACCGGAAAGTCTCTTGGACAGGTACATGGATTTTCGTTTTTCCGAAATGCGCTCTTCACAATCCTGTCCTCCAGTGAATGAAATGTGATGATACAGATCCGTCCCCCTGGATTCAACATGTCGATCATGTCATCCAGCGAATCTTTCAGCACGTCCAGTTCATGATTCAGTTCGATCCGTATCGCCTGGAACGTCCGCTTGGACGGATGTCCCGAAGTCTTCTGGACCTTCATCGGTATGGCGTGCCGTATGATCTCATTCAGCTGACCTGTTGTCTCGACCGGCCCTTTCGCGCGTTCTGCGACGATATGTTTTGCAATATTTTTTGCAAATCTGTCTTCCCCATAGTCGCGGATCACCCGGTAAAGTTCCGTCTCACTGTATCCGTTGACAATATCCTTTGCCGTCATCTTCTGCCTCTGGTCCATCCTCATGTCAAGCGGTGCATCCACCCGGTATGAGAATCCCCTCTCAGCAGTGTCAAGCTGATAAGACGACACTCCCAGATCCAGAACGATCCCGTCCACCTTGTCAACGCCAATGTTTTGGAGCTGCGGCTTCATATCACGGTAATTGCTCCGTATTATCGTGACCTTCTCCCCGAAGCCTGCCAGGCGCTCTCCCGCCGCTTTAATGGCGTCTGCATCCTGGTCTATTCCTATAAATCTCCCCTTGTCACCTAACCGGCTGCATACTTCAAAGGCATGTCCGCCTCCGCCCAGCGTGGCATCCACATAGATGCCGTCCGGTCTGACATTAAGCCCGTCCACTGTCTCATGCAGCAGGACAGATACATGTTCGAATGCCATGGTCTCCTCCTTATCAGATCCTGATTCCTATGGACTCCATGCGTTCTGCAATGGCATCCAGGTCCTCTTCGCTCACCTGGCTGCGCTCTTCCCAAAGCGCCTTGTCCCAGATCTCGACCCTGTCCTGGACTCCCACCAGAACGACGTCTTTCTCAAGATGCGCTGCTTTGCGGAGTGACGGCGGGACAAGAACTCTCCCCTGCTTGTCGAAACTGCCCTCCGAAGCACTTCCAAAGAAATAACGTTTAAAGATTCTGGCATCCTTATTCATGCGTGGTAAGGTTTCAAGCTCGGCGACGAATTTATTCCATTCATCCTGAGAGTATACAAAGAGGCAGCCCTCCAGCCCGTTACATATGACGAAGCTGTCGCCCAGATCGTCCCGAAGCTTTGCCGGGATGATGAGTCGTCCCTTTTCATCAATGCTATGGTTGAACTCTCCTAATAACATCTGGAATCCTTTCTCTTAATGTGAGCCTCCACATTGCTCCCCACTTTGTACCACTAGTCACCACTCTTTACCACTTGACTCCATTCTAAACCACCACTCTCCCTTTTTCAACCCCTTTTTTTGGTTTTTTTGTGTTCCGCCATTGTCCAAAAAACAGTGTAAATCCCTGTTTTTAGGGCAAAAAAAGAACATGTAGGGTATGGATCAGTTCCATCACCCTACATGTTGTATTTTTTCTTCTTTCAGAGTATTATATTGAATTTTAATATCGCAGTCAATATTACCATTCTCTCCCAAATCTCACCACTTTATGCAGCTTATTCTGCCTCTGTTTCTGACTGTACGGTAAGATTGTTCAGATAATTCGAGATCGAATCATAATTGACTTCAGCCACCACTCTATCTTTTCCCGACTCATACATGTCATAAGCTGAGTATCCCAGCCACGCGATCAGAGCGAGCGCCACAAGTGCAAGGACTCCTTTGCGGACAAAATTCATTATCTTCTGCTTCCGCATGATCTGTTTTCTGTTCGCTTTCTCCTTTTTATAACGATCCACTTTTTCCTGGCTCATATCTCACATGCTCCTTTCATCATTTATGCCGTTGTTTTCACGGCATATGGTACACTCTGGGGTACCCGCATACTGACAGTTTACCACACTATGCCTCAGAGCACAACAATTATTCCTCCGTCATTCGCATACATTGTACTGATTCCTGCCGTATCCACGATAAAGCTGTCTTTGACACGCATTTTGTCAAGCAGCATCCTCTCCACTTCCCTGGCACGTTCCGGACAGTTGCAGTGAGCGATGGCAAGCACTTTATCCCTGGTCTGCTTTCCGTCGCGCACGATCTGTTCCGCCATTTTGGTCAGAGCGCGCTTTATGCCCCTGGCCTGACCGAGCTGACAGATCGTCCCTTCCGGGGTGGATCCCATAACCGGCTTGATGTTGAGAGCGCTTGCCACAAAAGATTTAATCCCGGTGAGCCGTCCGTTTTTGCGGAGCGTATCAAGGTTCTCCAGGACAAAATAGGTATTCTGTCCGCTGATATAGCGCTCCACCGTGCTGACCGTATCCTCAAACGACAGTCCCTGCTCTTCACATTCCTGTATCTTACATGCGATCAGAGTCTCTCCCACGGACGCCGAACGAGAGTTGAACACATAAATCTGCTTTTTATCTCCGCCATGTTCTTCCAGCCAGAGCTTCCTTGCAAGCTGCGCACTGTTGCAGGAGCCGCTCAATTCAGAAGAAAGTGTCACTACATAGACTCTCTGTTCAGTTCCGTTGTACAGTTCCATATATTTCTCGGGAGACGGACAGGATGACTTTGGGCATTCCGGACTGGCTGCCACACGCCGGAGAAAATCTGCCTGGTCAAACGTGTCGTCATCCACCACCGTGTCCCCATCCACCTGCATACTGAGGGGCGCGCTCACATATATCCCGCTTTCCTTCATCTTATAAGTCAGCTCCCCGCAGCTGTCTACTATTATCTTGTAATCCATAATATCTCCTTCCGAACTGTAAAGTATATTTTATGTTTCTATTATATGTAGTTTTTAATACTAGATTAAAATATACCATATATTTCCTCAGAAGGAAAGACCTTAATATGAAAATCTTATGAGCTTATTCGCCCTCCAGCCTGATCTTGCGCGAGATCCCCAGGGCAATCCCCATCTCCGCCATAAGAAACAGGATCGCGGTTCCCCCATAACTGATAAAGGGAAGGGTGATCCCTGTCGTCGGAAGCAGCCCTGTGACCACCGCGATATTCAGGATAACCTGAAGCGCAATATGGGCAAAAATCCCTGTTGCGATAAGCGAACCATACAGATCGGGCGCATTCTTTGCAATAAACATCAACCGGTACAACAACAAGCCAAAAAGTACAAGGATCAGGATCGCACCGAACACGCCGAGCTCCTCGCAGATAACGACCAGGATCATATCGTTTTGTGCCTCCGGGATCACGCCCAGCTTTTGGGTGCTGTTTCCCAGTCCCTTTCCAAAGAAACCTCCGCTTCCAATGGCGTACAGTCCCTGCATGACCTGATAACTCCCTGTATCCATCGTCGCTTCTGGATTCAGCCATGAGATGATCCTCTGAAGCCGGAAATTATCGCTGTTTGCAACGGTCACAGACAGAACGGCAATTCCGATCGCTGCTGCCGCCGCGCCAATCCCTATGATCGCCAGGAAAGGCTTTGTTTTCGGGTGGATCACAAAAATCAGGATGCAGGTGATCGCCATAACGATAATGGCGGTACTGAGATTGTCCGTGAGAAACAAAACGCCCCCTGACGCAACCGCACCCAGCACGAGCACCCGGATGATCCCCTCCATTGTATACGCCTTTCTGCCAAGGCGGCATAATTCATAGGAAATGAAGAGGATGACCGCGATCTTCGTGATCTCCGCCGGCTGAATGGTCAGTATCTCACCCACTCCGATCCATCTCCGCGCCCCATTAATGGTCACTCCAAGAGGCGTCTGCACAAGCGCCATGAGGATCATGGCGACCACATAGATTTCCAGCGCAAAGGCGCCGTAAAAATGGTAATCGATCTTCGATACAATGAACATGCCGACGACGCCTGCGGCGCCGATCAGCGCCTGTTTTGAAAAATAAAACATATCATTTCCAAAGTCCACCTGCGCCTCGTATGCACTGGTACTGTACAGCATGACCAGTCCAAAGCACATCAGGAATACAATGACCATCAGCAGGTCATAATCAAAATACTGCTCTTTTGCCGCTGTTTTGCTCCTGCTCCTGGCGATCACCGCGGCCAGCCCGGTCCGCTTCTGCGTTTTCGCCTTCGCAGCCGCGTTCCGAGTCTGACGTTCCTTTCTTCCGGCGGGGCTGTCCGGAAGAGGCTTCGGCGTGTGCAGCACCTGCCGTCTCCGGTCGATCACTCTCTGGTATTCCTCATATCCGGAACGTATACTCACCGGACGCATGGGCCGTGTATCAGAGAGCTGGCTGTTCTTGCGGAGCATTTTCTCAATTCTCAGGGGCTGTGTATCCCTCGGGCTGCTCCCGCTCTTTTTTCCACTCTGTTTTTTCTGTCCGCGCTGTCTGATCGGTCTGACAGTCCTGCTTCTCATATCATCACCTGTCCTGTATTCATGAATGCCTGTACCGTGGCCTGACCTCCGGTACATCCCCTTGTCCGCCTATCTTGTATTCACAGCCGGATGCACTGGCTTCCCATGTTCAAAGAACCTGTCATACCACACGAGGAAGATATACACCGCCCATATCTTGCGGCTGTCGTCCGTCTTCTCGTTCGTATTCTTTCCCTCCCTGTGGTCATCCAGCATTTTCATGAGCATGTCTGTGTTGAAGAACTTCTTTGCCGCACTTGTCGCAAACATTGCCCTGACTCTGTTATAATATTTCTCCTCCCTCAGCCATACCCGGATCGGGATCGGAAAGCCCAGTTTCTTTTTCTCTGCCGTCTTACTCCGTATGTTCCTCTCTGCTGCCGCACGGAGCGCGACCTTTGTCCTTGGAGGCCTCACCTTATAGTCAAGAGGCAGGGTCTCCGCCAGCTCCAGCACCTTCTTGTCAAGGAACGGCACTCTTACTTCCAGAGAATTGGCCATGCCCATCTTATCCCCCTTCATAAGGATATCATGGACCAGCCAGAGATGCATGTCAACATACTGCATCTTCGTGACAGGGTCTTTATCCTTAACTCTCTCATATAATGGGCGGGTCACATCCTGGATGCCCGGTCTGCAGCCTTTCTTTAAAATCTTATTTGCTTCCCGCTCTGTAAAGATATTTGTCGCGTTAGCATAATACCGTTCCTCCAGCGTCTTGCCGTGACGCATGAGGAATCCTCTCCCCTTCATTCCCCGGGGCAGACAGTATTCTGCAAATCTTCCGAGGAAACGGCGTATCGGAAATGGGATTTTGTTGAAAGCCGTATGCTCCAGAGGCTCACAGTAAATATTGTATCCGCCGAAAAGCTCGTCCGACCCTTCTCCCGAGAGCACCACCTTCACCTTTTTCGCAGCTTCTTCACTCAGGAAATACAACGCGATCGCAGCCGGATCTGCCACAGGCTCATCCATATAATACTGGATATCTGAGAGCTTATCCCAGTATTCATCCGGCGTAATGACTTTGGCGTCGTTCTGCATATTGATGCTTGCCGCAAACTCCTTCGCATCCTGGATCTCGCTGTACTGTCCTTCGTCAAAGCCCACCGTGAACGTGCGGTCCACCTGCCCGAGCCAGGTCAGATAGCTGGAATCCACGCCGCTGGAGAGATATGACGCCACTTCCACATCGCTGATCTTATGCTTTTCCACGGACTCTTTCATGACCGCTTCCACATCATCGACAACCTCATCAAAAGATTTGGTACAGGCTCCGGTGAAATTGGGTTCAAAGTACCGTGTGATCTCCATTTTCCCATTTTCATATATGAAATAATGTCCCGGCTGAAGGCAGAACACTCCCTTGAAAAAAGTCTCATTCGTCGGAACAAACTGGAATGACAGGTAATTGCCAAGGGCATCCTCATTAAAAATCTTGTCAAACTTCGGGTGCTCCATGAACGCTTTGATCTCTGATGCGAACATGAGCGTCCCATTCATCTGGGCATAATAGAGCGGCTTGATACCGAAAATATCCCTGGCCCCAAAAAGTTTCTTGTTCTTTGTGTCCCATATCACAAACGCATACATCCCGCGGAGCCTGTCAACAAGGCTCTCGCCCCACTCTTCAAATCCGTGCACCAGCGTCTCAGAGTCCGTGTTAGACACAAATTTGTGTCCTGCTGCCACCAGTTCTTCCCGGAGCTCCTGATAATTATAAATCTCCCCATTGAACACCAGGACCATGCTCCTGTCCTCATTGTAAAGCGGCTGATCTCCCACAGAAGAAAGGTCGATGATGCTCAGACGCCTGAAGCCGAGCGCCGCATCCTCATCCACATACTTTCCTTCACTGTCCGGTCCCCGGTGGATGATCGTGTTCATCATATTCACCAATACCTGTTCTCTGTCTTCCACTTCGCCGACAAAACCTGCGAATCCACACATAGCATTTTCTCCTTTTCACTCCCGCCCGGCTCTGTACTCCTAATAATAGATAAGGAACCAGTTTCGGTAAGACTTTTTACCTGATCTGATCCCTTATTGCCGTGCTTTGTGTCTCATAAAAAATTATAGTTTCTGTACGAATCGGGGTGACAGGATTCGAACCTATTCCTAGCTTCTATGATGATTGCTTTCACGTCAGTCCGTACTGACCAGAAAAACGTCATCTTTTAATGAATGATTCTTTTCTTTTATCACGTCGCCATTCAGTCGCCGTGATTTTTTCTGATCATTCTCCTATTATCCTGACTTAATACGAGGGAATCTCTGTCTCGTATCCCACCCCTTCCAACTGGTAGTATTATAGTCTACCACTCAGTAAAATGCAAGTTCTTTTTTCTCGCCCCCCTTTCCTCAGAAGCCTGCATTTCACTCTTTCTGTCCTCTGTTGCATTTAGCCGTTTACTACGCTTTTAGCCTTCTCGAACTCCTCATTCAATCTGCCTGCATCCGCCTTCACTTTTGACTGAATTGAATGCTGATACCTGCGTGAACTCTTGATACTGCTGTGTCCGCCCATGCTAATCATGGAAAGGTCGCTGAATCCTTCAATGCTAGAACACAACGAAAAATAGGTATGTCTGAGATCGTGAAGTCTGTAGCATGGCAGGTCTGGACAGCTCTTCTGCATGAATGTCTTGAACGTTTTGTATATCCTGTTTGGCTTCATAGGCGTATACGTATCATGCTGTAAAATCAGAACGTGATTATCCCCCTGGAAGTCTGGTGCTTTTGCCTGTAGTCTGAAATATCTCTTACGTGCTCTCACGAGAATTTTGTAGAGCGTTCCATTTACTACTAAGGGAACTTTTCTTGTTCCGGCTTCTGTCTTTGTTCCTTTTTCAATCACCCCTTCCTTTGTCGAAACCTCTGCCCGTTGTATCATTATGTATGGATTTTCTTCATCAAGTGAAATATCCTCCCATCTCAAGCCCGCAAGTTCTGAACGCCTAAGTCCGCCTCCGAGGCAGGTCAGTCCTACGATCAATTCAACGTTAATGTTCTTTTCCGCTCTAGCTCGTGCTAGCATTGTCTTGACCTGGTCCATTGTATACGTATGCCCCATTGCCTCAGCTTTTCTAGGCAATCTGATGTATGTGGTAGGAAGTATGCCCGTTAGTTGTAAATAGTTATCGCTGATTGCCTGCTTCAATACCACTGACACAAAGGAAACGTGATTCCGAATAGTCTTAGGAGCTTTACCTGTTGCTATGTAATGGTTCACCATGTCCTGTACGGTCTCTGTCGTTATCTCACTCAGGAAAAGTTCTCCCAAATGACGCCTGATTCCATCCTCTGCCAAATACATCTGTTCATAGTTCTGTCGTGTGGTTGGAGAAAGAAATCCCATGTACTTCTCTCTGTAGACCTTTTCGTAGTATTCACGAAAAAGCATTTTCTCTTTGTCAAGGTAGTTTCCGTACTCAATGTTTAAACTCATCTGACAGCAGATTCTGTCTGCCTCAGCTTTTTTTGTTCCTGCCGGAAGCATTTTGTAACTTCTCCGGCGCACTCCGTCACGAGTCCAGTCTCGGACGATCCTGTATCTAATCCCGGACGGACGCTTCACCTTTTCAACGTATAGCTTCATCTGTATCACCTTCTTAGTTTAGTATGGATTAATCTCGTACTCTACTTTTTCCTCGGAGAGCAAAAGGCTATTCACCTCTGCTCTTGAATAGTAATAAGTGTTTCCGATTTTCTTATAGTTGCAGCGGCTATTTAGGAAGGCTCTCAGCTTTCTGCAATCCATATTTAGGTATTCTCGCTGAATATCCTGAACGCTTAAAAGCTTACGTGCTGTTTTCTTTTTATTGGTCATTGTTTTTCATCCTCCTCAAAAATATAATATATCTCTTCAAGCTGTTGCTTTGTGATTTTGATGAACCCCGTTCTCTTAACCAGTCTATTGCCCGTACCGCATTTTTGACAGCATTTTCCAATTTTGGGGTTTCTGCAAATAAGCCTCCCCGCTTTTCTCAATTCAGCCGGAGTAATGCTTCCGATTACCAGATAGCTTTTGGGATAAACCAGAATTTCTACCCGCTTATCAACCACCTCCTCATATGCTTCTCTAATCTCATCCTCAAAAAGTTTCAAATTCATTTCCTGTTTGTAGATTTCGTCTAGCAGTTCATATTTTCTGATGCAAATTATTTTTTTCTTCATGTTGACCTCCTTCTATGCAAAGGCTACCTTTTCTGTGTCATTCCTGCTCTTCTCCCCTGTAGTCCCCTCAAGGGGACAGCATCCGCTCGCCTCCTACCGTCGGCTCTCGTCTGTTTTATGCAGGCATTGAATCAGGATGCCACTTTTGTCTTCTGCATTCTAATTGATTAAATTTTTAGTCATCTTTTATTACGAGGGGGATGACGTTTAAATTTCCTCTTCATCCCCCTATCGCAAAACCGCCTGAATACCGCCAGTCGTTGAATTCTTTTTCCTCTTGATGATTTCTTTCACGTCGATTCCGTCGATATCGTTGAAAGAATTTTTTTCTTCAATTTTCCCATTTTTCTTTTTTTCAGAAAAAGTTTCCTCTACTTTATCGCCAGTATCGTCGATTGCGACTTGACGCCCTTATTTTCTTGTGGTTATGTCTGACGGTTTTCTGTCAATTTTTTGATTTTCTCTGCTTCGGTGTCTTCCATATGTGTATCTGCCGAAACGCGCCAATGTTCTTTATTTCGAAGAAAATCCCTACTGTCTCGAGGTTGGATTTCAACTCATTCAACCGGCGAGATAGCACGTTCGGCTGACCCGGAAGCAATGAACATTTTATTGCGTTTTTCTCTGCTATGTCACAGAGATCGCCTAGCAGCTGTGTCACCGAGCCTAAATACTCCTTCCTTGAACTCATCAGTTCCTGCAGGCATTGTGCCACAAGATTTTCTCCAAGAGTTTGCCGATTCACCTCTTTCTGATTTTCCCAGATTATGTTCGCCGTTTCCTCGTCCTTGAGTCCGAAGATGCGTCCAATCTTTACGGCTACTTCAAACCAGTCCGCCATGCGAGTCCTTTTCTGTAAGGTTACCGGCTCATCATCAGCTAAGACTTCTGAGATGCAAAGGAAAACCGCACCAAGAATTTTGGGCAAGTCACTTTCAAAGGATTCCTTGAGCTCTCTTTCCGTCTTAATTTCTGATTGCGGAATACGACTCAAATTAAAAACAATTGAGCGATCCAGAAGATCAGCCTCTCTTGCAACTAACCCGATTCCATTCAAAGAAATGACGCACTGAAGATTCAATGTTATTTCTTCTGTATTGCTGTAAAGCCGACGCCTGCTGGACGATCCCCCCGTAATTGCTCTGGCAAGCAGATCGCTTGTCTGTTTAGATATATACGAAAGATTATCCAAAGAGATAAAGTAATTATTATGGAGGCGTATTTCTAAGTCTGCGTTGTTTCTAGGTGCACCCATCACGTCCGTGCTTTTCGGGTCTACGATACGTTCGATTCTTCGCAAAATGCTTGATTTACTACTGCCTTTCTCCCCCTGCAGCACCAGAATCGGCACATTGATTAACGGACTGAAAAATGCAGTTACCAAATAAATGCTGAAAAGAATATTATCTGCATCTGACTGAAACCTGAAATTTTTTTTGACTAACTCAATTAGATCCCCTGCGCCTGTTTCTCTGTCAGGCTCAACCTGCGGTGCATAGGTTGAGTTTTGTAAAAAAACCTTCGAAGGAGTTTTGATGTCTTCATATCCTCTCTCATTTATTATGTACGCCACTCCTCGTGTCGCATCCAGATCATAACACAGCCCTCTTGTCGGGCAAAATGCTACCCTGTTCGCCAGATTTCTTTGGAGCGGATGCTTAAACGCATAATGCTCCAATCTCAAGATTGTTTCCTGGATGTCTCCAACTGAAAACCACTCTCCGCTCCACTGCTTCATAAGGTCTCTCAGAATCATCAGGAAATCATTGTCTCGTGGGCTATAGACTTTTAACTTCTCACCATCTTTTACCTCGACCCAGTAGTTTCTGCCTGGAGTAGAAAACGGGCTCAAAATTTTTTTCCTAATGAGCTCTTCTATTACTTCTGCCTGCTTTTTTGCCATAATATTTATGACCTCCTTTAACGAAAATCATTTCAGCTAATAAAAAAAACACTTTGCCTGTTGTTTAGATTGACTGAGTTAATCAATTAAATCAACAGGCAAAGTGCCACAAGTGCTACTTTACTCTTTTCATCATTACATCAAAATTGTATACATTATAAGTATTGCATCAATTTATCATCGATTTATTATAAAAATATCATGTATCAATTTTAACGTTTATTATTAATATTATATAAATATTAACTGAAATAACTTCCGATATTAAATTTTAATACCCTTTCAGGTACTACTCTACATTATCAAAGAAAGTAACATCTGTCAACCATTTTCTGAATTTTTCCTCATCTGCATTCTATTAACGCCTCTTTCGTGTAGCTCTCTTTTCTCCCCTTGCTATCGCATAAAACATAGCAACTATGTATATTGACTCCAAAAATACTTTGAATAAAAACTCATTACTATTTTCCTTTTTCATCTGAAAATCTTCTCCTCTCCAAAAATTCCATTGCCACTACCAGTATCATGGCAACCCCTATTCCTGCAAAAAATAATAGATACTCCACTCTACTACGCCTCCTCTCCTTGTGGTGAGATGATTGTTATCCCATAATCATTCGTAATTATGTATAACCTGACCTCCCATGTCTTTTCCTTTGAAGTTCCAATGCTCTCTCTGTATTCAGCTTCATCACTGCGTACGTGATATTTTTCAAGGACTTCCCTCAAATCATTTTCCCTCACTGGTTCTGTGCAAAAGAGAATGAATCCTCCATCATCTTTCTGTGCCTCCCTCAAATCACCATACACATTATCCAAAATCCCCAGTATGCGCTCTGTCTCTTTTCGGACTGCATCAGGCGCACCGCATTGATCGCACAGGACGTTTACCTCATCCATCTGTCTTTTTGTCCAAAAAACTCTTTTCACTGTTCATGCCTCCTGCTCTATAGAATTATGAATTCGTCATTCAAAGCGTCTATGATTAGTTCTCTTCCATCAAACCGTGACTCATCAAGTTCTCCTACGTACCTGATGTCTATGCATTTTACTTCTCGCTCTGTCAAAGCCAAAATTTCAGGCTTTATCTGTTCTTCAAGATATCTCTGTCTGCTTTCTCTGTCCTTATAGCAGTATGACTCATATCGTTCAAAATTCCAGATACCTGTCTGGATTATGGCATCACCCATTCTTTCAAGCAGAGCAAGGTCAGCATTCTCACCGAGATCAATCAAAAGGTATACGTCCTGTTCGTTATGTCTCCTGATCTCGCCCTCGTCCGTTATGTAGTAGTCCAGTTGTTTTGCCGAATGCTTCCCTGTCTGCTGTGACTCGTACTCCTGCACGATCTCCTTCCACTCTCCCGGATGCAGGAACTGAAATGTTAGTAGCTCACGTATCCAGTCCGCTTTACTCTGTGTGTATCCAGACGGTGGGCTATTGATATCATCCATGTCAAAGCATGGGTTTTCTTTATCCCATCTATCCTCACGCAAAAACCATTCTTCTATTGATGTGTACTCTGTCATTTTTTCTTTCCTCCTCGTTCTCTCTCTGCAAGGATTTTCAGTTCTTTCTTGGTGGGGAACGTTCCCAACTTCCATTTAGCATTGCTATGCCGGATGCCCATATATAGTGGATGCACCCCCGAAATTTCTTTCGGAAGTCCGTCAGCCACGATCTGTTTCAGGGCTACTGCCGGATGCGTTTTCGTCCAAATTTCAAGAATACGCTTCTTCGCAGTATTTACTGCCTTTGAAGTCAAGTGTGAATTTCCCCATGCAATGATGACTTCCGTATCCTCAGTGTTCAACTGTTCGAAAATTTCTTTCTCCAGAAATTCCAGATTATCTGTGTCTACGAGAAGCCCTCTTGTGCTCAGTCTGGTCGCTGTGACTTTCGAAAAAAGGTTCACCACCGAGTAAGCCCTCAGCCCCAGTTCCCTCATGTGGTTCTGGATGTGTACGTTTGTAGAATCTTCCACGAAGAAGTTCTCCTGATTCCTTGTTGGATAGAGCATGATGAAGATTCCTTTTTTCCCTTCCATCCCGTTCAGTTCCTTTGTGTAGAGATATGTGTACTTTCCATCCTCTGAGGTTACTATTTTTGAAGTTGTCTGCATCTCTCTTTGTACTGTTTTTGCCATTGTATTTTCATCCTTTCATCCAAAATATAGGCAAACTGAATTTATTCATCAGTTTGCCCGTTCGTTCTTTATTGCAAGAGTGACTATTGTGTTTTCTCTTCATCTCCCTATCGCAAAACCGCCTGACTACCGCCAGTCGTTGAATGCTCTTTTTTCTTTGGTCTATCCGCTTTTGTCGGTTCTGTCGATATGATTGCTGAAACTTTTTTTCTTCAAATTTTCTTTTCTTCTTTAAGAAAAAATTTTCTCTGTTTTATCGTCAGTATCGCCAAGTGTGACTTGACGCCTTGATTGCCTTGCGGTTACGGCTGACGATACTGTTGTCGATTTTTCGGTTTCTATGTTCCCTGCCTCTTTCGAACCTCATGGCTACCAATTATTTCAGCTTTGCACTTTCCCGTAGAGATGAGCTGTCAGGCTCATCTCCCTTGTATACGGGAAAGCAAATGCTGAAATCAGTGGTTGACGTGAGTGTGAGAAAGAGTATCTTTTTCCTCACTAAAAAAGAGAACGTCTTTTCTTGTCTAAGCGTTCTCCTTTAATGAATCTAATGTACCTTTGCAGGCATCATATTTTAATATTGCTTTCCCCCTGATATCCTTTGAACCTGTCAAAAGCTTTTCATACGGATTCATCAATCGCTTTAACGTCATCATGTTCTCAGGCAGGTCTTCGTATGCCAGAGCAAAATCATTATTGCAGACACCGATTATCAGCCCATCCATGCCAAACCGTCTGCAGGTCTGCTCCAAAACCTTTGTAGAAAATGCTCCTACTGCTGCCCGGATTCCGAGTGTACCTGTGATGCAGAACGGTTGATGTTCTTTATCCAGACTTTCCATTTTATCTGCCAATGCTCTAATCACCCTGTATCGGTCGGCGTTGATCGGGTCATGTTCCATCTCTTTGAAGTATTCTGCAAGAGGCTTTCCCCTTATCTCAAAAATGTTGACTGTATTATCAAGTGTCTTTTCAAATAGCTCTTCTCTGCTCCATCTACTTAAGTACGAATCAAAATCATCATTGTGGAAATGCAGGGGTTCTACTATCCCCTGTTCTATCAGCATGAGGTCAAGCATATAGTAAACTATGTTGACGCCCCACTTCGTTTCCTGTCTGTATACATCAGCGTCCAGATTGGCGGTTTCCAATTCGATTGTAACCAAATCCAGTTCTTTCTCTGTCAGCATTCTTCTGTCCTCCAATTTTTGAAAATTAAAAAGCCAACGCAATTTTACTGATGTAAGATGCGTTGACTTTCTTTTTCTCTATTATTCCTTTATGGTTCTAAAATTGTATCATATTTTAAATCTATCGCAGGTTCTGGTTCATCTCCTCCTGAAACTCTAAGTAATTCTATCCGTTCTTTAGCTTTATTATCTTTTATCTTATAATACTTAAAATTTTTCCCAGCTCCAGCTTTTCCCACTAAGTAATAAATAGCGCCCACTACTATTACCGGAATACCAGCGAGTCCTGCTCCAGCCGCTCCCACTGCCAGCACACCAAACCCGCCAAGCCCCATCATTGCTTTTCCTGCTACTCGTCCAAACCTACCTTTATTCTTGTCTCTTTTTATTTCTTCCTTTGTTTCTTTATATGCATCTTTAACTATATATATTGCTAATTCTTTCCTATTGATAGCCCGAGCTGCATCATTATATGACGTAGCTACATATGGTTTTATATTTCTACGTTCTCTCATAGTATCCTCCTAAATGAAATTAATCCTTTGAGTATTATTTTCTCGTAATTATACCAATATTTTATTCAAATTGCAATCTATGACTTTGCAATAGCAATATTATAGATAGTTTATGCAGTCAATAATATTACTTATCATTTTTATATGGAGGTAGTTTATGGCTGAGAAATACAAACATCAAGAAAAATATACTCGTCTGGGATTAAATATAGCGTATCGTCGAAAATTAAAGGGAATGACTCAACTGGATCTTGCTGAAGCTGTGAACATCAGTCGGACGCATATAAGTAATATTGAAGCTCCCAATGTTCCCACTTCTGTTTCTCTTGAGACTCTCTTTGATATTGCTGATGCTTTAGACGTTTCGGTTGACGTGCTTTTTCGATTCAATGACTAATGAATGGCTGATTTACCCGTCGCCCCACCCTTTTGTCGCCGTGGAGACGCCACTTATACGGCGACGGTCGCCATTGGATTTATTCATATGTACTTACTTGTATTAAGGGTTCTTTTTCAGAAACCCTTGCTAGTAAAGTTAAAGGGCTAGACTTCCTTGTGTTGAAGTCTAGCCCTATTATATCGGGGTGACAGGATTCGAACCTGCGACCTCACGGCCCCCAGCCGTGCGCTCTAACCAAACTGAGCCACACCCCGCTGACTCATACATTATATATAATTTGCAGACAAATGTAAAGGAGTTTTTTTGCCCTGCACATCTGCGGGCAGACACCATAATATAATATTGAGTTACCATCTTATGAAAGGAGCTGCCTCCAATGGCAAATTGTCAGAATAATATGCGCTATATGCGCCGCCCCATGACTTCCTCTCCGTCGTCTTCATCCGGCATGCAGCGGATGGACGGATGCCCGGATACACGAGACTTCTTCTCGTCTGACATTCCCCTTGCAATGGCCTATGTCAAACGGCAGGAATGGCAGGATATCTACGAACCGTGCAAAGCTCTGGAAAGGGGAACACTGTACAGGGAACTGGATAAACCGTTCACAGGGAAAGGAGGACGGAAAAAGTGAATAATATGTCAAATAATAATATGATGAATAACAATATGATGAACAATAACATGATGAACCGGCGGATGAACAATGTGCCGTCCCGCACAACGGAGCGCACCATGAACCGTCAGCAGCTTATGGATCATATCAATGAAGTAAGCTTCGCGGTCGATGAAGTCAAACTTTACCTGGACACCCACCCATGCGACCAGGAAGCACTCGCCTATTTCCGTGAGATGAGCCATAAGCGGAACCATGCGCTGAAAGAATACGCATCGGCATACGGTCCTCTGACCATTGACACCGCTGACGAATCCTGCACCGAACGCTGGAACTGGATCAATGAGCCATGGCCATGGCAGGAAGGAGGATGCTGATTTATGTGGAATTATGAAAAGAGACTGCAGTATCCGGTAAAGATCACACAGACAAACCCGAAGATTGCCCAGGTCATCATCTCCCAGTTCGGAGGGCCCGACGGCGAGCTCGGCGCCTCCATGCGCTATCTTGCCCAGAGATACACCATGCCTTATAAGGAAGTAACAGGCATACTGACAGACATAGGCACCGAAGAGCTTGCCCATCTGGAGATGGTCTGCGCCATTGTCTATCAGCTCACAAAAGACCTCTCTCCCGAGGAGATCGAGCGCTCCGGATTCGCCCCATATTATGTAGACCATACTCTTGCACTCTGGCCGCAGGCTGCCAGCGGGACGCCGTGGAGCGCCACCACATTCCAGTCCAAGGGAGACCCCATCACAGATCTCCATGAAGACCTGGCCGCAGAACAGAAGGCGCGCACCACATACGACAATATCCTGCGCCTCGTCAAAGACCCGGAAGTAGCTGATCCGATCCGCTTCCTGAGACAGCGTGAGATCGTGCACTACCAGCGCTTTGGCGAGAGCCTGCGCATCGTCCAGGATAAGCTGGACAGCAGGAACTTCTATGCATTTAACCCGGAGTTTGACAAATGATCCCTGCGGATCATCACCCTTATCATAACAAATCCGTACCGGCTGTCGGCCAGTACGGATTTGTTTCTTTTTAAAGTTTTCTTTTCAGTTTCTTTTTTAAAAATATCCTGTCTTTTTATCCTAATGTCACATCCAGCGTCTGCTCCTGATATTCTCCATTCGTCTGCGGCACCAGGATGGTAAGGGTCACGTTCTCTCCTTTTGCATAGTATGCGAGCTGTTCCTGAAGCGCTTCCATACTGTCAACGGAACTTCCGTTAATGGCTGTAATGATGCTTCCCTTTGTCATGCCCGCGTTTTCAGCTCCGCCGCCGGAAACAACCTCCATCACGTAGACGCCTGCCGGCATATCGATCTGCCGTGAGAACGCATCTGACACACTCATTCCTGTGATGCCGAGCATGCCCCGCTCATTTTCAGCTACTTTCGTCTTTGTCTCCTGGTTCATCAACGTCTGGATCAGCTCAGATACATCACTGATCGGGATCGCATATCCAATTCCTTCCACGCTTTCTCCTGTCAATTTTGCAGAATTGATACCGATCACTTCACCATTCACATTTACAAGAGCTCCGCCGCTGTTGCCCGGGTTGATCGCCGCATCTGTCTGGATCAGCTTTGCGCCGCTCTCCTGCGTTTGTCCTGTCTGTGCATCTGTTGTGGAAACAGTACGGCCGACAGCGCTGATCACTCCTGTTGTAACGGACTGTCCGTAACCGAGCGCATTGCCGATAGCGATCGCAGGTTCTCCGATCTTCAGGGTCGTAGAATCGCCAAGTGTTGCAGCTGAAATCTTTTCCATTGTATCTGCGGAGATCGAATCCAGAGGAATCGCGATCACTGCCACATCATAGCTGGAATCCATTCCTTTGATATTGGCTTCCACACTGGATTCATCATTAAATGTAACAGTAAGAGTATCGCTGCCTTCCACCACATGATTATTGGTCACGATCAGAAGCTCGCTCTCATTCTCTCCGATGATGATTCCTGTTCCCGCGCCCTCGCTCTGCTCCTCATATGTGCCGCCAAAGAAACTCTGCACTTCTTCTACTGACATGCTGGTGATCGATACGATAGACGGCATTACCTTTTCTACCACATCTGACACATCTGATGTAACGACACTCGAGGACGTTGACAAAGCAGTTCCGTTACTGATCTGGCTGGAAGATGATGCTGTACTGCTTTCGGAATCGCGAAGTCCTAAGATACGGCTCCCCACAATATTTGTTGTAAGGAAAACAGCACTCGAAACAACGCCAAACAGGATCGCAAATCCTGTGATCGCAACCGCTTTTGGCACACCCTTGTGAGGCTTTTTCTCCTTATGCGGCTTTTGCCCCGGCTGTTCACCGCCAAATCCCTGAGGCTGTCCGCCTCCATACTGATAATTCCCATTCTGATTATAATAATTGTACTGATTATCCATAAAATTACCCGCTTTCTATTATGTTTTCTTTTTATGGTTTTATCATAGCTTTGGATTGTGATAAAAATGTGTTTAATCCATTAACAAATATTGAAAAAAGAGACCTTGGACACCCATGTCAGTCATATCTCAGTCATGGGAAGCATCCTGGTCTCTCTTGATCTGCATCACTGCTTCTTACAAATCTATGAAGTTAATATCATAATCATCATCGGAAGCATCATCTTTCTTTCTGCCCTTTCCTCCGCGGCTCTTTCCTGATGCCCCATGACCGATGTCAAAATCATCTTCTTCATCGTCATACTCAATGTCAAGATCGTCATCATCGTCGTACTCGTCATCATATTCATCGTCATCATACTCATCGTCGTCAGATTCATCGTATCCGTCTTCAAAGTCATCGTCGCCGTATGCATCGTCTGGTTCTTCTGTCTTAGCGAGAGCTTTTTTGCCTGTTTTTGTGTTCGCATCCTCTTCCTCATCGTCAAACGGAATATCATATTCGTCATACAGATCATCCAGTTCCTGATTACGGTGTACCAGCTTGACCGCAAATATGATCATCAGGATGAGGAGCAGAAGGCAGACTGCCACTGCCGCCACAAGGATCGGCAGAATGTGTTCACTGATAAATGCGCCCACCGAGCCCTGAAGAGCGGATGTCGTCTCCTCTTCTTCTGCCGGTTCAGGGGCTTCAAAATACTGGTATGTTCCATCCTCTGAATCGTACTGATACAGGCTCTCCTGACCGGTCCGTGTATTCAGCGCATAAATAAGATAGTACCTGTCAGTCACAGACGGATCTGACCATATCGGAAATACCTGATCCTGAACCGTCAGCTCAGACTCCTGGTAATTGTCCGGCAGATTCACTTCTTCCGGCCTGTCAAGCGGAATGATGGAAGTGGAATCCGAGATCACAAGCTGAGCAAAAGGCACAAACGTCGCATTTTCCGTATCAAAAAGGAAGAAACTTCCGCTTCCAGAACCATCTGTCAGGTAACCAAGATAAATCCCCGCATCATTTACAACGAATTTTCTTTCCCCGCCGTTAAACGTCATCGTCGTCTCAGAATATCCTTCCGGAATGTCAGTCGTTGTAAATGCCTCGGAAAACCTGTATTCCCTCCCATTTACAGTGACAGTGATTCCCGTATCAGATCCTGTATCCATCGTCTGTGCTGTTGTTGTCGGCTCAACGCTCGTTGTCCCATCATCCCCAGCCGCAATGGAAACAGCCGAGGAACCCAGTTCCAGATTCAGGGTTTCACCGGAAGCCAGGGATGCAGAACTGCTGCTGACAGTGATCGTTGTATTCGTTGCCTGGAGCGCCCGGAACGTCACCATTGTCCGCAGCTCACTGCCGCTTCCTGTGCCTGTATAAGTCAGCGTACCCGAACCATCTGCACTGAATCCGTCGCCGCTGACAAACTCAAGTACAGATGCATCATAACTCATCGTTACATTCACACTGCCAACAGTGCCGCTGCTGCTCTGGACCACAAAATCCACGCTCACATTTTCCCCGACCTTTGTAGACGGATCGGAAAACATCAGCACACCGTCCGCTGCAAACACGACTGTCCCCAGTATCGGAATCATAAGGCATACTGCAAGGACCAGTCCAGCTAATTTCTTTAATGTTTTCATAGAATTACCCCTTTTATAATTTATTCGATTTCTTCAGCCGCTTATATTCTTTAAAATGCATCCAGCTGACCATTCGTTTATTATCATACACGTTCTTTGTCAAAAAGTCCAGAATATTGTAGAAAAAGAGGGCACATCGCCCTCTTTTTCCAGTCGCTCCCTCAGACAGCCTCCATCCTGCGAATGGGCTGTCCGCCATTATATACTGCTACTGGCCTTCGGTCTCTGTGCCAGCCCCCGGATCCGTAGTACCGCCGCCGCCGGGATCTGTTGTACCGCCGCCGCTTCCGGGATCCGTAGTGCCGCCCCCTGTTCCGGGATCTGTTCCACCTCCACCGCCGGGATCTGTTGTACCGCCGCCTGTTCCGGGATCCGTAGTGCCGCCCCCTGTTCCGGGATCTGTTCCACCTCCACCGCCGGGATCTGTTGTACCGCCGCCTGTTCCGGGATCCGTTACACTTCCGGTCCCGCCGCCACCGGACGGAGCAGAAGGAGTATAGCTGCCTCCGGAATAATCTCCCGAACCGCCATCGTAATACGAATCGCTTGCGTCATCATATGTTCCATCAGAATATGACTGTGCAGAGCTTACTGTATAAGCAATATTGCTGTTCACGGTCTGCACCGTAGAAGACGGCGTGTATCCTGTTGTGCCAAACAGGAACTCATGAAGCTTCGTCACATTTGACACCAGGTCATCCGGGATAACGACGCTTCCCAGGCCAGACAGAAGATCCGTATAATTATCCTGCGGAAATCCCATGTTGCCGGCCAAGGTATATTCACTGTACGCTGTTGCATACGTCAGCACTTCCTGCAGGGTAAAGCTGGTAGATACCTGCGGGAAGACCTTGTCTATGATCGCATTCAATGTTCCGAGGTCCGCTGACTTAGCCTTCTCAAACATTTTCTCGATCACCAGCCGCTGGCGCTCCGTACGGGTAAAATCGCCTCCGGCCGTAGAGCGGATGCGGGCGTAGGTGGTCGCCTGCGTACCATCAAGAGTCTGGAGACCTGCATTCGAAAGATAATTTGCGGATTTTCCAGCCGAATTTGCAGTCTCAGGAATATATTGATTAATATATGGGAGTTCCTCCTCTGTAACCTCGATCTCCACACCTCCGAGCAGATCGATAGCATCCGCAATAGCGCCAAAATCAACGGTCACATAATCCTGGATATCCAGATCCAGATTCTTATTCAGCATATTGATCGCAAGGACAGGACCGCCGTAGCTGTACGCTGCATTACATTTCTGATATGTTCCCTCTGACAGGTCAAGCAGAGTGTCACGATATACAGAGACCAGTTTGATCTCTTTTGTCTTATTGTTCAGACTCGCCACAATAATACAGTCTGTACGGTTTCCTTCCCCAAGGTTGCCGTCACGAGAGTCCACTCCAAAAAGAGCGACATTTGTATATCCATCTCCGAGATCAACTTCTTTGTTCTTTTTTACTTCTTCATTTATAATAATATCATCCGCTTTAATATCCTGTGTATCGATCTTGCTCCATTTGGCATATACAAACGCCGCCACGCCAAAGATCACGCATAGAATAACACATCCCACGATGAGCAGCACCCGCTGCCACATCTTCAACCTTGTGAACCAGTTCCCCTTTTTCGCGCGTGCGCGTCTGCGCCCCCGGCGTCTTACGTTTTTTGACATTTTTATCACCTATAATAAAGTTTTTGTACACTTTTTTCATAGTACAACAAAGTATGACAGAATTCAAGAATATTTTTATCATTCATACTTTTTCAGTTCATCCAAAATACTCCTCGCCTTCTCAGCCCAGGTATTTTCCAGTGCCTCCTTATTAAGAAGTGCCCGATATGCAATATTCTCTCTCAGCTCCATTGCTCTCTCAAGCTGTTCTATAAACTCCTTGTGGTCGTGGCCGATCAGAACAGACTCATATTTTCTGCACTCATCCATATCCGTTGTTACAATAGGTTTATTGAGCGCCATGTACTCAAATAATTTTACCGGAGATGTTGCTTTCGTAATATCATTGATCAAAAATGGTATTGTAAGAATATCAATCTTAGAAGCATAATTCTGAAGCACATGATAATCCCTGGAGCCGCAAAAGTGGACATTCCTGCACTTGTCCAGTCCAGCCCGGTCAAAGGAATCATCATATTTGATCCCGATCAGCACAATCTGATATTTGCCAGACGCATCGATTTCTTTGATCAGATCATAATCAAACCACTTCGCAAGCGCTCCATAATAGCCAATGACCGGCTTCCCGGAATCGATAATTTTTCTAAAATCTTCATCCAGGACAAAGTCGTCATCTACCTCATCATGAAAATGAGCATAATCCACACCATTGCTGGAATACACAAGGCGCTGGTTCCCCCTTTTTTCCAGGACATCCCTTTCCAGGGCTCCCGCTGTGACGACAACAAATATCTCCGGATCATTCATCGCCATCTCATATTTTTCTCTCACATTTACCGGGAGCTCATCCGTGCCTGCCAGATGAGGATTCAGATCATCTATATACTCATAAACAATCTGATACCCCTGTTTTTTGTATTCTTTGATTTTCTTTGCCGGCATGGTCCAGTCTGTAGAATAAAACTGCACATACTTGGGGACATCTTTCCCGGATATCTCCTGCATCAGAAGATTGGAAAACGCACTGTTTGCAAAATTTACAAGATACAAGTTATCTGCCTGCTTTTTCATCCGTTTTACATCATCCGTAAAACGAGTGACTTCATAAAATACCAGTGTTCTCTGTCTGGCAAAATTGCTGAAAATATGCTGAGGCCGCTGATATAATGGCACATTCCAGCCAAAGGAACTTCGCCAGACCACGATACGGTCATAGGTATCACGCGCAAGAATCCGCTCGATCCCCGTAGCAAACGTCTTTCTGTGCAGATGGAGCAAAATCCATTCACGCAGCGAGAGACGCACAAGATAATTTGAATAAATATAGTCAAATGCCTTTTTTACCGTGCCCTTTAACCCATACTTTTTGACCAGGTTTTTAAGTTTACTGATCTTATCTTTCATTCTTTTCCCACTGAGACAGGTACTGTTTCAACTGTCCCGCTTTTGCAGACCAGTCATTCTCCCACGCGCACCGGCTCAGCTGCTCCTTTCTCTTCTGATCTTCACGCTCATTCCAGCAGTCATATACCGCTTCTACAAACTCTTTCTGTGAATGAGCGGTCACGACCGGATCATATTTCATACATTCGGGCAGAGCCGTCGAGACGACCGGCTTCTCCATTGCCATATACTCAAACAGCTTAACCGGCGAAGTAGATTCTGTGATCTCATTAAGTACAAATGGGATCATGCACACATCAAAATAATGCACGTAGCCTGCCAGAACATCATAAGGTTTCCTGCCGAAATATCTCACATTTTTTCTTTCCAGCAGACCGCTTTTTTTTAGAGAATCATCATGCTCCACTCCGATTAGGATAATCTGTATCCGCTCCTCATCCGAAAGCTTTTTCAGAAGTTCATAATCCACCCATGATGCAAGTGCACCGTAATATCCCACCTTAATCCGGTCTTCCCTGATCCAATCAAGATATTCTGTATCATCAGTGACTGCCTCCGGTATAAATTTTCCGCATTCAGCCCCATTTGAAATCAGGATCGACCCTGACTTCGGTCCGGCAGTCCTAACATTTTCATACAATTTGTCAGCGCTCGTCACTGCCAGAACTCTGCTGTCCCCCAGCAGATATCTGTGCCTGTCCATGATCTCGCCGATTCTCCTGCGGGAGATCAGATCCGGATTAATATCATCTACGTATTCATAAATCACTCGGAATCCAGATTCCAGATACTCATTTATCCTTCTTACCGGCACTGTATCCGTAGAGTATACACATAAGTACCTGTAGGGGATTTTCCGCACCATCTTCATCAGGCAGCGCCTAAAATAATACAGATCCAGCACAAAGACAAAGCGGTCTATCTGTGTGATCCTGCCACGATTCTCAAAATCAATATCATAATAAGAATTGTATAAGACCAAAGTCTCATCATCCCCGCAGTTTCTCAGGAGATGCTGCGGTCGCTGCATCATGATATTATGATATCCAAAATGATTTTCAAAAATAATGACCCTTTTATAGTCCCTGCTCAGAATCTTTTCCAAGATTGACTGCCTTGCCGGGGCAGAGATCATACCGATGCCGTGTTCCATTTTTTTCCATTTTACTGCGGCCATCTTTGCAGTCCCTTCTATGCCAAGAGCATGCATTTTCTCGATCGTTGATCTAATGTCCATTTTTTTCTTTCCTTACCTCGAACAAAAACTTGACGTTGCTGTTCCAAAAACGTTTGAGCCGCTTTGGCTCTCTCACGATGCGGTACAACCACTCAAGATTGCATTTGATAAAAAATGCAGGCGCACGTTTTTTGAGACCGCTCAGAATATCAAAGCTCCCGCCAACTCCCATGTACAGCCCCGGTCTGTCCGGCCGGTAAAACCGATGGATCAAAAGTTCCTGCACCGGTGTGCCCAGGGCCACAAGCACGATGTCCGGCTCCAGCTCAGTAATCTTCTGAAAGATTTCATCCTTATCCTTTACATATCCGTTCGTGAATCCTGCCAGTTCAATCCCCGGGTACTCTCTTTGGATTCTGCTGACAAGCGCTTCCAGAACGCTTTGCTCCGCGCCAAACAGGTAAACAGACCTGTGCTTCCTATCCGCATATCTTAAGAGTTCTCCGCAGATTTCCACCCCAGGAATACGTTCTTTAAACTTTATGCCAAATGTTCCCCCGCCTTTGATAACTCCTATTCCATCCGGAACGATCAGAGTGTTCTCATCAAGAAGCGCTTCATTCATCTCTGCATAGTTTTTTCCCATCATGAAGATTTCAGGATTTGCTGTCACTACAAAACTGCCCCTGCCCGAATCAATTCGTGCGGTCAGCTCTCTTACAAGGGTTTTCATGCCGCCTCTGTATATTTTGTTATAATACTGTTCCATAGATCCGATCATTTTTCTGTATCCTCAAACCCTTCTGTGCTTTCTTTGACGAAGATGATCTTTACAGTCATGATAATGAGTTTCAGATCCAATAAGAAAGAATAATTCTGGATATACATCAGATCAAGCTTGAGCTTATCATACGCAGTAGTATTATATTTCCCATAAATCTGTGCGTATCCTGTAAGCCCTCCCTTCACCTTAAGCCTGTAAGCAAACTCCGGAATCTCCTGTGTATACTGCTCTACATGCTCTACGCGCTCGGGTCTGGGACCTACCACGCTCATATCGCCCTTCAAAATATCAATGAACTGGGGAAGCTCATCCAGCCGCGTCTTCCTTATCACTTTCCCCACCGGAGTGATCCGGTCATCATCCTCCGTTGCCGGAATGACTTCGCCTTCTTTTTCGGCATCCACGATCATACTCCTGAATTTATGGATAAAAAATTCTTTTCCATCTATAGTGCATCTTTTCTGCCGGAAAAATACAGGCCCACCATCATATAATTTGATCGCCACAGCAGTGACAAGCATAAAGGGCGATGTGATGATCAGCATTACCAAAGAAATAACGATATCCATGAACCGCTTCACCAGCTTCTGTTCAAAACTAAGGCCATTGTTGCGGGACAAAAGAAGCGGGGTATCAAACATATGGATATTCTCGGAACTCCGTATGATAATATCTGAAATCTTCGGCGTAATATATGAGCGGATACCATTGGCATAACAATATTTTACAAGACGGTTGCGGAGCGGGGAATGGATGTCACAGAGAAATACCGCGTCATAATTATGCATTTCTTTTGTAACAGTTTCCCATCCCATTTCTACATTCAGAGACTTTTTGATCAGATATCTGTCTTTTCGGGCGTTTACTTTGTGAAGAAGCGGAGACGGATCATACTCTTCATACAAAAGCAGGATATGTCTTGCCGGAAATAGTTTCCTGAAAATCCTGTTCACGCAAAACGTCCATATAAAGATAACTACAATATCGATGGCAGTCAGTTCAATCATGGGTATCACATTTACAAATCTTGCAGAAAGCAGGACTGTCTCGAGATAAATCGACACATTCGCTGCCAGCAGCGCAAGAGTCTGAGAAAGCATAAGACTGCTGCTCTTGAGATAGCCAATTTTCATGCCGCCAAGGATATATGAAAAGATCACAAAAAAAAGGGCGTAGAAAGCTCCTATCAGCCAGAAACCTTTATAATAAAATGGAAAGACAATCCAATCGTTATAATTTCTATCCCATATGCGGATAAAGAAAAACATCAGGCATCCAAGCAATAATATATTAAACGCGAAGCGTATCAGTCGTTTATACTGTTCTAATCCGCCAGAACTCATTGATACCATGCTCCTTTTTCTTCAGAAAAATACTATATCTGCTAAATTATATTATATATCGGTTCTTTTTTCAAGGTTTCCAGTATTTAATATATTAAAAATGTTACAAACTTTTTACATTTTTAAAAAATTAAGGCGCAGATATGAATCGTATATCTACGCCTTACTCACAATAGATTCAAAAACCGTACAGATTCAGAGTATTGTTCTCCACATAAGTCATTTTAATTTCTCTGCCAGCTTCTTTGCCGCGATCATGCAGTCTTCCATAGAACAATAAGTCCAAGCACCATATCTTCCAATCGTATAGATTTGGTTTCCTGCCTCACGCTCTTTAAATTTCTGTATTCTCTTTTCTGTCTCAGTATTGATGTGCACATATGCCGGATCCATGATGATCGTTGAATACTCTTCCAGTTTTGTCTCATCATCAATGATTCCCAGTTTATGGAGATTCTCCAAGGTCAGTTTTAACTGTTCCTCCACCTCTTCTTCTGTTATCACATCATTTTTTCCATATCCGATCTCAATATACATGCTCAGCTTATCCGCATCCAAAATATTGTCATAAAATCCAATGCGATAGAAGTTTACCTTCTTGTCTGGAATATACATCCAATGTTCTTCAGTATATTTAGATTTCTTATTGAATCCAAGGTTAAATACAAGTACCTTGTTATAGGACAGGGCTTCCTGAAGACTTTTGAATTCTTTGCCGTCAAAATAATCGAGGAAGTGATTCAGCGGTGAAGTATTGATCAGATATTCATACGTAATCCTGCTGCCATCGTCAAGTTCCGCCACCTTGTCTTCATTATCAATCTTTACAACCTCATGGTTCAGCAACACTTTTGAACCATCCAATGCATCATAAAGAATCTGGATAAAAGAGCCAGCACCATCCTTCGGGTAGAGGAAACTATTATTATAGGAGGTGCTGTCCTTATTTGCTTTCATATTGTCAATAATGGCAGGAATATCCGCATATGGGAAAAACCTTCCCATTGCGTCTTTATCCAGTGTGGTAAGATCTACTGCATAAAGTTTCTCATTATACGGTCTAAGAAATTTCTCCACAATAGCCTTTCCAAACTTTCCATAGAGCATGTCCAAAAAACTGTCGTAATCTTCCTTCTCATCCCTGTGAAACAGGTCGTAGAGGCAATCGATAAACTCCTGCTTTTCCAACTGATGGATATTTGTCTGGAAGGGATAGTCAACCAGTGCATCTTTATAAATAATCTTTGTATTTTTATCTTTATATTTAATGTCATCCGCACTCACACTGTCAAGGAACTTCTTCTTAAACTCCTCCGTGCTGAAATGGAAGAAATGTCCTGCATAGTCCCATACATAATCTTTTTTCTTTATCGTCCTGCAGTATCCCCCTACTTCATCTTCTTTCTCAACAATCAGATAATCTCCCTCTGCATAATTTGCAAATGTAAGACCTGAAATTCCTGCTCCAATAATCAGATACTTCACATTTCTGTCCATACACTTCTCTCCTTCATGTAAATTTTATTATCCCAAGACTATTCATAAGATTCCTCAGAACATACCATCCTTTTTCTCTTCTTTTTCATCACTGTACAGATTTATAAGTTCGCTTATCACCATATCATATTCACTATTATCAAATTGAATTTTCATACCTGGCTGGGTGCTATCAACAGGAATTGCGCCTTTTAACTGATCTAAGGATGTGAATAAATCCTGTTCCCTCCCAAATTTCTCGTAAAGATCTGTCATTTTATTATAATAATGCTTATGCTGGCTATACAGAAGAGACAGTGTTCTCCTCCCTCCTTTCAGCCCTAACAAAGCGCCATGATAACGCATAGAAATCACCAGATCACACTCGCATATTTCACTGTAAACCTGATCGAAACTATGCGGCATATCTGCTATCGAAAGGTTTCCAGCCTCAAACTCCCTACAAAGTCCATCATAAAAGTTCATATCACAATTGCAATAATCATAAAATGGAATAAATCGAACCTCTGTATCTTCTAAATCACAGACGACCAAAATATGCTCCAGTAATTCATGCAGCTGTTTTTTTAACTTATCATCACAAATCCAAATGATACCTATACGATATTTACCAGCTGATTTTTTCTGAGCCTCCTCACTTTTATACGTCAACACAATATCATTGATCTGCCTGATCTGATGACCAACCAGATTTTCTAAAATCTGAGCGCTATACTTATCTCTCACAGAGAAATATGCACTATTATCAATAATATGTTTCAGCTTAGTAACATACTGAATATCCGTGAGACTGTCATTTGTACTCAATCCTAGGGAATATACTTTTTTTCCTTTCTCGATAAACGCAGATGAAAGTTCTATGAAAATCCTGCCAAGATCATATTTATAGCTGTCATTTAGAGAGTACATTGTATCATCAATGATTGCTCCCCCTCCATATATTACACAGTCAAATGCGTCTGCTAAAAAGTTGAAATCAAACTTATTTTTGGGATAGTGGATAATATTAACTCCGGGATAAAGAAACACGTTCAGCTCGATATTATCACACATCAAAACATAGATATCGTTTTTTACAAGGCTAAGATCCTCATATATTTTCTGAAGCATTAATTCATCGCCTAGATTTACAGCTCCATAAAATCCAACCAACAAATATTTGAGTCCTTTCTGCCTTGGAAGCAGGAGATACTCCGGATTCACATAAGTGGTGATATATTTCCATTTTTCTTCCAATTCTCTTATCTGTTGAGAAATTTTATCAAGAGAGCGGTGTGTTTCCTGGATTTTCTCCATCAACTGGATATTTTGATCCTGTAATACTGTCTGTTTCTCGTCAATTCCAATTATCAGCCGATTAATATAACGAACTTTATCCCCGAATGCTTTTATCCGTTTAAGCATTAATATCTCCTTTTATCTCAAAGCTCTCCAAATTTTTCTATGATCGCATCTGCAATGCGCTCGCTCGCATGACCATCGCCATATGGATTACTTGCATGACTCATGGCATTATACGCGTCTTTATCCATAAGAAGCTTCTTTGTCTCACAATAAATCACTTCTTCATCAGTTCCCGTCAACTTCAATGTGCCGGCTTCTATTCCCTCCGGTCTCTCTGTCGTATCTCTAAGTACGAGAACCGGCTTCCCAAGAGAAGGAGCCTCCTCCTGAATGCCACCACTGTCAGTCATGATCATATAACTCATATTCTGGAAGTTATGGAAATCGAACACCTCCAGAGGCTCTATCAGACGGACACTGTCACAATCGCCGAACACATCATTCGCAATCTCACGTACTTTTGGATTCAGATGAATCGGATAGATGACCTTCACATCTGCAAACTCATCAACGATCCTTTTGATGGCACGAAAGATATGATACATCGGCTCACCAAGATTTTCCCTCCTGTGCGCTGTCAACAGTATCATTCTGTCATTACCGATCCAGTCAAAAAGCGGATTCTCATATGAGTTGTCAACTGTTGTCGCCATTGCGTCGATAGCCGTATTTCCCGTAATATAAATTTTTGACTTATCCTTTCCTTCCCTAAGAAGATTGTCTGCACTCACCTTTGTCGGGGCAAAATGCATATCTGCAAGACAGCCGACCATCTGGCGATTCATTTCTTCCGGATAAGGCGAATATTTGTTCCAAGTACGAAGTCCCGCTTCCACATGTCCGATTGCAATCTGACTATGAAACGCTGCCAAGGCCCCAGCGAAAGTTGTTGTCGTATCCCCATGCACAAGGACAATATCCGGGCGTTCTTTTTCCAGAACTTCTCCAATTTTTCCAAGGACACGCTGTACCACCTCATTGAGTGTCTGGCCCTGCTTCATAATATCAAGATCATATTCCGGTGTTATCTTAAACGTCTCCAACACCTGATCCAGCATCTGTCGATGCTGCGCTGTCACACATGTGATCTGTTCGATCTCTTTTCTGGACTGCAATTCTTTGACAACCGGGGCCATTTTAATTGCCTCCGGTCTTGTGCCAAATACAGTCATTACCTTTATCCTTCTCATATATTTTCTCCTGTCATGATGCTTGCATTCTTGTACGATTAAGAGTTTATCGTACTACTACACGTTTTATCTTGATGAGAACCGTATTAAATTTCAGAAAAAAAGCACCTGTTCTTCTGTGAAATTTTACAAACCGGCTTGCAACCGCTGGATGATGATATATCTCGCCGTAGTTTTTCAATCGTTTATCAAAATCCATAAAAAACTTTCTCTTTGTCCAATATGTTCCAACGATCAGATAATGCGCTTTTGTCATTGGGACAACTACTTTATCCAAGATATACGATCTTTTTCCCATCGAAATATCAGGAATGGTTTTTAAATACTCCAGAATATTAAAGAGCACCTTCGCATGTTGCTCATGATTTCTCATAAAGGATTGCTTACTTACCGACTGTCCGACACGTCCGATAAAGTACCGGTAGATGTCCAGCGGATAATAGGTTACTGTCCTTGCATTGATAATAGAATAAACATCAAACTCCATATCAACATAAAAGCACTTTTCTGTCAATCTGAAATGTGTATCCTTCATCATCTGCGTCTTAAAGCAGGAAGTGGCAAGAATCGGTCCCCATTCATCAAATCCATACCCCGGATAACACAAATCCTCAAAAATATACTGCTGTCCCGGTATCATGAATTCGTATATCTTTTTGTGGATAAGTTCATTGACAGTGGCATGATCCTCCGAATAATCTGTCATAACAATGTCAGACTCTTCCCTTTCCAGAATGTCGATCAATTTCTCCAGATTTTCCGAATCAACCCAATCATCGCCGTCTATAACTCGGAAATACTTTCCTTTTGAAATTTTTAATCCTTCATTGATAGTTGAACCATGACCTCCATTTTCCTTATCAATCAGTTTGATGACAGGATATTTTTCCATATTATAGGTCTCCATCAGCTCATGGGCAACCTGAGACGTATAGTCTTTAGATCCATCATTCACAATGATGATTTCTATCTTACCTGCATTATTATGATTTAAAATTGTCTTAACACCCTGACTCAAAAAACCTTCTACATTATAGGAAGGAATAACAATCGAAAGTACAGGGGATTCTACACCTGTAATCTTTTCAAATGTCCTCTTTTCATTTTCACCTGAGAATAACTCGATTTCTTTTTTTACTGTTTCGCTAAATGAGCACTTCTCAGCAACTTTTTTATGGCACTGCTCAGAACATTTCTGAAAGAATTCCGGATCATCATACAACTTTTCTATGATATCTGCATATTGTACATAATTTTCTGTTTCTGCAAGCAGACCGATATCATTTGGAAGGAATTCCTCTATCGCACCATTTACAGAACTGACGATGGCCAATCCCGACATAGCCGCTTCACACATGGATACTCCCTGCGCATCATATCTTGTAGCGAACAGACCGATCCCATTTTCCCTATGAATCTGTGCGATTTCCTCATGTGTAAAAAATTGGGGATAAAAATGTACATTACTGAACTGTCTTAATGGGGCGATCAGTGCTTCGTAAGTGTCTCCTCTTCCATATATGTTGAACTCCATATCTGAAAAACAGGGTCTCCGGCTCAGCTCCAAAATACATTTTACATTTACATCAATCGCATATTTATTGCAATTGTCGAATCGTCTTAAGAAATATACTTTTTTTCTTAATTCCGGATCTTTCGGTATATATCTGAAGGTTTTTTCATCTATAATATTAGGAATAACAACATAATTTTTAAATTCAATACCTATCAGCTTTTCGCTATGCTCTTTTATCCATTCAGAAACAAAAATCCATGTAACATTTGGCATTGAATTATATCTCTTTATTAACAGATCATTCGATTCAAATCGAAATCTGTCCGCTTCTGAAATCGGATTATCTGGTCTGAAATATGGCGTAGTAAACTTTGGCCAGTCCCAATATAATGTCTCGGGCCCATGAACCCACAAGTAAAGTTCCGCCCCCTTAAGATCACAGCTGTCAAGGACATTCGCATATTTATAGTCAAAAAAATGAACCAGAATTTTTTTATAACTTCTTTTTCTCAGGATATTACGCAGCTCTAAAAAAGGTACGCGCAAAACGTCAATCCCCTCAAAGCTGTATTTACAACACTCCTGGTAAGCGTGGCTGCACACAACGTCAAACTTCAACCCACTTTTTTTATATTCCATCAATCTGGAATGAACAAATCCGCTCAAATACTTGTTTTCCAATGAAGGATAGCTTGGCGTTATCACTAAAATATCATTCTCTGTCAACGTATCTTTAAAAAACGATTCCGCCTCTTCCACAAATTCAATACTGAGACGATCGATCCTTGCTTTAGTCTTTGGCAGTATTTTAATAGCAAAAAGACATTGTCTGCATTCTCCATTATAGATAAGCCCTTCAGAATCGAAAGAGATTTGTCCCAATTCTTCTCTCTTTCTGTTAAACGCATGAAACATAACCGAGTTTCCCGAAAGCACTTCTCCACGAAAAACTACTTGTGTATACTGCTTTTTTATACTGAAAAGCTGAGGGATCATAAGAAATCCATGCGTATCAGAATTGTTTTCCACTATCAGAGTCCCATTTTTTTTGTGAAATTCTATATTTCGACTTTTAAATTTTATCCATTTTTTCTTCAGTCCATTTATTTCTGCCATCTTATCACTATTGCTCCTTTATCGTATTACAAACTTCACAAGCACCTTCAAATATTATCCTACCTGGCTTTTATAATACGCCGCACATACCTCTTTTGTCTCCCCTGTCATTACAACCTGTCCATGCTCCAGCCATACAACCCGATCACATAAAGTTTCTATGGACTTTATAGAATGTGAGACATACAATACCGTTGTTCCTCCGGAAATCAGACTGCGCATCTTATTCTCACTTTTCTGCTGAAAGTTTAAATCTCCCACAGAAAGGATCTCATCAACAATCAGTATTTCTGGTTCTACGATTGTTGCAACAGAAAATGCAAGTCTTGCCACCATACCTGATGAAAAATTTCTGACTGGTACTTCGAGAAAATCATGCAGCTCAGAAAAATCAACTATTTCTTGAAATTTACTATCAAGAAAATCTTTGGAATATCCCATAACGGCACCATTCAGATAAATGTTTTCCCGAGCATTTAGCTCCAGATCAAAACCAGCCCCCAATTCTATCATGGGGCAAATATTGCCCCCAACTAAAATCTGTCCCTTCGTTGGCTTCATAACCCCTGCAACAACTTTCAATAAAGTGGATTTTCCCGCTCCGTTTGATCCCACAAAACCAACGACTTCTCCTTTTTTCACTGTAAAATTCACATCACGAAGCGCCCAGAATTCATTTTGCTTTTTTTGTTCCTTTCTGGACTGACGGGCATTTTTATTAAAAAAATCTATTGCTATCTGCTTTAAAGAATTATTCTTTTCAATTCCCAGGTTAAATCGCATAGATACGTTTTGAACGTCTATCATAATACCCTCCTACATGTAATAAATAAACTTATCTTGATTCTTTTTAAACACGACTATGCCTATCACAAACACGATCAGGGCTGAACCACCACAGATAAGGAATCTTGTAACAGAAGGCATCTCCCCATAAAGTATGATAGTCCTCGCAAACGTTATATAGTGATATAGAGGATTTAACTTTAATACGTTTTGTATCCATGGAGCAAGCATGGAAATGTCATACATAATAGGTGTAAAATAAGTCATAATTGTAATAACAATTCCATAAATATAAAACATATCTCTCAAAAAAACTGAGATTGTAGACAGAATAAAGCCCACTCCTATTGTAAAAATCAATAAACATAAATATGAATATGGCAACAGTAAATGCAACCATGTTATATGGCACTTTGTCTCCCCGCTTCCTGTTAAGATAATCACTCCATATAACGGAATCAATGTTAACAGAAAATTGATCCCTACAAACAGGCATTTTGAAAGTGGGAAAATATATTTCGGAATATATATTTTGTTTAATAATGAAAAATTGGCTACCACAGCACTCATAGCAGAATTAGAAGCCTCACTGTAGTAATTAAAAAAAGTTAATCCTGTCATAAGATATACAAGATAATTTACTCCAGGCATAGAAAACCGGAAAACATTTGAAAAAACCACCGCCATCACGCACATCATCAGTACTGGATACAAAAGACTCCATACTACGCCAAGCACCGATCTTTTATATTTTACTTTAAAATCGCGGCTTACTAATTGTTTCAATAAGAATGAATATTTTCGAAAATTATTAAATATATTTTTAATATACATCTCTATTGCCCTTTCGTTGCCTTTCTTACACTCCATCCTACTATACGCCATATTACTCTATATTTCAAGTTTTTCGTCCATTTTCTATGTTTCCCCATATACTTTACAAAATGACTGTTGCTCTTATAAAAAAATGATTCTGCATATTAACACCAAACCAACTTAAACAGACACTAATCTGTCAAATCGATCTAACATATACTCGTATTTTTCTTTAAGTTTTACTATTCTTTAAATGAGAAAAAACGCTGTCCCAAATAATTTAGTCCCGTAAACAGACACATTCCCATAAGCATCGCTATATTTTCTCGTATTGTCACCGATGCTGATGATAAAATTTGAAAAGCCAGCGGCTTGGCAACCCCATACGCAATAACATAGCAGACAATTATATTCAGAGCAAATTTCACCGCACTTGCCACCAGATTCCCCTGATACTTAAATGTAAAATATTTATTTAAAAAAAAGCTTAAAATACTAGTCAGCACATAATTTGCTATTGATGATACCCAATAGGAACAACCTGCCAAATTGTATAACCCGAACATAATGCCCATGCCTATGACCGTATTAACGATACCCACAATAATGAATTTTACTAATTTAATATCAACTATTTTTTTCATCTTTGTTTACACTATTCTCTGAATTTTCTTGTGTCCTTTCACTTATTATATAACGCGGTCTTGCTTTTGTCTCCAGATATATCTTTCCAATATATTCTCCTATAACGCCAAGACATATCAGCTGTATTCCTCCGATAAATGCCACGATCGCACAAGTACTGGCCCACCCCTGCACAGTCATACCGATAAAGTACCTTATAATGATCCATACCAGAAGACAAAAACTCAATAATGAAACTATAAAGCCCATGCCCGTTATAAATCGGATCGGCTTTACACTCAGGCTGGTTATCCCATCTATGGCAAGAGACAGCATTTTTGACAGCGGGTAATGACTTTCTCCTGCAATGCGCTCATGTCTCTCGTAATAAACAGCTGTTGATTGAAATCCAACCAAAGGAATGATCCCTCTAAGAAAAATATTAACTTCTTTAAAATTTGAAAATTCTTGAAGTACTCGCGAAGAAACTAGTCTATAATCTGCATGATTATAGACTGTTTCCACACCCATGTGACGCATAATTTTATAAAATGATTGTGCGGTAAAACGCTTAAAGAATGTATCCGTCTCTCTTTTGTTTCTGACACCATATACGATTTCGTTGCCTTTTAGGTACTCATCCACCATTTTGTCCATCGCATTTATGTCATCTTGCCCATCGCAATCAATAGATATTGTGATATCACATTTATCTTTTGCTTCCATTAGACCAGCCAAAACAGCATTCTGATGTCCTCTGTTCCTGCTCTGACGTATGCCGCAGAAGTGCCTGTTTTGAGTGGAAAGCTGGACAATAATATTCCATGTCTTGTCTCTACTCCCATCATCCACAAAAAGAATTTTACTGGCGGAAGAAATCCCTTTCTCCTGAATTAAAAACTCCAATTTATTTAAAAATTGTACAGAAGTTACTGGTAAAACTTCCTCTTCATTATAACAAGGTATAACAATATATAAAATTGGATTTTTTCTTATCATCTGCTTTTCCTTTCAAAAACTGTTTACATAATTGTGATTCAACTCATAAAATTTTACAACTATATCGATTCAATTATAATATGAAACAAAACATCTGACTATAAGATATGGCTATACTATTTATCTTGTAATATCCAGGAGCTTATGCTGGTTTTCTTTTTTTCACAAAATACACTCCCCATACAAAAAATCCGCATAAGGAAAGAATACCGCCAACTTTCAAAAGAGGGACCTCATAGGTAAATATAATTTCGTTATTTCCTTCATATATTGCAACAGCCATTAGTCCGTTTATATTCAAAATTTCTGCTGTTTCCCCATTTACCGTGGCGCTCCATCCTGAATCAACAGGCACACTAAAAAAGGCATATTTATCTGAATCAGCATTTATCAGCATGCTAAATCCCTTCGTAGACCTTTCAAACTCCTCGCCAACCTCTGACAAATGTTGCTGGATGTCTTCATTTTTGTTTTCAGAAGATATTGCTCCATCAATATCTTCATCATATTCTCTTAAAACCTGCTTAACCTGCACTTCTTTATCGTCAGGGATGATCAAAGTTTTAATCATGGCCAATGAGCGTAATTCTGGCGATAATTCCAGGAACTTACTCTTGGTCATATAAGTATCATATGTGTACCCTATGGGCAGTGTATTTGAATTTTCATATACATATTGCTTTCCTGTTTCAGTCTCTATTGTCTGAAGCAGCACTCCCTCTTCCTTTTGCTCCTTCTCTATAGAATACTTTCCTGCTAAAAGTTCCGTTGTGCCTTCCCAGGCTTCTGGATTTACTATTGTTCTTTCTAATCCTAAGGCCTCATAAAACTCAAAAATACCGGGGCTGACCGTGCTGTTCCAGCTTCCGATTCCAGACAGCGGTACTGTCATTGTAACAAGATTATTATCATTATCAAACCGGTACTGTTCATCAAATGTGTTAATCTCCGATGTACTTTCTATATTCTTTTTATACCAATCTTCTGATGAAATACTAGATGCCTTCCGATAAAGAACGACATTTAACCCTGTTGTCAATATACAAAATAAAGCAATAGAAACACACAAAGTGTATCTGTAAAACACATTATTTTTTATTTTAATAGTAATGAAATATGTCAATAATATGCCCGCTAACGAAATCAAAGAAATGATTCCAAATACAACCGGTCTAAAAACAAGTTCATTTCCAGTCAATCTCCCATAGAAATAAACAATTGCTGTCAGTATCGTCCAAAATATTAAGGAAACTATCACGCCCGCTAATATCTTATATTCCTTCCTATTCTCCAATACTTTTGCAGATGCCAATGCCATCAGTATAATAGGCATATAATACCACCTATGATAAATAACAGCATTAAATAAGTAAAACACGCTCCCCAAAATCGGAATCATAGAAGTTATAAAAGAAATAATCAGCAATTTAGACAACCACGTACGCGGTTTAGTAAGTATAAACGCAATAACTAAAATAATACCAACCATGGGGAGATATGCGGCGCAAGAAGAGAAATCACTCAAAAAGACGCATGATGAATGACTCATATTCTCTCCCGGGAAAAAAAGAGCACGTAAAATAACTAAATATTTTAAAGGATCAAAGACGATTGCATCAATTCCTGAAATATGCTCCTCAATTCTAGGGTTAGAAAGCACAAAGAAAACAGAGGGAAGAAGAAGAACAGACGCCATGATCGTTCCAAGAATTCCTTCTCCCAGACACAAAAAAGTTTTTTTCCATCTGTCCTCTTTTGTTGTAAAAAATCTGACCAGAAAATAAACAATAACAAAAACAACTTCTCCAACAAAAAAGAAATAACTTAAGAGAGCATTTACAAATACAGTGAGAGCGAATACTGCCCTTTTCTTTTCAGCAACTAATTTTTCTACACCCCAAAGCATCAGAGGAAAAAAAGCAACTGCATCATGAAAATGATAAAAAAGCAAATTTGCTGCCTGAAAACCCGAGAAAGCGTACAAGGCAGAGGCAAGTACAGCATATCTTTTGTCTTTTATAAATAGTTGAATATACATGAAAGAGGTCAGGCCTGCAATAGTATATTTCAAAATATATATTGTCCCTATCAAATAGGGGAACATCCGTGGTGGGAATAATAAAGTCACCCAAAAAAAGGGACTTCCCAAATTATAAAAACTAAACGCCCCTATAAAACTAGATCCCAGATCGATATTCCAATTCCAGAAAATCTCTCCCGACTTAACAGCATCATTTGCTAAAATATTAAATGGTATCTGTTGATTATTGAAATCCGCATATAAGGTAAAAAGCCCACCTTCTTTCAAAATAAAATATCCGAATACACAGATTCCTATCACAAGATTAAACACTACTGCATAAAAATAGTATGACTTTCTTTTTTCCAAATTAAATAGCACCACTTTCTTATTATAACATTAAGCAATTATGGAAATAGAACCATATAATGCACTGATTCATGGTTCTATTTCCAGCAATTTAAACTATGTATTTTATACTTCTAATAATCTAAGAATCAAATCTAAAATATGATATCCATACCTTTCCGCTGTTGCCCATCCTTTTCCAATTGGATTTTCTTTTTGTCCCAGATAAATCACATCCGATGCGCAACCTTTCGGTGATACCAGATCAAACCTTGGATCTACACACTGTTCTGCAAGCGTTTCTTTACTTGCCGTAGATGAAGCGTACGCTTTTAAATGCTGAATTTGAGCTCGAACCCCCATCCTCACTCCATTTTCTCCATATATAGAGAAATCTGCTCCGGCTGCACCACCATCGGTTGCGCCCAGGCCTGCGAAATTAAACTGCTCAATCTTAACCTGACCGCCAAATTTCAAATATCCTGTTTCAAGCATACTCTGACACCAAGCAACCTCTGGCCTGATGTTTTCCTTTATAGCCTCTTCATAATAAATCAGGGCAAATGATTCTAATGTGGGTGCTCCCCCCACCTTTAATTTCGAACTCGGATATGAGATCGGAGAATATTTTTCATAAAACTTCACCATCTGCGCAACAGTTGTATTTGCAGTTCCCTCTATGCTATATGATGAGATATTTGCATCATCTACTCTTGCACCATCCGGTCCGTAATACGCCCCATTGATCCATATATTGACCAGCATTTTTCCGGTGCCCAGTTCCAAATAAAACCACTTATTATTTATTAACTGCTCACCATATAGCATTTCTCCGGTGGCCGCATAATATACTCTCTTTTCCGGAAGATTATGCCAGCCGGTTATCATTGCTCCCGTACCACTGTTAAAGCAATACCATTTCCCTTCTATCAGCTGTTCTCCATACAACATTCTTCCGTCTTGTGAATAGTACACTGTTTTCTCAGGAAACTTATGCCAGCCGGTTACCATTTCTCCTGTTTTTTCGTCAAAATATCTCCAGCTGTTGTCTATGCATACTTCTCCTTTTGCGCGTTTCCCTGAGGACAGATAATACACCTTTTTACCATTCTCTGTTCTCCAGCCACTTCTGTACATCGCACCGGTAAACAACTCAAAATAGTATACTTCCCCTTCTATTTCCTGCTGTCCGTATACCATCTCGCCTGTGGCTGCATAATATACTCTCTTTTCCGGAAGATCATACCAGCCGGTTATCATTGCTCCCGTACCACTGTTAAAGCAATACCATTTCCCTTCTATCAGCTGTTCTCCATACAACATTCTTCCGTCTTGTGAATAGTACACTGTTTTCTCAGGAAACTTATGCCAGCCGGTTACCATTTCTCCTGTTTTTTCGTCAAAATATCTCCAGCTGTTGTCTATGCATACTTCTCCTTTTGCGCGTTTCCCTGAGGACAGATAATACACCTTTTTACCATTCTCTGTTCTCCAGCCACTTCTGTACATCGCACCGGTAAACAACTCAAAATAGTATACTTCCCCTTCTATTTCCTGCTGTCCGTATACCATCTCGCCTGTGGCTGCATAATATACTCTCTTTTCTGGAAGATCATACCAGCCGGTTATCATTTTACCTGTAAAAGCTTCAAAGCAATACCATTTCCCTTCTATCAGCTGTTCTCCATATAACATCTCTCCTGTGTTCGCATAATATACTCTTTTCCCCGGAAGATCATGCCAGCCAGTCTTCATTGCCCCATTATTCTGAGGATCAAAATAATACCATTTTCCACTAATAAGTTTTTCGCCAAAAACTTTTGTTCCATTTTCAAAATAATATGTATTTCCGTTACTATCTGTTTCCCAGCGACCTTTACTAAGCCCTAAATATTTTGCAATACCAGTAGCATCCGCAACACCAAGCTGCTTTAATCCCGCCTCAGTCGTTAAAAATTTGTTTGCATCTCCACTATTTGAAATAAAGGCATGCTCAACGATAATTCCCGGTATTCCCTGCTCTTTACAGTAAATCTGTACACCGAAATAATCAGAAATCGAACCATCCGGATACCTTTCATTGATCGTGGTATCTTTGCTGTAGATTCCCCGATTTGTCAGCCCCAGCTTGACCAGCTCATCCAAGATCACCTGACCCAGTGTATGGCCTTCAGCTCCGACCGAATATTTCCAACTGTAATTTGGAACAATCACTTCTGCTCCATTCGCGCTGGATGAAACTGACGCATTCAGATGAAAGCTGACAAATATCTGCGCTCCAGCATTTGCCGCTGCCTGGACTCTCTTCTCTATACATCCCACGCCCCATATACCATATGGGCAGTCCGGGCCTGTCCTGGTCATATACACAGAAACTCCTGCATACTGTTCCAGTTCTTCCTTGCAATAATTAGCGATTTTGAGCGTAAGCTCTTCTTCTTTAAGCCCATTTCCTCTCGCTCCGGCATCACTACTGTCATGTCCTGGATCAAGAGCAACCACAATATTCCCAGATTTTTCTTGAGGCGCTGCACTGTATGTGCTGATCCTAGCTGTATCCGCACTCACCTCGTTAAGCGCTGCAGCTATACTGTCCTGAGCCCTGGTCACTCCATTTTCATCTATCGTGACAACCGAAGCCTCCACCTGTGACTCCACATCCTCCGCGGTTTCACTGTCTAACGGCTGCAGCTCCTCGATCCCATTATACTCCTCGTTGACGCCAAACTCAGCTTCGACACCTGCATCCTCCAGCACAACCGTCTTATTCTCCTCACCATAGTAATTCAGGCTCACTGCACGATATGTCCCAGTATAGGCATCTCCTGAATATTCCTTTTCAAATAAATAAAGATGGTCTGTCTGCTGCGACAGTTCCCATTCTTCCCGGCTTCCCGCCTCGTTTTCAACAGTAAGCGTGACCACATGAGTTCCCATGATCTGCTGCTCAAAAGAGAATACGATCCTCTGCGTTCCGGGAGTCTCCAGATATGGGCTCTCGATATAAACAAAGTTGATCTCATTTTCCCCTGCATCGACGGAACTTTCCACCACCCCATCAGAAGCCGGTGCAGTTGTAGTTTCTTCTGTATCCTGCACGTTTTCCGGCAAATCCTGCACTGCGCCCTCTTCAATTTCTGTGTTAGCTGCAGCTCCGTACGCGGCTTGTGCCGGAATGCTCCCTGCAACCATGCAGGCGAGCAAAATACCCGCAATAAATCTAGATAGTTTCTTACTCATATCTTAATCTTTCTCCTATTGTTTCTCTCTGCTCTTCCTGTTTTTCTTAAAATGTCATTTTCCCGCTGTATCCGTCAAAATTGGCCCCATGAGAAGTTACAAAAGCCTGTCCTTCCTGTGTCAGACGAATGCCGCCACAGCTGTAAGCCTCAAGATATGTATTGATAATGCACCCAATAATCTGCGTTTCTCCAGTCGTTCCCATACTGCGTATCCTGTCACCCGTTGCAGAATTGAAATCCAGATCCAGCTTTTTTTCCGCCTCTTTCACATTCAGACTCAGCAGTTCGCAATCTTCTGTTAAAAGACCGCTTTCTTTCAGGGCATTCCAAATATCATATTCGTCCTGGATTTCTACACTCTTTCCTGTCACTTCAGCGGTCTTATCATCCACATAATATACTGTAACATTCCGTGTTTGCGGATCATTTTCCACTGGCTCCTCAGAAATATTATCAGAGTCTTCCTGATCCCCTTCATTCAGCTCTTCGTCCTGTGTTTCATCTTTGTCGTTGTTCTGCTCTTCCGTCTTAACATTATCCGGTTCTTCTTTATCGTTCCTGCCGCATCCTGTAACAAAAACGAGGGACATACTCACGACTAGAATCATACACATAGAAAAAAAACTACGTTGTTTCATACTGATCACCCCTTGTACTTAATATAATTTTTCATACTCCAACATATTAATAATACCAATTAATGGAGTGGTTTTCAATGGGAAAATTTAGAGATTCCGCAGGCGCAGAAACGAAAAAGAGACAGCGATCTTGCTTAACTGTCTCTTAATCTCCCTAATTTAATTCAACTGTTCTCCTTCCGACAGCGACCTTCCTTCTTCCACCACATTCGTCAGATGAATGATCTCATTTACCACCATCTCGTCCGGGTAGATCACGTACACCAGGTCATTCGGCATGGAATACGGATAATCCTCTCCGTCAAAGCCTGTCGCGGCCACAGACTGAATCGTCCACTCCGCTCCTGTACCTAACTGATATTTAACAAGGGAGCTCAACTGCCCCTGTGTTATGTTCGTCTCTACATCCTCGCTCACCTGGTTAATGATACTGCTCGCTTTCAGCAGCATAGTAGGTGAAAGAGCTTTCTTCAACATCGCAGTTATAACTGCCTGCTGATTTCTTCCTCTCTGGTTGTCCCCATCCACCAGATTGTGCCGTTCCCGGCAGAACGCCAGCGCCTGCTGACCGTCAAAGTGATTAAGCCCCTGCTGTACCTGCATCTCGTACCCAGACTCCCATCCGGTCTCAAACGCATAGTCAGAATACACATCTACACCGCCAAGGATATCCACGATATTGATCAGTGAACTGAAATTCAGCCGGACATAATAGTTGATATCTGTCTCATACAGTTCGCCAAGCGTTGCCATTGACGCATCAATCCCATATGTTCCCGCATGGGTCAGCTTATCATTCGCTCCACCGGACACTCCCGGTATCGGTACAAAATAATCTCTCGGGGTTGTGACGAGCAGGATCTGGTACGTGGTTGGATTCACGACAGCAATAATGTTTACATCACTTCGTTCAGAATCCCTGTTCTCGCCATCACGTTCATCACCATACACGTCAAGTCCGCTGATATATACAGTGAATGCCGATTTTGTCAAACTGTCATCTTCCTCTGATCCCCCGAAATTGAGCCTTGTCTCAATCTCATGTTTGTATATGATCTTGATCTGGTCGCTGTAACTGTCGACTGTCTCATCCATCAGTTCTGTATAAGTCTGATTATAGATGATCGCCCTCACCTCACCGGACATGAGCGCCTGAGCCTGTTCCTGGACAGATTTATATTCTGTCATATCGATATCCGCCCCGAGCTGATCCTGGATATCCATCACCGCTGACTGCATATTGTCCGCGCCCTGGGCGAACTGGACTCCAAACGTGTAATCCGCCGCATCCTCCAACGTTTCCGCCGGATCGTCCACAAGAACAGCCACTACCATATTATCGACTTTTACTCCGCCGCTTGTGATCATCGCGATCATATTATTTGCCTTGGCAATGTAGTACGCCCCCACTGCCAGTACAGCGATCACCAGGAAACTGTACACTTTGCCGGTAACACCGCTCTTCTTTCTGGCAGCCTGCGATACAAATGTGACGCACCACAGAAAAAAGAGAACCATCGCGATCAATGCCAGGTAATTCACAGGGAGCATATCGAGCAGGAGGACAACTCCCATAAAAGCGATACTGATCAGCGCCTGAAGAACCAGGCAGAAATGCCCTAACCGGTTTCTTCCGGAGCGCAGGCCGCCTTTTCCTGTATTTCTGTTTTTATGTCCGGTCCTTTCGGACGAACTACGTTTTTTCGCCATTGCTAAAAATCCTTTTCTTATTTACCTTCCGCACCACACATGGACATTGCCCATATGCGCCCGAATAATCCTTATTTATACAACGCAGGGGGATAGAGACCGCTCTCTACAAGGTTTCTCACCGCGCTCATCACGGCTTGCTGGTCTTCCTTATATGTCACGCCAAACCACTGGTCCTCTGATTTTAAGACATTCACGCTGATCTTCCCCTCTTTCAGAAATTCCCCGATGATCGTCGGGAGCAGATATTCCGCCTTTAAATCGTCTGCCGGAGTTTCTGCGAGGAAATGGCTGAACCCTGATTCCAATATATGAAAAAACGCAGGGGTAAGCCCCCACATATTCATGGATACCGGCGTTTCAGCATTAAGCACGCTTTCTTTTGCGCCCTGTCTGATGACCGCGCGGCTGCCATCTTTTTCTATGCCATGTGTCTCTGTGATCCCGGCAAGCATCCCATTGTCATCCACTGCACAGAGTCCTCTGGTCACACCGCCGTTGTCACTGAGTGTGTTTTTCAACACAAAACCAACCATACAAATCTGTATTCTATCAGTATCAGGAATAGTTGTCAAATAATTGTACGCCTCACGGAAGGCGCTCTTTCCGTAGTAATCATCCGCATTGATCACGAGGAACGGAGAATCTACCACATCTTTACAGCACAGGATCGCCTGCCCGGTCCCCCATGGTTTTGCTCTGCCCGGGAATTTTTCTCTGTATTCTTCCGGGATATCATCCAGCTCCTGATATACATAAGCCACTTCGGCATGTTTTTCAATCCGGTTTCCTATCACTTCTTTAAAATCTTTTTCCAGATCCTTTCTGATCACGAAGACGATTTTGTCAAATCCCGCCTCGAGCGCGTCATAGATGGAGTAATCCATAATGATCTCTCCGTTCGGTCCTACCGGAGCGAGCTGCTTGATCCCGCCGCCGAAACGGCTTCCGATCCCTGCCGCCATGATCACAAGTGCTGCTTTTGCCATATCCTTTTCCTCCTGCTTTCGCTGGTATTTTTATTTCTCCCGGTCATTCTATTTTCTCAGCTGTTTTCCCAGCTATGCTCCAGGCTATTCTCCAAGTCCATCCTCCACAAGCTGAAGCATCTCTTTCAGCGCCTCTTCCTCATCCGCTCCTTCACAGGCGATCTCGATCTCATCCCCGCTCTTAATACAAGCGCCGAGTACGCTGAGCACACTCTTTGCATTGGCAGTCACATTCTCCTGTTTCGTTTTTTTCAGGACTGTGATCTTACAGTCAAACTGCATTGCAGTCTTACAGAACAGTCCCGCCGGTCTCAGATGAAGTCCTGTAGGATTCTTGATCCTGACTTTTCCGTTAACCATCTGTATCCACTCCTTATCGTTTTCTCATATAGACTCTTGTCTGAAGACTTCCAGGGAAAGCCGTCTCCCCTGCTACCCTTCGTTCTGGCCATTAGAGTCCTCTTCCGCTGTTTTTTCCTCTAAAGTAAGCTGCACCGACACCTGTCCGTCCAGACTGATCCCGGATGGGAGATTTACCTTCACCGGTATGTTGTATGTTCCCGGCTCTGTATAATCTTTCAGATCAACAGACACTGCATTGCTGATGTCCAGTGTGTCCAGCTGGGCCTCATCTCCTGTGAACCGGAAGGTAATCTCTGCATCCGGTTCATAACTCACCTGAAGGTTCTCCGCCAGATTGTTGATCCGTATAGAACTTACCAAAAAGTCGATCGTAAGCGAGCCTTCCTGTTCAATCTTTACCGTAACCGTCACATTTCCTGCTCTTTCTTCCACCAGACTTACTCCTTCAGGAAGGTACGGCGTGATATCCACTGTCATTTCTATAGATTCAGAAGCTCCGCTGATATCGATCACAGATGCAGGTATTTCTATCTCACTCACAGCATCCAGAGCGGCACTCTTCCCACACACCTGGATACTCTCCGGGGTGCTGACACATCCTGTATACTTGTAGCCCTCTGCCGGAGCGCCGGTTACATTAAACACGATGGGGATGCTCTTCACCTTAAGGACCTCCACTGAAACAGTGAGTCCCTGCTCTCCCAGATTGTTTGTGATCTGCGTCTGGTTCTGCGGATTTCCGTTCTCATCATACAGCACCAGATCCGCAGCCAGTTCCGAATCCTCTCTGATGCTGTCCGCATTAACCACCGCCTCCGCGCGGTCGATCTGAGCTAGGGCAGATTCAGCTCCCGTTATAGTCACCTGCTCCGGACTCACGGACACATCTCCAAGCATATATCCGTCTGCCGTTGTGATACCTTCTGTATTTACAGTCAGCGACAGCGTCTTCTTTCCGGATTTTTCCCTTTGGATCGTCAGATTCCTGGGAATGGCTTCTGCAGTGATATTTTCACCGCTGAATCCGGTTATCGTCACTTCTATGGGCACCAGACGCCCTGTGGAATCAATCTGCTTAATATCCGCCGTTGCCACGATGTCCCGGCTGGACAGCTTCTGGCGGACCTCTCGTGTGGCATAGACCACCACTGTGACTGTCTGGTCGCCTTCAACCTGATATACTTCTCCCGCTGATGTTATGATATCATCATTTATGATCTGTACCGGTATATCGATGAATGTGCTGCTTCCTACCGGATTGTCAAGATTTACCACGATAAACCAGAGGAACACAGCAAAGATGAACGCGATGATCTTCAGACCAAGATTAGTTGTGAGTTTGTACTTTTTCATCTTCTGCGCCATCCTTTCCGTATAGTGAATCTCTTCTGCTCAGACTTCCTATACTGAATCTGGCTCAGCATTTCTCTCAGCTCCTCGCGCCTGATCCCGCGCGTCAGCCTGCCTCCCATTGCGGCCGACACGAGCCCGGTTTCTTCCGAGACAACGATCACAAGGGCATCGCACACCTCACTCATCCCAAGGGCCGCCCTGTGCCTTGTCCCAAGATCCTTGCTGATCGACATATTGTCCGAGAGCGGCAGATAGCAGGTAGCCGAGGTGATACGGTCTCCCCTGATAATGACCGCGCCGTCGTGGAGAGGCGTGTTGTGTTCAAAAATATTGATCAGCATCTGTGATGACACTTTGCAGTCCAGCTCGATGCCGGTCATCTCATATTCATTAAGGCGGATCGCCTGTTCGACCACTATGAGAGCACCTGTGCATACGTTTCCCATCTCATAGCAGGCACGGACGATACTGTCGGCAGTCTCATCAGAGAAACGTTCATTTTCTCTGCTCCTGTCAAATGGGTTTATACTGTTGAGCAGGTTCTTCTCCCCCAGCTTTTCGAGTGCGCGCCTGAGTTCCGGCTGAAATACGACCACAGCCGCAATTGCAAGCACATTAATGGACTGTGCCGCCAGATAAAGGATGGTATGCATCTGAAACATCCACGCCAGAAAAATAAAGACTCCCAGCATAATGATCCCTCTCAGAAGCATCCACGCCTTTGTATTTTTGATCCACAGCATGATCTCATACACGATCACCGTAATGATCAGGATTTCGATAATATCCATGACCTGAACTCTGGGAACATACATATCATGTGTATAATTGTCAACGAAATTTCTCAGCCAGTCTATCATACTGTGTGTCACCGCCTCGCTTATTCAGGCCTCTCTTTCTCAATGCCCAGTTCTTTGCTCAGACTCCTTGTCAGAAGGATATCTTCCGTATTTCCACTCTTATTTCCGGTTCTGTTTCCCGTGTCTTTAGTAATATGCTTCACCCGTTTCTCCGGAGCAGATACTCCAACCTTGGGGACTGCTTTCACATAATAATAGTATTCATCGTCCTCAAACTGGATATTCTCTGTTCCCGAATAATCGACGGAAAAGAAAAGGAATTCCAGCACAAGTCCAAGTACGATTCCAAGTACCGCGCTCACTACCATAGACACATAAGAGAGCCGCCCCTCTAATATCATATTCCCCGCCGCCGCAACGACCAGGCAGACCACAGACCCTGACACAGCCGCTATCTTCCAGGCATTGCTGACCGCCCGGCTCCTCACCACGTTTACAACAAGAATGCCGATAGCAACAGCCATGATCATGAGCCACATCTCTCTATTTCCCAGCGCCTGCTTCGTAAAGCTCATAAGATTTGCCGCGATCCCATCCGCGTCTGCGCTCTTCAAAGCCGTTGCAGAACCTTTTACAAAATCCACCATATAATATGATATGATTCCGCACGCTGCCGGAACGATCCATACCGGAGTTCCCATAAGCCCGAACGCAACTGGAATAACAAAGGGAATCTTCAAGCCGAACGCCAGCGCAGCCACGAGGACGAGCCACGACTTTTTGGGCGTAAACCGGAAGTAGAAAATATACATCAGAAGGAAGATTACTGCCGATACGATCGCGATGGGCAGTGACAATGCATAAAAATGCACCAGGATCAGTACTGCTGCCGCCATGGTCATGACGAGCATCGGAAGGAACGTGCAGATGACTGCAAGACCAATGGTACACACCACTGAAGACGCCATTTTCATAAATCCTATATTATAATTGATCAGCCCAAAAATGAGTATTCCCAGCACAAACTGAATGCCTTTCAGGATATAGACGGAATAAGATGCATAAAACTTCTGCAGCTTCTTTTTCCAGACAAGTAATGTACTCATGATCTGTTTATCTCCTTTTTTTATTCATCTTTTCGAGGCGGGATATGTCTCTTAAGTATTTCTTTACCCGCTGTTTCGCACGGATATGCTTCTTCGAATAGAAATTCCCTGCTCCGATCCCATATATGATCATCACCGCAAGATAGAGCGCCAGCACCACGGCGCCCATAAAAAGAAGCTTCATGATCGTAAGTCCGTCCATCAGGGTTTCCCCATAACAGAGGAAAACGATACCCACGAGCAATACATAGCCCACTGTGATCCAGATCAGTGTGACCCAGGTATTCAGACTGGTGTAATCTTTTTTGTAATAGCTGGCAGTCTTCAAATCCTCTTCTCCGTATTCTTTCTCGTAGATCGCAGCTTTGGTCATCAGACGTATTTTTCTCTTATCCAACATAACGCTTTTACACGTCCTTCCTATGTAATCAACTTTTCCTATTTCAGTCCATTATGTTTTAGTATACCATACAGTCAGATGCCTTGTCCAATGCTTATAGTCAAAAAGTAGACATTTTGGACTCCCGCTTTTTTCAGCATTTTCGCCGCTCTTCCAACCGTTGCGCCTGTCGTATATATATCATCTATGAGGAGGACATTTTCACAGGCCCGCCAGCCACGCGACACGCCAAATGCTCCGCAGAGGTTTCCGGTCCTCCCCCTGCGGTCCAGATATTTCTGAGGCAGGGTCTTTCTGATGCGGAAAAGGATGTCCGTCCGGCAGGGAATGCCCATCAGACGCGACAGTTCTTCTGCTACGACCTCCGACTGGTTAAATCCTCTCCGCCGTTTTCTGGATGAATGAAGAGGTATGGGCACAATCTCCTCTATCCCCCATGCCCTGATCTGTCCGGCATAATGTTCCGCCAGCTCAGCGGCAAAAATCCTGCCATAGTTTCTCTTATTCCTGTACTTGAACTGGTATACCGCGCCGGATACCGGCTCGCAGTGAAGCCACAGTCCACACCCCCGGGTAATGGATGAACTATGAGACGCGCAGTCCCGGCAATATTCCCGGGTCTCCTCCCTGAGCGGCTTTCCGCAGCGCATACAGCGCGGTTCTTTTACATAAACAATCTTCTTCCGGCATCCGGCGCAGATCCCATCCCGAGAGATCCTCCCACAGAATGGGCATACCGGCGGATAAAGAAAATCAAGCAGACGCCGGAGAACCCCACTGAATACTGCAACCGGGTTCAAAGTCTGTCCCTGAATTCCCGGATTCTTTCCGCCAGGCTGGTGTATCTTGCCTGCTCGTTTTTGTTTTGTATCATTTCCTGAAATACAGTATCACTCCCAACGATAGTAAGACATTTTTTTGCCCTTGTCACTGCTGTATATAATAAATTCCGATTATAGAGAAGCTTCGGCCCCTGTAAGAGGGGGATGATGACCGCCGGATATTCGCTTCCCTGGGACTTGTGCACTGTGATCGCATATGCAAGCTCCAGTTCTTCTGCAGTATCGTATCCGTATTTTACTTTCCGCGCCTCATCGAACTCTACTTCTATGGTCTCTGTGTACTGGTTGATCTCTGTGATCACACCCATATCTCCATTGAACACTCCCATACCCTTATCCACAGTCAGCCCGAACTTTGTAGTCACTTCCCACTCCATCTGATAATTGTTCTTGATCTGCATCACTTTGTCGCCTTCCCGGAACAGGCGTCCGTTAATTTCCTTCTCCGCCTTTTTGGGGTCTTCGGGATTCAGATATCGCTGGAGGATCGTATTCAGACGCTCTACGCCGAGAAGCCCTTTTCTTGTGGGAGTCATGACCTGGATCTCGCTTGGCTGCGCTCCTACATACCGCGGCAGCTTCTTCTGGATGAGCATGATCGTCACTCCGATGATGGTATCCGCGTCCTGTCTCCTGAGGAAGAAGAAATCCCGGCTTTTGTTATCCAGGACCACCGGCTCTCCCGCGTTGATCTTATGGGCGTTCACTACGATATCACTCTCTCCCGCCTGGCGGAATATCCGGGTCAGTGTTACCACCGGGAAACAGCGTGAAATGATAATATCTTTGAGAACACTTCCCGGACCTACCGACGGAAGCTGATCCACATCACCTACCAGCACCAGCCTTGTCCCGGGTACAACAGCCGAAAGAAGAGCGTGCATGAGCGTAAGATCGACCATGGACATCTCATCAATGATGATCACATCCGCTTCCAGGGGATTCTGCCGGTTTCTCATAAACCCTCCCACGCTGTCCGTTTCCTCCGGATTCACGTTCACTTCCAGCAGCCGGTGGATCGTCTGAGCTTCATAACCTGTAGCTTCTGTCATGCGTTTTGCTGCACGCCCGGTAGGCGCCGCCAGAAGAATGCTCATGCCCTCGCTCTCAAAAAAGCGGATCATCGTATTGATGGTAGTCGTTTTCCCTGTTCCGGGCCCTCCTGTCAGCACAAGAAGACCATGCTTGATCGATTCAATGACAGCCTTATGCTGCATGACGTCCAGCTCAATCTGCTCGGTCTCTTCCACTTTCCTGAGCCTGCGCTCCATTAAGTCTTCCGGCATCTCACAGTTAATGTTCAGGTCGTGGAGCATTTTCGCCGTGTTCAATTCCAGATAATAATAATGTGACGGATAGATCCGGATGCCATCTTCGCATTCCTTCATCACGGTCTTCTTCTCGATGCACAGATCCATCACATGCTTGCTAATATCCTGTATCTCCACACCCAGCAGTTCTCCGGCGCGCCTGACAAGCATATCCTGCAGAAGATAGACATGCCCCTCCCCGACCGCCTGCTGAAGGGTATAGAAAAGCCCGCTCTTGATCCGGTAATCTGAATCCGTATGTATCCCGATCCGCGAGGCAATCTCATCTGCGGTCTTAAATCCCACGCCTTCAATGTTGTCTGCGAGCTGGTATGGATTCTCTTCAAGAACTTTGTACACACGCATGCCATAGTGCTGATATATCTTCGCTGCCAGCCGCGTAGAAATCCCATACTTCTGGAGATAGATCATCGCCTTTCGCATATCCTTCTTTTCTTCGACCTGCTCAGCAATCTCCCTTGCCTTGCGTTCACTGATCCCTTTGACTTCGGCAAGCCTCTCAGGTTCCTCCTCGATGATACGGAAGGTATCTTCTTTAAACTTCTTTACGATACGCCCGGCAAGAGCAGTTCCTACGCCCCTGACCGCTCCGGACCCAAGATATCGTTCGATAGACACCAGATCTTCCGGCTCTTTCACGGCATGAGACGCCACTTTAAGCTGAGTCCCATACACGTTGTGATTCACGTATTCTCCGTTCAGCTCCAGCATTTCTCCCTCATTTATGAAATTGAAATTCCCCACGCAGGTCACTTCTCCATCATCATTTTCCAAATGGAAGACCGTATAGCCGTTCTCCTCATTCCGAAACACGATATGACCCACATATCCTGTGACTGTCTCCACTTATTTTTCCTTTCTGTATCATTCTCTCTTACAGCAGAACAGGGATGCGCCGTACTGCCCACATCCCTGTCGATAACTTAAAAATCTTTTCTCCCGCTCATAAATTCCACAAACTGTCCTGTCCCGATCGCCACGACTTTCATCGGATCTTCAGCAGTCATGGTATTGATCCCTGTCTTTTCCTCGATCAGTTCTTCCAGACCTCTGAGCATCGCACCTCCGCCTGTCAGGACAATGCCCCGGTCCAGGATGTCCGCAGACAGCTCCGGCGGCGTCTGCTCAAGGACAGAAATAACCGCTTCCACGATCTGGCTGGTCGCTTCCCTCAAAGCTTCCTCCGTCTCAGATGACGTCACTGTGACTGTCTTTGGAAGACCGGTTACGAGATTCCTCCCTCTGACCTCCATAGTCTCCTCTTCTACAAGAGGATATGTTGTTCCGATCTTGATCTTGATGTCTTCCGCGGTCCGTTCTCCGATCAGAAGATTATGTTTCTTCCGCATATAGCGGACAATCGCCTCGTCAAAATCATCTCCCGCAACTTTAATAGAAGTGTTCACCACGGTTCCACCCAGAGAGATTACCGCGATATCTGCTGTTCCGCCTCCGATATCAACGATCATATTTCCGCAAGGCTTGGCAATATCGATCCCCGCCCCGATCGCTGCCGCCACCGGTTCTTCGATCAGATGGACCTCCCTCGCTCCAGCGGCAAATGTAGCCTCTTCCACTGCCTTTTTCTCGACCTCAGTCACGCCGCTCGGTACGCAGATGCTGATACGCGGCTTCTTAAACGTACGTTTGCCCAGCGCCTTCTGTACAAAATACTTGATCATCTTCTCGGTCACTGTATAATCCGAGATGACGCCCTGCCTCAGAGGGCGCACCGCAACAATATTCCCCGGCGTCCTTCCCAGCATCATCCGGGCCTCCTCGCCAATCGCTTTTATTACATTCGTGTCCCGGTCAAACGCGACCACAGAGGGTTCTTTCAGCACAACGCCCTTGCCGCGCACATATACCAATACACTGGCAGTTCCCAGGTCGATCCCGATATCTACCGACATATACAATTCTCCCTTCTAAATCTTCATACTCTTTCCCGTGTATCTCTCCCCTGACGGGTCTTTATCCTTTCCATGTAAACGGAATCAGACAGCCTCCCTCTATGCTGTCTGTCCGCATATCCAGTATAATCGACTTTACAGAAAATGGAAAGCCTTTTTTTAATTTTCATTTTTCTTTCATTTTTTCAGCATTGCATCTATATATTTCCCTGTATAAGAGTTTTCATTCTGCGCAACTTTCTCCGGAGTCCCGCATGCGACCACGGTTCCGCCCCGGTCTCCGCCCTCGGGGCCGATATCAATGATGTGATCCGCCGTCTTTATCACGTCAAGATTATGCTCGATGACAATGACCGTGTTGCCGTCTCCTGACAGTCTTCGCAAAATTTCTGTCAGTTTATGGACGTCCGCAAAATGCAGACCTGTCGTAGGCTCATCCAGGATATACACTGTCTTTCCTGTGCTGCGCTTGCTCAGTTCGGCCGCCAGCTTGATCCTCTGCGCCTCGCCGCCGGACAACTCTGTGGACGGCTGTCCCAGACGGATATAAGAAAGGCCCACGTCATTGAGCGTCTCCATTTTCCTGCGGATACTGGGAACATGAGCGAAGAACTCAAGGGCCTCCTCCACAGTCATATTCAATACGTCGTAGATCGTCTTGCCTTTATATTTTACTTCCAGCGTCTCACGGTTGTATCGTTTTCCCCCGCACACTTCACACGGAACATATACATCCGGCAGGAAATGCATCTCGATCTTCAGAATACCGTCCCCGGCGCACGCCTCGCACCGTCCGCCTTTGACATTGAAGCTGAACCTGCCTTTTTTGTATCCTCTCGCCTTGGCATCCGGCGTGGCCGCAAACAGGTCGCGGATCAGGTCGAACACTCCTGTGTAAGTTGCCGGATTCGACCGGGGCGTCCGTCCGATGGGCGACTGGTCGATAGCGATCACCTTGTCCACCTGGTCAAGCCCAGTGATTTTTTTGTGTTTTCCCGGAATTGTCCTTGCCCGGTTCAGGTCATGTGCCAGCTTTTTGTACAGGATTTCATTTACGAGAGAACTTTTCCCTGAACCCGATACGCCGGTCACGCAGGTCATCACTCCCAACGGGAACTCTACATCAATGTTTTTTAGATTATTTTCCTGCGCGCCGATCACTTTCAGCCAGCCTCCGGGCTGCCTGCGCTCCTCCGGCACCGGGATCTTGATCTTGCCTGATAAGTATGCCCCTGTAATAGAGTTTTTATTTTTCATGATTTCCCTGGCATTGCCGGCAGCGACCACTTCTCCGCCGTGCTCTCCTGCCCCGGGACCAATGTCAACAATATAATCCGCCGCCAGCATGGTATCTTCGTCATGCTCTACGACGATCAGGGTATTCCCCAGATCCCGGAGATGCTTTAATGTGGCAAGCAGCTTATCATTGTCCCTCTGGTGAAGCCCGATGCTGGGCTCGTCCAGTATATATGCCACACCCACCAGACCAGAGCCGATCTGCGTTGCCAGCCGGATTCTCTGCGCCTCGCCGCCGGACAGTGTTGCCGTGGCGCGTGCAAGGGTAAGATACTCCAGTCCCACATCCATCAGGAACTTGATCCTCGCTTTGATTTCTTTTAAAATCTGGCTTCCGATCAGCATCTGAGTCTCTGTCAGTTCCAGCCGTTCCAGGAAACGCTGCAGTTTTTCAACAGACAGGGATGTCACTTCTGCAATATTCCGCCCTCCCACTGTCACAGCAAGAGCGCCGGGTTTCAGCCTCTGTCCGCCGCAGGCAGAGCAGGGAGTGATGTTCATAAACGTCTCGTATTCTGCCTTTATCGTCTCAGAACCAGTCTCCCGGTATCTGCGCTCTACATTTTTGATCAGACCCTCGAAGGCAACGTCATAGACACCTTCTCCGCGCTGTCCCTTATAAAATACTTTGACGGACTTGCCGTTCGTTCCGTGGATCAGGATATCATGGATTTTCTTCGGATATTTCTCAAAAGGCGTATCCAGGTCAAATCCATACTCTTTGCAGAGTGCATCAAGGATGGCCCGGGTATAGCTGGATTTGTCCGTGCAGGACTGCCAGCCGAGCACAGCGATCGCCCCTTCGTTGATGGACAGGGAAGGATCCGGGATTATCAGTTCCTCGGCAAACTCCATCTTGTATCCCAGCCCAAAGCACTCCGGGCAGGCGCCAAACGGATTGTTGAACGAAAAGCTCCTGGGCTCAATTTCCTCAATACTGATCCCGCAGTCCGGGCAGGAGAAGCTCTGGCTGAAATTCATCGACTCCCCATCAATCACATCCACCACGAGCAGTCCCTCTGCAAGATGCAGAACGCTCTCCACAGAGTCTGTCAGCCGCTTCTCGATTCCCGGCTTCACAACAAGCCGGTCTACAATGATCTCTATATTATGTTTGACATTCTTATCAAGGGTAATATCCTCGGACAACTCGTACATATTGCCATCCACACGGACACGCACATATCCGCTCCGCTTTGCGCGATCAAACAGTTTGGCGTGTGTTCCTTTGCGGCCTCTCACCACAGGGGCGAGGAGCTGGATCTTCGTCCGCTCCGGCAGGGCCATGATCTGGTCCACCATCTGGTCCACTGTCTGCTTCACGATCTCTCTGCCGCATTTCGGACAGTGAGGGATCCCTACCCTTGCGTAAAGAAGACGGAAATAATCGTAAATCTCTGTCACAGTCCCCACCGTAGAACGAGGGTTATGGTTCGTTGATTTCTGGTCAATGGAGATGGCGGGGGACAGTCCTTCAATGCTCTCCACGTCCGGCTTCTCCATCTGTCCCAGGAACTGCCGCGCATAAGAGGACAGGGATTCCATGTACCTTCTCTGCCCCTCCGCATAGATCGTATCAAACGCCAGAGAAGATTTTCCGGAACCGCTCAGTCCTGTCAGGACCACCAGTTCATTACGCGGGATATCCACATCAATATTTTTCAGATTGTTCTCATTTGCACCCCGAATCTTAATGTATTTCCGGGCATCCATCTTTGTTCCCATGTATGTTTTCTGCTTCCTTCCTAATGTCAGTTATTGTCATATACCGGATTGTTCTGCCTGCCTGAGGGATCACTCGATATCGTTCAGCATCTTCTTGAGATCCACCAGCTTATCACGCAATTCTGCCGCTGTCTCGAAGTTCAGCTCTGCCGCCGCCTTCTTCATCTGTTTCGTCAGATCTGAGATCAGTTTCTCCAGTTCCTTCACACTCATGGACTCCGGATCCTTCTCCATTTTTATCTCTTCAGCCGCCACTTTCTTCGAGATGCTGATCAGATCACGCACAGACTTCTGGATTGTCTGAGGCGTGATGCCGTGCTCCTCATTGTATTTCATCTGGATCTCGCGGCGGCGCTTTGTCTCATCGATCGCCATCTGCATGGACTCTGTCACTGCATCCGCGTACATGATAACATGTCCTTCCGCATTTCTCGCGGCACGCCCGATGGTCTGGATCAGGGATGTCTCGGAACGCAGGAATCCCTCTTTATCCGCATCCAGGATTGCCACCAGGGTGATCTCCGGAATGTCCAGACCTTCACGGAGAAGATTGATCCCCACCAGAACGTCGAACACATCAAGCCGCATATCCCGGATGATCTCTGTCCGTTCCAGTGTATCCACATCTGAGTGCAGATATTTCACCCGAATGCCTACCTCACGCATATAGTCCGTGAGATCTTCCGCCATCCGCTTGGTAAGCGTTGTCACGAGCACCTTATTTTTCTTGGACACTTCTTTATTGATCTCCCCGACCAGGTCATCAATCTGCCCCTCTACCGGGCGCACGCTCACCTCTGGATCAAGCAGCCCGGTAGGACGTATCACCTGTTCGGCCCGCAGGAGCTCATGTTCTTCCTCATAGGGTCCAGGCGTTGCCGACACAAACATGACCTGATTTATCTTACTCTCAAATTCTTCAAAATTCAAGGGGCGGTTATCCTTTGCAGATGGAAGGCGGAAACCGTAGTCCACCAGCGTTGTCTTCCTGGACTGATCTCCGTGATACATGCCGCCAATCTGGGGAATCGTCTTGTGGGACTCATCGATCATCATGATAAAATCATCCGGAAAATAGTCGATCAGAGTATACGGCGGCTGCCCCGGCGCAAGCCCCGCCAGATGGCGGGAATAATTCTCAATCCCAGAGCAGAAGCCAGTCTCTTTGAGCATCTCAATGTCAAAGTTTGTCCGCTCCGCGATCCGCTGTGCTTCCAGAAGCTTGTCCTGGCGCTTGAACTCCTTCACATGCTCGTCCAGCTCTTCCTCAATATCATGCACTGCACGCTTGATATTTTCTTTATCAACAACATAGTGAGATGCCGGGAAGATCGCCACATGCTTCAGCTCATCCTTGATCTCACCTGTCAGGATATCAATCTCCGTGATCCTGTCCACCTCATCCCCAAAAAACTCAATCCGCACTGCCGTCTCGCTTTCGTATGCCGGTATGATCTCCAGTACGTCGCCGCGCACACGGAATGTACCGCGGTGGAAATCCATGTCATTCCGGTCATACTGGATCTCGATCAGTTTTGCCATCACCTCATCCCGGTCCTTGATCATACCCGGGCGCAGAGAGAGTACCATGTTCTGGTAGTCTACCGGGTTTCCCAGTCCGTAGATGCAGGACACGCTGGCAACGATGATCACGTCCCTGCGCTCGGTCAATGCCATGGTGGCGGAGAGGCGGAGCTTGTCAATTTCATCGTTAATGGAGGAGTCCTTGGCAATGTAGGTATCTGAGGAAGGGACGTAGGCCTCGGGCTGGTAGTAGTCGTAGTAGGACACAAAATATTCCACTGCGTTATCAGGGAACATCTCCTTGAATTCTCCGTACAACTGAGCGGCCAGTGTTTTATTATGGGCAATGACCAGTGTCGGTTTCTGCAACTGCTCGATCACGTTGGCCATCGTAAACGTCTTTCCAGAACCCGTAACCCCTAGTAAAGTCTGGCATTGATTGCCTTCCTTGAACCCTTTTACAAGCGCCTCGATTGCCTGCGGCTGATCGCCTGTGGGCTGATACGGGGCCTTTAAAACGAATTTATCCATAGCAAAATCT
>CALWQP010000003.1 GCA_944383695.1 uncultured Mediterraneibacter sp.
GGATAATTGAGTATTATCCTTTTATAGTAATATACCATATAAAAACAGCATTTTACCATTATTATCCATTTTCTGTTTTTATATAAAGCGATTTCAGCATTTAAGCAATCCACTAATTTTCCTAATAATAGATACTAACTTTAATACTATAAATTTAAGCCAAAACTTCATGATATTATCTATCGTTAGTTGACTCTACAATAAAAAAAGTATAGTTGCTTTCAAAGCTCTCTTTATATAAAACTCAAAAAAACAAGCAATAACTAATACTACTTTTCAAATAGTATAGCTATTACCTGTTCTCAAATTTCACCACAAAATAATTATATCACAATCTCCTTATTAATCAATAACCCTAACCCTGAAAACTAGAATCGCATGCATTTAACACAAAACACACTTTTATATATTTTTGTTAACCATGTTCTTCTTTTGTATTTTTTCATACAGTATCAACATAAAACACACGGATTTAGCTTAGTACAATTTATGGCAAGCAGATGCCCGATGCCGTTCTTCTGATACAGTTTTTTCATCTCCGCGTCCAGCCCACTCTTGTCTCCCAGCAGGACAGCGCTCATGGTGCCACCATAATACTCTCCCAGATGTTCTGTGAGAACCTTCTGCCAGCCGGAACGGAGCTCACAGAGAAAATGCTGTACCTGATCCGTTTCAGGAGAAATGATCTCCACGGATTCCGCCCATACAAGGACCTGGATTCCCCATCTGCCATAATATGCCTTCTGGTCAAAATTGCCAGGGTTGCGTGCGGTTTCAAAAACGGACGCCTCCCCGGATATTTTGACCTTGTTTCCGATTTTGATTTCCGCCTGATCTGGTCTGACATAGACCATGATTCTTGATTCATTGAATTTCTGACCTGAGACAGACACGGCATTGTCTCTCACACAGACTGCCGTCACTTTTGCTTTTTCTTCGATCTTGTATACAGTCCCTTCCAGAGTAACTCTTTCTTCCCGGGCTATCTGACTCTCTCCAGTGCTCTGACTTGCTTCAGCGCCCTGGCTCTCTTCAATGCCCTGACTCTCTCCTACGAGCTCTCCTGCCAGCGCGGAAGGCTCGGCTCCCGCGCCAAAAAAACACACTCTTACTGCCTGTATCACAAGAAACAGGATACATATCGTACATAGCGGCCGCTTTCTCATTTATTTCTGCTTACTCTTCGGCTGCGACCAGTTCTTCCTTTTCCTTAAGAGGCTGGGATAAGTCCACCGCCTCCATATATTTTGCATCGGTCTCCCCATTGATCGTGATCTGCACCTGCTGCGCCTCTGTTCCCTCAACCAGAGAATTCACGATCGAATATATCGTCACTTCCGGCAGGACGTCATAAGCTCCTGTCAGAAATGTACTGTCAAAATTAACATAGCAGATCCCATCCTTGATCGTCACGCTCAGCAGGTTTGCATCTGGATTGATCGTCGGATAAGCTCCGCTTCCGGAAGGTCCCTGCATCAGCTTCTCTACGATCAGCTTTTCTCTGGACACATTGCTGCTGTACCGGACGTCTTTTTTCTGCGTTACAAGGCTGTCGCCCTCCCTGTCTGCAAAATACAGGATCAGTGTATCCGTCTGGTAGGCACTGGGGGATGAACCTGTATTTTCCACAAAATCATCTCCGTTCATGAGCCCGACAGGCACTCCGGCGCTGTCCTTAAGCTGCTCTCCATTCACTGTGAACGACACGGCATTGACCCCATCAACCAGCACAAGGGACTGGACGACAGCCGCGCGCACCAGCTTTTCTTCAAGGGCTCCCATTGACAGATACGCACTGTTGAAATCCACATCCAGGATGCTTCCTCTCAGCCTGCATCCCTGGACTTCCACCCCTTTCGGAAGGGGCGCTGTATACTCGATCTCTTCCGCCGGCTTTTTCAGCTCCGCGAGCACTGCTTCAGCCGTCTCCGCCGCATCACCTTCCGAAAACTCATAGGCAATCTTTGTAAGTCCTGTCCTGTCCTCATTCAGACAGTAGATGAAGGAATCTTCCTTCCCTACATCTGTCCGTTTTCCGCATGCGGCAAGCAGCACAGACAGGCAGAGACACGCGGTAAAAATCACTGCTCTCCACTTCATTGTTTTCAACCTCCTATGCCGCCATGTAGATCAGCGGGATCCTGACTGTAAATGTAGTCCCTTCCCCTTCATTGCTGTATATTTTGATAGAGCCCCGGTGCACGAGCACTGCGTTTCTCGCGATGGCAAGCCCAAGTCCGGTGCCGCCCATCTCCCGGGAATGGGATTTATCAACCCGGTAGAACCTCTCGAAGATATGTGCCTGATCCTGCTCTGGAATCCCAATCCCCGAATCTTCCACCTTCACATAGAAATATTTGTGGTCTGCATTCAACGATACGTGCACCCATCCGTTTTCATGGTTATATTTGATCGCGTTTTCCACAAGGTTTGACACGGCAAGCGTGAATTTCGTCTCGTCAATCTCTGCAGTGACCGGACGGAAACTTTCCATGACCATCTCCACATTTTTCTTTTCCGCTATCGGCTTCAGCCGCTTGAGAATCTGTTCCAGAAGCTCATTGATGTTCATGGTCTGGATATTCATGGTCTGTCCGGATCTGTCCATCTTTACAAGGGAGAGAAGGTCTGTGATGATCTGGTTCTCCCTGTCAATCTCTTTTGCAATGTCCTGCATAAATTCCTGGTACATTTCCACAGGTACATTTTCCTGCTCCAGCAGAGAATCCGCCAGAACCTTCATGGAGGTCATGGGCGTCTTCAGTTCATGGGACACGTTAGAGACGAATTCCTCCCTTGACTCATCCAGGAGCTTGAGTCTGCCCAGCATTTTGTTAAACGCCTCGCTGAGCTGCCTTGTCTCTGTAAATGTATCCACATGGAGCACGTCGTCGCTGTATCCTTCTGTCACGTTTTCGATCGCCCCTGTGATCTTGTGTATCGGGCGCACCATCCGGTCTGCAAAAAACACGCTGAGCATGGCAAGAAGGATCAGTATGATCCCCACGATCACGCTTCCATGTGTGTAGAGCACCTGCTTGGTCGTCTCGATATTATCCGTGGATACACTGGCAAGCATAACGCCGATCACCTTGTCCCCGCCGGAATCAACAATAGGAGACGTCACCTCGATATAGTGGTTCGTCCGGTCATAATAGTTTGTCCGTTCTCCCTTCATACAGCGGACTACATTTTCCGACACGTCTGTCTTGCCCTCATCCAGACTGTATGTATCCTTGATCACTTTCAGATCCTGGTCCACGACCATGACACGGCCATTGTAAATGTTAGTAAGCTGTGTAAGGCTGGTATTGATCACCTCTGAGGAAGTGTCTGCAAGATATCCATAATTGCTGAGCTGGTTGCTCAATATCGTACACTGGTTCTGGATTTCCGCGGTGCGAAGCTCTACCGCGCGAGACTCGTAGAATTTTACGATCCCGAAAAGCGCCGCCATGCACGGAAGGAGCCCTGCCAGCATGGCGAACAGGATAAAGCGGAACCGCATATTTTTAAAGATTTTATCTCTGAATCTGAATTGACGTTTAACCCTGGAAATAATAACCCACTCCCCACTTTGTATGTACATATTTCGGTTCGCTCGGGTTCATCTCTATCTTTTCCCTGAGACGCCGGATATGCACATCGACTGTCCTTGCATCTCCCGGATAATCATATCCCCACACAAGGTTTAAGAGATTTTCCCTGCTGTACACCTTGTTCGGGTTCATGGCAAGCAGCTCCAGGACGTCAAATTCCTTTGCCGTGAGATTGATCTCGCGCTCTCCGATGAACACTCTCCGGCTCTCACAGTCAATCTTCATATTTCCTTTTATGAGCACCGGGCTTCCCGCCGGCTCTTTCTTCTTTGAAGTACGCCGCATGATCGCCTTGATCCTCGCCTTTACTTCAAGGATATTGAACGGCTTGGTGATATAATCGTCCGCGCCATATTCAAGACCCAGTATCTTATCCATGTCTTCGCTTTTCGCTGTCAGCATCACGATCGGCATATCCGAAAACTCCCGGATCTGCTGGCACACCTGGAACCCGTCCAGCTTCGGGAGCATAACGTCCAGAAGCACCAGGTCATATTCACAGTTCCTGGCGCACTCCAGCGCTTCCTCGCCATCATATGCACAGTCCACTTCCATGCCTTCCTGCTCCAGACTGAACCGGATTCCCTTCACGATCAGTTTTTCATCGTCTACCACCAATATCTTCTTACTCATACTCCTCTTTCTGACTCCCTGTCCTAAATCGTTATATCGTCTTTTATTTTATTAAATACTCCCTCTTTGATTCCCTCGATCTGCATCAGCTCCTCAGCGCTTCTGAACTTCCCATGTTCTCCACGGTAGTCCAGAATGCTCTGAGCCTTCGCCTCACCGATCCCGGTAAGGGTCATGAGTTCCTCTTTTCCGGCTGTATTAATATTTACTTTCCCACTTACGTCCGCATTTCCTGTTACTGTATCTTCTAAAACCCCTGCGCCCCGCATCTGCGCCTCCTGGACGGTCGGAATATATATTTGTTCTCCGTCCTCTACGGTCCGTGCCTGGTTGACTGCCTCAGCCGCAGCCTCCTCAGTCATGCCGCCTGCCGTCCCAATGGCTTCAAATACGCGCGCGTCTTTCCTTAATTCATATACTCCCGGAGCATTCACTGCTCCGCATACATACACAAAGACTGTCTCCTCAGTATCTTCGCCGCTCTCCAAAGCAGCCTCGCCTTCTTCTGATTCCCTGGCATCAGAAACAGACAGCTCTTCCAAACTCTCTTCTTCATCTTTTCCGCATCCCGAAAATACAAGAGATACCGCCAGAAGAGACATCATGATAAAACTCCGCACAGTCTTTGATTGTTTTAATCTGTCATGCATATTTTTCTCCAAAGTCCTCAAACCAGGAGAGATACCCCTTTTATGCCGGACAGTAACATTGTAACGAACTTTTATCAAAATTACAATAGACAATTAATTCTTTGTTACGGTATTTACGTTTTGTTACAGGAATATTACATCACGGCCTTGTCTCTGATGCCCGGTCATTCCCACTGGAATACAGCGATTCCGATAACCGCCACAAGAAGCCCGCCCAGCTTCCGCCATGAGAAAGGCTCTCTGTCCATGCCGAACAGCCCAAAAAGCTGGATGACGTAAGATACCGCCAGCTGTGCGATCACAATGAGAAGCGCAGACTTCGCAGGTCCCAGCGCCGCGATGCTCTTAATGACCGTCCAGGTGATCGCAGCGCCGATCACGCCGCCCAGGAGCATATACTTAGGCTCCACTTTGGTCAGAGCAGAAACACTGTCCCTCCCGGTAAAAAACCACGCTGCCAGACAGACTGCAAACGCCGTGATCTGCACCCAGCCGTTGCTGACCCATACTCCTGTTGTCTTTGTAACCTGTGTGTTAAATACTCCCTGTATGCTCATGAGCGCCCCGGAGATCAGGGCAATAAAAAAACCAGCCATTTCCATACCTCCATGCAGTTTATGCCTGCTTTTCCCATAGTATGTCCCATGACTGGTTTCTTATTCTATGCCAGCGCCCGCTTCATTTTTTCGATCATTTCGTCAATATGCTTTTCTTCTACAATGAGAGGCGGCAAAAACCGGAGCACATTTCCCTGTGCCTGGATCACCAGAAGTCCTTCCTCTATAGCTCTCTGATTCACCTCGGCAAGAGGTTTCGTGATGACGATCCCCTGCATCAGCCCTTTTCCTTTTCGTTCTGTAACGCAGTCTGACTCTGCCACCAGCTCGTCCAGCCGCTTTGTCAGATAGGGAGAGACCTTATTGACATGTCCCACGATGTCATCCCTCTCAAAAATCTTTATCACTGTCTTTACTGCCGTGCAGGCCAGCGGGTTTCCGCCATAAGTCGCGCCGTGGTCTCCCGGCTTTAAAGAATATTCCGCCACTCGTTCTGTCATGGCGAACGCGCCCACAGGGACTCCGTTTCCGATGGCTTTTGCCATGGTCAGGATATCCGGCTTCACTCCGAATCCCTGCCATGCGAACATGCTTCCCGTCCGCCCCATGCCGCACTGGACTTCATCACAGATCATAAGGATGTCATTCTCATCACAGATCCTGCGGATTCCTTCCATAAACTCCCGGGTGGCAAGGTTGATCCCGCCTTCTCCCTGAAGAGGCTCCAGGATGATGGCGCAGGTCTTGTCGTTTACAAGGGCTTTCACACTGTCCAGGTCATTGAAGCGGGCGAACTTCACGCCCGGGAGCAGAGGCTCAAAGGGCTCTCTGTAAGCCTCATGCCCTGTGACAGAAACCGCCCCTACACTCCTGCCGTGGAAGGAGTTCTCCATTGCGATGATCTCATAGCGTCCCATTCCCTTTGTATATGCGTAACGCCTTGCCGCCTTGATCGCGCCCTCATTCGCCTCGCCGCCGCTGTTAGTGAAAAACACCCTGTCCATTCCGGAGATACGGTTTAATTCCCGAGCTGCCTCGCCGCAGCTTTCGTGATAGTACAGGTTCGATATGTGGTACAGCTTATCGATCTGTGCCTTTAACGCCTCATTCAGTTCTTTGTTGTCATATCCGAGACCGGTCACGGCAAAGCCTGCCGCAAAGTCCAGATATTTCCTGCCCTCTGTGTCATACACATACATCCCCTCACCGTGGTCCAGCGCGATGGGGAAACGATTATACACATGGATCAGGTTTTCTTCTGCTGCTTTTATCTTTTCATTCACCATCGTAATACCTGCTTTCCTGACTGTTTAATATTGCCGTGCCGATCCCCTTGTTCGTAAAAATCTCGAGAAGAAGACAGTGCGGGATGCGTCCGTCCAGGATATGGACTCTGGACACTCCACTCTCGATGGCGTCAATACAGTTCTGGAGCTTGGGCAGCATGCCCCCGCCGATATAGCCGTCATCCATCAGTTTTTTCGCCTCTGCCACCTCCAGCTCGGAAATCAGGGTGGATGGGTCGTCCGGATCTTTGTAAACCCCCTCGATATCCGTAAGGAATGCCAGCTTCTCCGCTTTCATGGCGCGGGCGATGGCGCACGCCGCGTCGTCTGCATTGATATTATATGTATTATACTCGTCGTCCAGTCCCACAGGGCAGACGATGGGGAGAAAATCTTTTTCCAAGAGATCGTATAAGATCTGGGCGTTTACTTTTTTAATCTCGCCCACGTACCCGATATCCTGTCCTTCAGAATATTTCTTTTCCACCTTCAGGAGCTCTCCATCCTTGCCACTGATCCCGATGGCGCGCACGCCCAGACTCTCCACAAGCTGCACAAGGCTCTTGTTCACTCTGCCGAGGACCATCTCAGCCACTTCCATAGTCTCTTCATCGGTCACGCGCAGGCCGTTGATAAATTTCGGCTCCATACCGACTTTTCCGACCCATTTGCTGATCTCCTTACCGCCTCCATGCACGATGATCGGCTTGAACCCACAGAGCTTTAAAAGCGTCACATCCTCGATGACACGCTGCTTTAAGCTCTCGTCCACCATGGCGCTTCCACCGTATTTTACTACGATGATCTTCCTGTTAAATCGCTGGATATAAGGCAGCGCCTCAATAAGCACCTGCGCCTTGTCCAGATATTTCTGCATATTCTCGTTCATAATACCCTCCCGCTGATCAGCTTCTGTAATCTGCATTGATTTCAATGTACCCATGCGTCAGGTCGCAGCCCCATGCCGCTGCTTCCTCATTTCCTTCTTTGATGTCAGCGATCGCCGTCACTTCCGGCTGGGACAGGATCTCCGTTGCCTTCTCCTCGCTGTAATCCGTGGCAGTCCCATTTTCAATGATCTTCAGCTTTCCAGCCGCACTCTCAAAATACAGGTCCACCTTCTCCGGGTCAAACCCGGCTCCTGAGTAGCCCATGGCGCAGAGAATCCTTCCCCAGTTGGCGTCATGCCCCGCGACCGCCGCCTTGGTCAGGTTGGAGCAGACAATGGATTTTGCCAGGGTCTTTGCCTGTATTTTTGTCTTTGCCCCGATGATCCTTGCCTCGAAAAGAGCAGTCGCCCCTTCTCCGTCCCCTGCCATCATCTTTGCCAGAGTCTCATTGACATAGTGGAGTGCTTCTTTAAATGCCGCATACTCTGGAGTGCCGCAGCGGATTTTCTCATTGCCCGCCCTGCCGTTTGCCAGGAGGAGCACCGTGTCATTAGTAGAAGTATCTCCGTCCACGGAAATCATATTATAAGTGTCCTCCACATCCTCGCCCAAAGCCTTCTGAAGCGCTTTCTTTGAGATTTTTGCATCTGTGGTGATAAAAGACAGCATGGTGCACATATTCGGATGGATCATGCCAGAGCCTTTGGCCATGCCTCCGATGGTCACGGTCTTCTCTCCGATCTCAAATGTCACCGCCGCTTCTTTCTTCCTTGTATCTGTTGTCATGATCGCCTGGGCCGCCGCTGTGCCGCTTGCCAGATCTGCCTGTTTCGCCTCCGCCAGCATGGCGATGCCCGCTTTCACTCTGTCCATGGGAAGCTGCATTCCGATCACACCTGTGGAACCCACCAGCACACTGTCCCTCTCCACGCCCAGCACTTTGGCCGCCTCTTCTGCTGTCTCCCGGCAGCATCTCATGCCTTCTTCTCCGGTACATGCATTGGCAATGCCGGAATTCACGATCACTGCCTGTGGTTTCTTCTCACTCTCCACCACGGCTCTGTCCCATTTCACAGGCGCGGCTTTCACGACATTTGTCGTAAAAGTTCCCGCTGCCTTACAGGGCTTCTCGCTGTAGATCAGAGCCATGTCTGTCCGGCCCTGGTATTTAATGCCTGCTGCCGCGACCGCAGCCTGAAATCCTTTTGCCGCGGTCACGCCTCCCTCGATCACCTTTATGCCCATATGCTCATCTCCTTTATGTATCTACTGTTCATTAAATGCAGTAATGTTTTCCTCGTTCAAAGTGAAATCATAATAATTCAGATCCAGCCGCTCTGTCCAGCCGATGGTATTCCAGAATGCATTCCCTATATCATTTTCCGTAAACGCGATCAGGGACACTTTATTGATCTTCTCCTCTTTCAGCGCCCTCATGGCAAATACGACCATCTCTCTTCCAATACCATGCCTCCGGTATGCCTCGTCCACGCAAACATGGTAAAGGCATCCCCGCCTGCCGTCATGCCCGCAGAGAATGCTGCCCACGATCTTCCCATCTTTTACTGCCACCACGCTGGTCGTGGGATTGCGCTTTAAAAAGCGTTCCACGCCCTCCCGGGAATCGTCAATGCTGCGGATACCGAATCCCCGGATTTTTTTCCACAAGGCATACACCCCATCATAATCATCTATTGTCATCACTCGTATCATCGCATGCATCCCTTCAATAACTTTTCCTCTCCGGCGCAGACCTGTCGTCTGCTGCCCGGTGCCGTTTAGGGGAACATGGGGACCAGTTCCAGTCCCTCGCTCTCCGGAAGGCCGAACATCAGGTTCATGTTCTGCACCGCCTGACCTGCCGCGCCTTTTACCAGGTTGTCGATCGCTCCCATCATGATGATGCGGTCCGTCCTTGGATCGATCTTAAACCCGATATCCACATAGTTGCTGCCCTCCACCCATTTCGTCTCCGGGCAGACGTCTTTATCCAGTACGCGGATGAATTTCTCATCTTCATAATATTTGTCATATACTGCTTTTACATCTTCCCAGCTTACGCTCTTTTTCAGCTTTGCATACTCTGTGGCAAGGATGCCGCGGTTCATAGGCGCCAGATGGGGCGTGAAACTGAGGACTACCTGTTCCCCCGCCGCATACCCGAGCTGTTCCTCGATTTCCGGGGTGTGCCGGTGAGACGCCACGCCGTATGCCTTCATATTCTCGTTGACCTCGCAGAACAGGTTCGGCACTTTCGCTCCCCGCCCCGCGCCGGATGTGCCGGATTTAGCGTCAATGATAAGAGTGCTCATGTCGATCAGTCCCTCTTTTGCAAGAGGATATGCGGTCAGGATGGAACATGTGGTATAGCATCCCGGATTCGCCACCAGCCTTGCATTCCTGACGTCCTCCCGGTTTACCTCGCACAGTCCGTACACTGCCTCATCGAGGAACCGGGGAGCTTTGTGCTCGATCTTATACCACTCCTCATAAATCTTTACATCCTTCAGACGGAAATCCGCGCTCAGGTCAATGATTTTCGTCTTTGAGAGGATTGCTTCATTCACAAAGGACGCGCACAGCCCCTGTGGGGTCGCGGTAAAGATCACGTCTGCCTGGGACGCCAGTTCCTCCATGTTGTCATCCATGCAGACTGCATCCACGATCCGGAACATATTTCTGTATACATCCGCGTATTTCTGGTCGATATAGCTCCGGGAGCCATACCATTTTATCTCTGCATCTTTATGTCCTGATAATATCCTTACAAGCTCGCCGCCCGCATAGCCGGTAGCCCCGATGATTCCCACTTTGATCATGTTCTTTTGTCCTTTCCTGCAGCACTATCCTGCATGGTACATGCTTATTACAGTTTTCTATGATATACCTCATTTAGTCGTAAGTAAAGTATTTCATTAAAATATCCGTCAGTTATACTTGCATAATAATACAACTTTTATGCATATTATGCAAGTATATTTTATATTTATTAATATTTTTAATGAAATATAAAAGCACCTGATACCGAACCGTTTCTTTCCGATCGGTAACAAGTGCTTTGCGCCTTTCTGTCCAATACCTGAATCTTATTTATCGAATCTGCCCGCTGCCGAAGATGATATACTTCGTTGTGGTCAGAGCCTCCAGGCCCATCGGCCCCCGTGCATGGAGCTTCTGAGTGCTGATCCCGATCTCCGCGCCAAAACCAAACTCGAATCCATCTGTAAACCTGGTAGATGCATTAACATACACTGCCGCCGCGTCGATCTCATCTTGGAACTTCAGGGCGTTGCTATAATCTTTCGTGACAATGGACTCTGAGTGTCCGGTATTGTATTTATTAATGTGCTCGATGGCCTCATCAATGGAATCCACAATCTTAACCGAAATGATGGCGTCCAGATACTCTGTGCCCCAGTCCTCTTCTGTGGCGGGGATGATTTCCTCGCTGATCGCGCGAGCCCTCTCATCGCCCCGGATCTCTACATTATGAGCTTTTAATCTGTCTACAATCTGCGGAAGCGCTTCCGGCGCGATCTCGCTGTGGACGACTAACGACTCGCACGCATTGCACACGCCAAGCCTCTGTGTCTTCGCGTTTTCTACGATATCTGCCGCCATGCGGACATCTGCCGACTCGTCTACATAGACATGGCAGTTGCCCGTGCCGGTCTCGATCACAGGAACCGTGCTGTTCTCTACCACATTCGCGATCAGTCCGGCTCCCCCTCTCGGAATGAGCACATCGATCCCGCCATGCATCTTCATCATCTCACCTGCTACCTCACGGCTCGTATCCTCCACGAGCAGGATTACGTCCTGACAGAGCTTCTCCTTGCGCAGACCGGACTTGATGGCGCGTACGAGCGCCTGATTGGAGTGGATCGCATCGCTCCCTCCTCGCAGAATTGCCGCATTGCCCGTCTTAAAGCAGAGCCCGAATGCATCCGCCGTCACATTGGGACGCGACTCATAGATAATGCCCACCACGCCTAACGGAACTCTCTTCTGCCCGATCCGAAGCCCATTGGGCCTTGTCTTCATGTACAGGACTTCACCCACCGGATCATCCAGCGCAGCAATCTGTCTGAGACCTTCCGCCATATCAGCGATCCGTGCCTCTGAAAGCGCGAGCCGGTCGATGAGTGACTGTTTCACGCCTTTTGCCTTTGCCGCCTCCAAATCTTTTATATTTTCTTCCAGGATCATATCCTGCTGAGCGATGAGTTCATCTGCAACAGCAAGAAGTCCCCTGTTCTTATCTGCGGTTCCCAGCCTTGCTGCTTCAACAGCAGCATTTTTCGCACAATTTGTGAGCATCTGCATATATGATTCCATTTTACTGGTCTCCTTTCTGTCTGCCCTGCGCGGGCGCTTGTTCTGCCCCCTATTGTACCATTATCCGGAACTTCCTGCCACATATTTTCTTCGGGAAAATCCTTAAGAAAATCTTATATATCACAGTTTTCATCCGTTCCTACACTTTAATACGTTCTGCGATTTCATTACCGAGGGCGAGCCTTACATCGTCCACTCCGATGATCACACTGTCCCTGCACTGCTGGATAACACGGACAGTACGCCCCTCTTCCACATGGCGGCTGTGCAGGAAATCGAGAACCTCCTGCAGCCCGAACATCCACTTGATCGTATAGTTTTCTCCTGCTTTTGCATTTGACAAAGCCTGCATAGGTATCCCTCCTTTTCTCTATTTTAGGAATCCCCTGCAGGGTTAGTCAATCGCAATCTTTGTTGCATACGAGGGACACAGGTAAGCCGCCCCGCACCCTGCACTCCGGGAGTTCCGGAATACTGGTATCGTGCCCGTCAGCTTCCGGGTCTATCCCGATATTATTGAATTTTTTTATCACTTACCCTCTCGCCCTGTGTGGCGTCCAAGCGCTGTCTGACCGCTTTTATGCCAGTATCTCTCCTTTTCGTTCAAGAATATCCTCCACTGCTGCGCACGCGGGGCAGTCGCAGTATGCGGCTCCACCCGCCTTGATTTTTTTCGCATGGGCTGCTACACCCACAGCGGCTTCTGTCCCACCGAACACTTTTGCCCCTGCTTCTGACTCGGCAAAGCCGATCAGCATGTCAACAGGCATAATATCACCTTCCAGGTCAGAGATATATTTCTTCGTTGCCTCTGCTTCCTGCTCCGTTCCAACAGCCGCAAGCCATTCTTCAGCCGACGCCTTTGTCTCACTGCTACATGAGGGAGCATTGATCAGCTCATTGGTCTTTTCAACAACATATTCCAGTACTTTTTTATCCATAGTAAAACCTCCTTGTTCAAAAATATCTCACTGCCTGTATTTTATCACTCTGTTCCGACTTTTACAATCTGCAGCCTGCGTTTTATTGCATCATATGTCTTATTGCATCCTGCATTTATACGATCTCCACCTGACACATTTTCATCGCTTCCAGCGCCTGTTCATGGCTCTGGGGCGTCACTCCCGCACAGCCGGAAGCATCCACGCGGATGGATACTTCCGGCAGGTATGACTTTAAGAGGAGCGCATTGGAAATCACACAGATATCCGTACACAGCCCGATCAAAGTAATCTCCTCCACCGGTCCTTCTGTTTCATCCAGTTTCTTTACATATTCCCCCAGCTCCACACTGCCGAATGAGGGCTTGTCAATGGTCATATACCCTGGTTTCTCACAGAGGGCTTCCTCCACCTCCCTGCGGATTTTCCAGCCTTCTGTTTCCTTCACGCAGTGCACCACCGGCAGATGCTTTCCTTCCTCGCTGTCCAGATAATCTTCCCCATGCGTGTCCCGCGTGGCAATGACTTTCCCATCAAACTCCCGGATTTTTCCAACAACGGCCGGAACGATCGCCTCTGCCTCTTTTGTACCAAGAGCACCGTCAATAAAATCATTCTGCATGTCTACTGCTACAAGCACTTTCATTTTCTCTTCTCCTTCCGCTCAATGTATGTCTGAACCACTGTTAAGATCATAGTAAAATATGTACTGCTGCATCACTCCTGCACAGCCCTTATATTTCTCAAAAGGAAATTTTCCTCCATATCTGGAGTCCAGTACCTTCTGAATATGGGTGTCCACCGGGAAGGCGTCCATCTGATGCAGGGCAAACAGGCAGATGCAGTCTGCCACCTTGCCCCCGATTCCCGGAAGTTTCATCAGTTCCGCCCGAGCCTCTGAATGACCCATGTTTTTCAGTTCATCAAGCTTCACCTCTCCGTCCGCGATCATCCTCGCCGTGCCGCAGATGTAGCGGCTCCGGTAACCCAGCTTCAGCGCACGCAGTTCCTCCTCCGGGGCCTCCGCCAGACGCCCGGGCGTCGGAAACGCGTCATACAGCGTTCCGTCTGCAGCCTCCATCCTCTGTCCGTATTTTTCGCTGACCGCCCGGATCAGCCCTTTGATACGCGGGATATTGTTCTGCTGGGACAGGATAAAAGTAATAATCATCTCCCACACATCCTGCCTCAGGATGCGGATGCCGCTGCCGAACTGCGCCGCTGTCCTCAAATATTCATCCTCCGGGTCAATCCCTGCAAGATAGCCTTCATAACTGTTTTCCAGATCAAAATACCTCTTCCAGAAAGACTCGTATTCATCCTGAGAACAGTACAGAACCGTCCTCCCGGGTTCGTCTTTCTTTCCCGCTTCACCATCTGCCGCGCCAGATGATGCCCGGTCTTCCACCCTTATCCGCAGATACCGGTCAGACGCGACCATCTCATATGTGTCCACTGATACCGGATCGAGCCGGAAACACTGTCCGGACCTGCATATCTGCGGGATGGAAAAATACTTATTTTCTATTATAACCATAGCTCCTCCACACTTTCTCCGTACTTTTCTGTATACCACGCGCGCAGAAAAGAAAGCACCGCGCAGGCGGGGCAGACCGCGGAAGCGGTCTGGACTCCACATCGTGCAGACATTATACCATAAATCATCCCTGATTGACAAAATGCCGTTAAGAAGGTATCTAAAAGAGACATAATCTGATATACTGAAAGCACTGGAAACAGAACTCTATATCCGGCATGATCTATATGCGCATGAAGGAGGGAATCGATAGATATATGAGAACGATAGAAGTCGTTGACTACCGCCCGGAATGGGAAAAGATGTTTAAAGAAGAAGAAAAAGAGATCCGGAAGATCCTGGGGAAAAACTGCATTGCCGTCTACCATATCGGAAGCACCTCCGTCAGAGAACTTCCCGCCAAGCCGATCATTGATATCATGCCCGTGGTAAAGGACATCTCTCTCGTAGATGCCCATAATCCCGAATTTCAGGCTCTTGGTTATGACTGCCGGGGTGAGTTCGGCATCCCCGGCAGGCGATTCTACGCCAAAGGCGGGGATAAACGCACTCACCATATCCATATCTTCGAAAAAAGCAGCCAGGCGGATATCAAGCGTCACCTGGCTGTCCGGGATTACCTGAGGTCCCATCCCGACACTGCCCGGGAATATGGAAATCTGAAGAAACAGCTTGCCTCACTGTATCCTCATGACAACGACAGATACTGTGACGGAAAGGAAGCCTATATGAAGGAACTGGAGCAAAAAGCCCTCAAATGGCAGAAGGATCAGGAAGCATCAGGCACTTCAGTCGCACTGGGTATCAGCCTTGGTCTCTGCCTGGGCACTGCACTCGGTACTGCACTTAACAATCTGGGCTTCTGGCTTCCAATGGGATTATGTCTCGGCATCTGTTTCGGCCTGGGCTTTAAGCGCCGCCCTCCAGAGTCTGATCAATGATACTCCTCATGATATCCTCTGTCAGCTGTCCGCTCACATAACCGTACACATTCCCCTCCCGGTCGATCATAAACGTGGTGGGGAACGCAGAGATTCCGTAGTAGCTGAACATCTCCCCGGTCTCATCCATGAGCACCGGATAAGTATAGCCGTTCTCTTCCATAAACGAAGCGATCTCTTCTTTTGAGCCTTCACCGCCCATTCCCGGACCTGCCACACCGATGACAGCCACCTCTGCAGCTTCGCCCTGAGCTGCATACTCTTCATACAGCTTCTGGATCTCCGGCATCTCACTGCGGCACGGCCCACACCATGTTGCCCAGAAATTCAGGAAAATAACCTTGCCTTTATAGTCTTCCAGTTTATGGGTGTTTCCAAACTGGTCAGCCAGTTCAAACTCATACGCCCGGGTTGTCTGGTCAGAATTGTCCTGATCCTGCGCGGAATCCGGATCTTCTTTCCCATCTTCCGGGTCATTGGCATCATCTCCTTCATTGCTGACGGAGTCTGTCTCCGCCTGATCCTGTGATACGGAAGACAGATAGCCTGTGATATCGTTCATTTTCCCTGTAAACATGAGAAGTCCCATCAGGATCATGAGCACACCTCCTGCCTTCACAGTATACCTGACTGCTTTCATATGTTTCTTAAACCATGCCAGCAGTCCTGCGGTGAATATTCCCGCCGCAAGGAAAGGCAGGATAAATCCCAGGGTATATACACCGATAAGGAGAAATCCCTTTGCCCCGGACTCCGCGCTTCCCGCCATCAAAAGCACGCTGGTCAGCGCCGGACCCACGCAGGGAGTCCATGCAAAACTAAATGTAAATCCCATGATAAACGCTGTCACCGGAGACATAGTCATTTTCCCCAGCTTGAGCGGCAGTCTGTGCTCTGAGCTAAGCATTCTGGAACTGCCGAAAACTCCGAGCTGGTACAGCCCGAACAGGATGACGATCACGCCGCCGATGCGGGCGAACAGCATCCGGTTTTCATTGAGGAAGCTGCCTGCCGCTGACGCCCCCAGTCCCAAAACAAAGAATGCGCCGCTGATGCCGATGGCGAAGCACAGCACGCGGAAAAACAGGCGCATCCGCTCTTTTCTTCCTGGTTTTTCCCCGCCTGTCCCCATGTTCAGGCCACCTGCCAGATATCCAAGATACAACGGCACAAGCGGCAGCACGCAGGGCGAAAAAAAGCTCAAAAGTCCCTGCACAAAAACCGTAATTGCTGATATTCCTGTCTCTATCGTAAATCCCATATATGAAATCTCCCTTTTCTCTTTTAGCTAATCTCTTTTACTTAGTCGCTCTCACACAGACACAGATGCAGTCCGCGGGACGTTCACATCTATAAAAATAGAATACCATATTTCCCCGGATCAGAACAGTGATAATCTCACAATATAGAAATTTTCTCTGCTCTGAGGAAAACTGCGCGCCAACAGAAAAAGGAGCCGCCCATACAGCTCCCTTTCCCAGCCCTGAAACATCTTTGCTTCTCGTTCTGTTTTCTCTGAATATATGCTGTTTACATCAGCTCTCTCTGATGTGTCGCATACAGATACTCGTCAATCATATTTGTGATCCTGTCCTCGATCAGGGCCACAGGATCGTTCTCAAGCAGACCTTCCCGCACTTTTGTATACTGGATCGGCATGAACTGACTTAACAGGTTCAGCGGAATCCCATGCATACGCAGGTTGTTGAGCAAACGGTCCGAAGCAGCTTCCACTGCCGGCACAGGCATATAATACCTGCACCGGTCTGAGAAGGAATATTTCCTCTTCAGGCGCACTTCCAGCTCGGTTCCCTGATAATGCTTTCTCCAGTTCTTATCGTTCTTTAACATCTCCTCGTCCAGCACTTCCGCAAAACGGCTGAGCTCCACATCTGTGCCGTAGAGCAGCTCTTTCTCAATATTTTCCAGCGCGAACATTGCTTCACGCATGGCAAAGGTGAGACCCGGTCCAACCTTCAGGATACCTACGCCGTCTTCTACCAGCTCGCGCAGCTTGATCTTCGTCTGGTAATCCGTGGAATGCCCTTCGAATACAAGGCCCGGGAAATCCTTGATGGACGCCATCAGGTCCTTTGCCTTTTCACGATCGTACTCTGTGCATCCGCTGTCCTTTTCCTCCACGCCCGGCTGTACGACGACGCCGATAACGCGGTCCCATACATCCGCTCCAAGTCCGGCATCCGCAAATGCCTTCTCAAATGTTGCCACAGTGTTCTTAAAATCTTCTACCTTCGTCACCTGGACTCCGTTATCCTCGCTTCCTACTGCCCCTCCAGGAATCGGCACTTCGCTTCCGATAATATATACTGGCGGGATTGCATCCGGCTCTCTTGTCAGTAGGTCTTTGTATGTCTCCTCCGCAACCTGTGCCAGCCTTGCGCCGCGGCCTGCGATGATCTCATCCGACAGACGTATATCCGGATCGTCACTGTTCACCTTCATGCTCGTGTCGATGTGGATCTTCGTAAATCCCGCGCTTACATAGCAACGGATCAATTCTTCTGCGTCCGCCATTGCCTCCGCCTCATCCTTTCCCGCAAAAGTCAGGGGACCTAAATGGTCTCCGCCAAGGAAAAGTCTGTCCTTGTCAAATCCGTTCTTTTCAGCAATATCAAGGACAAATTTCCTGAAGTCAGCCGGCGTCATGCCGGTATACCCTCCGTTCTGGTCACATTGATTCGCTGTGCTCTCGATCAGCACGCAGGAGCCATCTGACATCCCCCTCTTTAATGCTGCCTCGATTACATAGCCATTTGCGCTGCACACAGAGTAAATTCCCGCACTTTCTCCCTGCTTCTGCAGTTCTACAATTTTTTTCAGTGGATTCTGACGCATCGTAATTTCTCCTTTTTTGTTTTCATCCTAGCACTTTAGGACAGACCGTACTTTGGATTTATTAAAGAATCGTTTGCATTTTTTGAGAAAGTGCAAAATGGAAAGACAGAGGCTGAAGTTCTGTGATATACTGGTAGCGTAGCCGCACCGGGGGCTCCGGTGCAAAACAGAAAATTTATAAAATCTATAGAGAAATGAGGTAGAGCTTATGCCATTAGTTACAACAAATGAAATGTTGAAGAAAGCACAGGAAGGACACTATGCTGTCGGTGCTTTCAATGTAGAAAACCTGGAAATGGTCATGGCAGTCATCAAAGCTGCCGAGGAGATGAATTCTCCTATCATCATGCAGACAACACCTTCTACTGTAAAATATGCAGGTCTGGATTATTTCCTTGCACTGGTCAGGACAGCAGCGGAAAGATCCAGCGTTCCGGTTGCGATGCATCTTGACCACGGCAGCAGCTTTGAGCTGGCAATGCAGGCGCTCCGCACGGGATATACTTCTATCATGATCGACGGCTCTCATGAGTCCTTTGAAGAAAATATCGTTGTAACGAGCCGTGTTGCGGCAGCGTGCGCTCCGTCCGGCATCAGCGTGGAGGCAGAACTCGGAAAAGTCGGCGGAAAAGAAGACGATCTGGACGGCGGCGATGAGAATCCTTACACAGACCCGCAGCAGGCAAAGGAATTCGCAGAACGCACAGGCGTTACTTCCCTGGCGGTTGCTATCGGCACGGCGCACGGTATTTACAAAGGCATCCCGAAACTGGACCTTGACCGCCTGAGCGAGATACGGGAAGTCGTATCCATCCCCCTTGTGCTCCACGGCGCTTCCGGCGTGCCGGATGAGGCGGTGCGCGAGTCCATCAGGCGCGGTATCTGCAAAGTGAATTTTGCGACAGAGCTCCGCATTGCATTCAGCAATGGCGTGAAGGAATATCTCAAGAAGAACCCGGATACATTTGATCCGAAAAAATACGGCGCAGTGGGAATGCAGCATGTGACTGAGCTCGTAAAACAGAAGATCAGCGTATGCGGTTCTGAGGGACAGGCTTAAAAACCCTCAATTAGGGACATAGTGAAATTGAATTGGGGACGTAGTAAAATCGAATTTTACTACGTCCCCAATTGCAGTTTATAATGCTACTTCTTCTTATCTTTACCATTCATCTTTACAAGCGCAATGATATGCAGCACGCCAAAATAAACTCCTACTACAGACAGGCAGCCGCTGAACACCCACAGCTTGACTGAGTAATCCTCTGTATACGCATTCAGCACAACCAGTATTGCGAACAGGAAATACAGGATGATCAGCACGATCACTCTGCTCTTTTCTTTATTTTCAATAATATACTGAAGCGCAGAAACACGGCGCTCAAAATCCACATCTGTAACAGGTTCCAGCTTTTTCAAGAAGACTCTGCGGAAAGCTAACTCTGCCAGCACCATCATGACCGCCCATGCGATCACTGCCTGAATGACTGACAAAAACGTCGCCCCGAACAGGATTGCCGCAAATAAGATCACCACAAAACGGTTTTTAAAAAACACTGCGGAGTTCTCACTTTTCTTGTCGATCAGATAGCCTTTCTTTGTAAGCATGTCATAGAATATAACGCGCCCTTTTTTGTCCGTATAAATATTTCTTCCTGAGAGGCGGATCTTCTCCACCGGTTTTGACCTTTTTTTCTTACTCATCTCTCTTTAACCACATCTTTCGTTTAGTATGTTTATTTATCCAGCATCGCCTTGCCCATGCAGTAGGTCTGGAGCACATTGTAGTCACGGTCGAGAACTGTAATATCCGCGTCCAGACCGACCTTGACAGAGCCTTTCCGGTCCTCAATGTGCAGACACGCCGCCGGGTTCTTTGTACAGGAATTAATTGCTGTGTCGATGGGGACCAGAGCCTCCTCGGTCAGGATGCGAAGTCCTTTGTTAATATTCAGGGTAGACCCTGCCAGCCCTTTTGAGGAAGTCAGGTGAGCGCTTCCATCTTCATAAATCTCGATCTCATTTCCACCAAAGATAAATTTCGACCCGGCAGGAGAGCCTTTTGCCATCAGCGCGTCGCTGACCATGATGCCATAGTGAGGACCTTTGGCGTCAAAGAACATACGCAGGGCAGCTGGCGTCGAATGGTTGCCGTCGCAGATGATCTCGCCGTACATGCTCTTTATGCGGAACGCTGCGCCTACAAGACCATTTACCCTGTGGTTGAACGGTGTCATGCCGTTGTATACATGAGTCATAGATGTCGCTCCATGGGCAAACGCCTGAACCGCCTGCTTGCTTGTCGCTGCAGAATGCCCGATGCTGACGACTACTCCATGCTCCGAGCAGTAGCGTGTCAGGGCGAAATCATCATCTGTCTCCGTTGCCAGTGTGATGTATTTGATCAGTCCGTCCGCCGCTTCCTGATATTTCTTGAACTGTTCGACCGTCGGTTTTACAATGTACTGCTCCGGCTGCGCTCCCTTGTACTTCATATCAAGATAAGGTCCCTCAAAATGAATCCCCAGGATCTCGGCGCCTTCATATCCGTCTTTTACGACTTTTGCCACGTTTTTAAGGGCATTGGTGAGAACCTCTTCGCTCTGTGTAATGGTCGTAGAAAGAAAAGCAGTCACGCCTTCGTTTACAATATTTTTCGCCCAGTAACGCAGACCACCCTCTTCGGCGTCATTTGTATCGTATCCATATGCGCCGTGGCAGTGGATATCAATAAATCCGGGCAGTATCCAATTGCTTCCATAATCCTGATCCACCGGTTTTTCGCCGTACTCACAGATATTGGCGATTTTTCCGTCTTTCATCTCAATCTGAGCTTCCACAAACTGATCTGCAAACCAAACCTTTTTACTCTGAATGATCATAATAATACCTCCTGTCTTTTCTGGAATCTGCTAATTCCTAAATCTTGATTTTTAATAAAACCTATAATATAATTTAAAAAGTACAAAACACTTTTGCACATAACGAGGGAAAAAGATGGCAGACAAACAAACAATTGACAGCACCTTCAACTTATATGGATCGTTTTATGATGAACCGATTGACATCAAAAAACATTCCCTTACCCGCCAGGAAATCTCTTCAACTTCAAAAAAACTGACTCAGTTATTTGTATTTTCCTCTGATGTATATATTGAATGTCCGATAGGGCTTGCCATAATCCTTGTCGCAAGTTCACCTGACATGACCGATCTGAAGACATTTCCGGTCCGGCATTACATAAAACTAAAGGCAGGAATCTTCTTCAACCTGATCCCCCTGGCCACGCCTCTTACGTGGACGCTGGCAGCGCCGTACGCAGATTTAAAAACCGTGCTGCTTCCGTCTCCATATACTTATCAGCCGGTATCCGTGCCTCTCCATGTACGCAGGATACTTGACTGCTGGTTTACGAAACAGGAAAAACCCTGCCGTCTCACGAAACCGCTGCACAAAGCGTATGAACTCATCTACGTATATGAGGGTGCGCTTAACATCCAGCTTTCCTCCGGCAGTTATTCGCTCCAGCCCCATGACCTGATCATATACCGCTCAGACCAGGCTGCCATGGATATCGGCGAGGACTGTTCTTACCTGACAGTGGTCTTTGAGGTGAACCAGAAAAAATCTCTGCATATCCTGAACAATACCTTCCACTGTACCAGCGAGCTCCAGCAGATCCTCTGGAAGCTCCTCATCGAGAGCGGAGAAAATTCATACTACACAAGGACTCTCATGGTCTGCTATCTTCAGGAAGCGCTCCTGCTGCTGATGCAGTTTTACGAGATGATCAGCCACAAGCCCCTGTTCGCAGACAATAATTCGGCAAGAAATGATCTTCTTTCAGAGATTCTTTCCTATATGAATAAGCGCATTACCGAGCCGATCACCATCGAGGAAATCTGCCATGAGTTTTATATCTCACGTTCCTCTCTGCAGGCGTTGTTTAAGACTCATCTGAATACCTCGCCAAAGAACTATCTGCTCAACATCAAACTCCAGAAGAGCAAAGAGCTCATCCGCCAGAATCAGTACACGATCAGCGAAATCGCATATATGCTTGGTTTTAGTTCCATCCACTATTTTTCACGCCTGTTCAAGAAATATTTTAACACTACACCAAGCGCCTATTTAAGAAAAATAGCAGAAAACCAGAACAGCCAAAAGCAAAATAAACATTGACGCTAAAAGAGCACAGGATACAGGGTCAGCACATGCTGATCCTGTATCCGTTTTTTATACATCCTATTCGGATATCACATTCTGAATACTGTAGCGGGAAATCTGGATTACCGTGCTCTTATTGATCTCTACGTCGATCACATCGTTTTTGATCTTCACGATCTTTCCGTAGATACCGCCCGCAAACAGGATCCTTGCCCCTACTTTGATAGCGCCCTGCAGGTCTTTCATGGCTTCCCTGTTCTTTTTCATGTTCCTTGATGAGATAAAGAGCAGTACGATCGCACAGATTCCGATCAGCACAGCGACTGTAGCGCAGGTCCATATAATGACAGTCATGTTCATAGCTGTAATTCATCCTCCTTATGGGAAGTGCCTCAAAGCTCATTTGAGGCACCCTCTTTTTCCGTCTGTTTTATTTTCTTGTGTACGGATACAGGGTCACACCCTGGACCACTCTGTTTACTTCTCCTGTCGGGCACGGATTATCCGGTGTGATATCCAGGGACAGGGATTTGAGCACTGCAAGCGTCTGTGCGAACAGGATGTAATCCAATCCCAGCAGCACATTTTCATTTGCACCATCCAGCCCATATACGACTGTATAATCTACGAGAGCCGCAGCCTCGTCGTCCTGGCTGCTCATAACAGCGACGATCTTATTTGCCTTGCGCTGTCCGCTCATCTCTTTGACCAGATCCATCTCGTACTGTCTTGTATACGGATCGTCGCTGAGATATACGACCGTAAGAGTCGTGTCATCTACGATGGACTTCGGGCCATGGCGGAATCCCATCGGCGTATCATACATTGTAACGACCTTGCCCGCCGTCAGCTCCAGCATCTTAAGCGCCGACTCCTGTGATGTTCCCTTCAGTGTATTGCTTCCAAGGTAAACGATACGTTTGAAATCATACTCATCAACGATCTTCTGCGCAACGCCAAACTGACCGTCCAGGAAATCCTGTCCCGCCGAGGCGATCCTGCGTACATTTTCGATGGTCTCATCAATCTCATCCAGATGGAAGCACAGATATGTTGCCAGGTACATGTTGGAGAAGCTTGATGTCATGGCAAAGCTCTGGTCGTGTGTCTCGTCTGTCAGATTGATGGCATAGCAGTTCTCAGTCTCAGCCGCGCGCTTGGAAAGAGCCCCATTTTTGTTGCATGTCACGAACAGATGATACACATTGTCACATACCGCCTCAGCCGCATCGACTGCCCCGACTGACTCCGGTGAGTTTCCGGAACGTCCGAAGCTGATCAGAAGCGTCGGCTTAGTGCGGGAGAGATAAGCTTCCGGTGTGGCAACGATATCTGTTGTTCCATAAGATTTTACTTTGTGGTCCAGAAGGCCTGCCAGATGCGGAAACAGTGCATTTCCGACGAATTCGCTGGTACCTGCCCCTGTCAGAATCACATCAAAATCATCACGCGTGATCACCTGGTCGATAAACTTTTTGAGTTCATCTTTGTTTTCTCTTATCTGACTGCATGTCTTCTCCCATGTTGCGGGCTGCTGATAAATCTCAGTCAGTGTAAATGTTGAGGATGTTTCTTTCATTTTATCCTCTGTAATATTAAAGATCGTACTCATTTTTCTACCCCTTTCCGTAGAGCTGCCGTGTATCCCGCGGCATTATACATACCATGTCGTTTTTCATATTTTATGCCGGTCCACATGCCCGGCTGAAGTTTTGCTTATTTCCATTTATAAAATGCAGCCAGCCTCAGATCCCGTCATCTGACGCGTCCTGTACTACCTGCTTGAATTCGTATTTTGTCACCTGCTCTTTTCCTGTCTCAAGCACAGAATCTACAAGCTCGTCCAGGTCATCCATGAACTTACGCGACATCACGATCTCTACCAGCATGGGCAGATTCGTTCCTGCAACGATGCGGATATTGTCCTTTCCGTGTCCGAGCTGTGCGGAAACATTAAACGGGGTTCCTCCCATAAGGTCTGTAAATATGATGACCCCCTCACAGTCCTTTAATTCATCGAGCGCTTTCGTTATTTCACGTGTCAGATCTTCCGTACTGTATGTCGGCAGAAAATCTACCGCCTTATATGCCTCCTGTTCCCCTGCGATCAGGTTCACGGAGCTTGTTATGCCAGTTCCAAAATTTGCATGTCCTGTAACTACTAATCCAATCATAATACCTCTCCTGTTCTAAACATGTTTAACGCCTGCATCTACAAAGCATGTTTTTTACTTTTCTCATGCCTCTGCTTCACTTAAATATTTGTCAACAACAGGCATATAAACTGCCTTTGGATGAAAACATGCCTTTGCACTCCTCATATATTCAAGTGCATTTCTGTCGTCTCCAAGATAGGAGTACTGTTTTGCAACCATAAACAGAACTACGCCCAGCGCAAATCCGTAATAAAGCTTGGAGTTAATATCCTCCTCCATCTGATCGATCAGGCCGCTCTCCTTATCCAGCATTACCGCATAGGACTCTTCGCTGTAACGGATAAATTTGGCGTCTCCTGTCTTCCTGATCGCCTCCAGCAGCCAATCAGCGTATTTCCTGTTTTCTTTGATTAAAAACGTATGGAAATAGATTTCAAGAAAACTCTGCTTGTCATCTGACCTGTATTTCTCGCATGCGATCATATGGCGCAGCACCTTTTCAAACTTTTCCTGCTCTCCAGTGACATAGTAAGCTCTCAGCTTGTACAGGTCGCAGACGTACTCTCCGAGCAGTCTCCGCGCCATTCCCATGTCTGCGATCTTTTCTACTGTCTCACTGTCTTTGTTTTTCAGACTGATATTTAAATTATGAAGTTGAAAGTTTTTCACGCCCTGGAAGATAAGGTATAAAACGAGCGCGATCACTACAATAAAAATAGTTATCGGATTCAAACAGCCACCTGATTTCTCATTAGATTAATATGAGGGGGGGATTAAAATCCCTCCCCTCACTTTACCTGACGCGCAATGCATCAGAGTATTGTTTTGTCTACTGCTATTCAGCAGCTTCCTCCGGTACCGGATACTCATACCACTCGACAAGCGGTGTATATCCGCCCGGAAGTGTATTTCCGTCAGCATCCATAGCCTGGGAGTTACCAGACCAGATACCGAACGCACATCCCACGATACCTACTACGAGGATAAGGATGATACATCTTACCGGTGTCCAGCCCTTCTTGATCAGTGCGTATATGCCAAGTGTGATCAGAAGCGGGATCAGTTTCGGCAGCACACCGTCAAGCAGGCTCTGGATATTGATCTGTGTGTCACCAACGATCATACGAACTGTTGTGCCGCCGTAGTTTGCGATAAGACCACCAACTACGAAGATACCAAGGATACTAGCTGCACGTGTAAACTCTTTCGCATTAGATGTGAGAAGAGTAACAGCTTTTGTTCCAAGTCCGTAGGACCAGTACATAAGACCAAAACGAACAATGAACTGAACTACGTTGAAGATGATCAGGAAGAGGATCGCACCAAAGATCTGTCCTTCCATAGCCATATTCGCTGTAAGACCAGCTGTGATCGGAACGAGTGTCAGCCAGAACAAAGCGTCACCGATACCACCGAGAGGACCTGCCGCAGAAATACGTACGGAACGGATCGTCTTTGTATCAGCTTTGTTCTGCTCCAGGGAGAGAACGATACCCATTACGAATGTTACAAGGAACGGGTGTGTGTTCAGAAAGTCCAGGTTGTGAGCCATGGAAGCCTTCAGGTCTTCTTTGTTTGTATGTATTTTCTGAAGACCCGGGAGCATGCCCCAGAGCCATCCACAAGCCTGCATTCTCTCATAGTTGAAGGATGCCTGTAAGAAACAGGACAGCCAAACCATCTTATTTAACGTCTTATTATCCAGCTTCGGTGCCGGAGTCAGGTCCTGATATTTATCTGGAATATTATATGCCATCCTGGTCACCTCCTACAAAGCCAGCGCCTGCGCCTGCGTTCTGTTTGATCTTTGTCTGTGTTGTGAAGTCATAGATTGCAATAGCAGCACCTACGAATGCACACAGAATCAGAGTTGCTCCTGAAGTTGTCGCATTTGCGCTGCAGAGCAGTGCCATAACGAAACCAGCCAGAAGGAAGCCCCACATCTCGCCAGACATCATAACCTTCATCAGGATAGCGAATCCGACGAACTTCATAGCGCCGCCTGCTGCGTCCAGACCAGCCATTACCCATGAGAAGTCATAGGAGAAGTTCTGGAGTGTCTCGCCAAGCGCGGAACCGCCGTACAGACCTGCAACTGCCAGAATACCGAACAGGCATCCAAGAACTCCCATCTCGAGGAAGTTGATATTACGGATACCTTTTACATCTGCGTTCTCAGCACACTTGTCAGCTTTTGCCATCATACCTGACATAAATGTGAATGTCAGTGTAACTGCATACTGTCCGAATACTGCGAACGGAATTGCAAGACCAAGTGCTGCACCAACGCCATCTGCGGTTGCCTCCATATTAAGTGAAACCGCGAAGATTGTTGCCATGATACCGCCAAGGATTGCGTTCGGCGGCTGTGCTCCACCGATCGGCATACTACCGATCTGGATCAGCTGGTAAGCACCACCTACTACGACACCAAGCTCAAAGTTACCAAGGATCGCACCGATGATCGGGCAGGTAACGATTGGCTGGTACAGAGACTCTAAGAAGCTGAACTGGTCGATTCCCATGATAAATGCAACTACGAAGACCAGTATTGCCTGGATAATTGAAATCTCCATATTTACTCCTTTCCATTAACCAATAAAACCTTTTGCAACTACTTGAATAATTTGTCAGTACTTTCTACCGGCGTATCCGGAACTCTCTTGATCTCAAGTTCCACGCCCAGATCCTGCAGCTTTTTAAAAGTTGCAACATCATCGTCATCCACAGCAACCGAGGTTGCAACCTGACGCTTGCCATCAGCCATGTGCATATTACCGATATTTACCTTCTTGATCGGAACCCCGCCCTCAACAAGCTTGAGCACATCCTGTGGTGATTCGCAGATAATCGCAATATGCTGATTCGGAGAAGCTTTGTGGATGATATCGATTGTCTTCTGAATGGTAAAGAACCTTGTCTGCGCATATGCAGGCGCAGCCATGTTCATCAAGCTCTGACGGAACTCATCCGCCGCAACCGCATCATTTGCAACAAGCAGAAGGTTAGCGCCTACAACGCCGCACCACTGTGTCGCCACCTGACCGTGAATCAGACGATTGTCGATTCTTGTCAATCTAATATCTGGCATGTTCTCATCCCCCTTTCTTTAGGTATTTAGCATTCATCGGACAGGTCAAAGCCTTTCCCTCATGCTGTTTCAACAAGCACCTTCCGTAAAGATCGCGGAAAGTAAATCTGCTTACAATTGATATTATAACAAATTTCAAACCGATTAGTTTGCACTTTTTATGCATCCCTTTGCATTTTTGGTTATATAATTTTAATAAAAAATATAGGAAAATTTTACTTCTTTCTCACAAAAGTAACAATTTCTTCCTAAAAATACCAATTACTTCTGCTCTTTTTGATTTCTCCGCAGTTTTGTTAATGAAAGAGACATTGATCATTCCGATAGACGCCGCTCTTATATAATAACATATTATATATAGAAAAGAGAAAGAACTTAAGATGTTTCTCCTTTTTGTTCAATGACAGGCGGCAACGAACACAACCCGGCCACATCACATATGATGTAATGAAGGCAGAGCTCTCCTTTTACTATATATATGGAGGTAATATCATGGGTATTACAAATTCTAACAAACAGATCAGTACAGATCAGATAGACTGTAATGGAACACTGAGGATAACACTTGCTCTCTCGGCAGCTCCAGACATTGCGTCCAACCCTGCAGACATCGTGCTGGTCCTCGACCGTTCAGGCAGCATGACAGGTACTCCGCTCGCTAATATGAAGACCGGAGCCGACACCTTCATCGATATAATTGATGAGGCGACAGACGGCTCACAGGATGGAACGATCGGTTCCGGGAGCCGGATCGGCATCGTCAGCTTTTCCGATACCGCCACTGCCGACACCCAGCTCATCACTTCCGTGGCAGCGCTTAAGAGCGCGGTAAGCGGGTTAAACGCAGGCGGCTCCACAAACCATGCCGACGCCTTTACTAAGGCGGTCCAGCTCTTTGACCCTGCTTCCTCCAATGCCAGAGTGATCGTCATGTTCACGGACGGCAAGACCACCTCCGGAGTTCCTCCGGCTCCGGTCGCCGCGGCGGCAAGGGCATCAGGCATCATCATCTACTGTATTGGGCTGATCGGAGACGACGGCATTGATATCAGCGTGTTAAACGACTGGGCGACCGACCCGGACGCCTCTCATGTGGCAGTGACCCCGGATGACGCAGAACTGGAAGATTTATTTGCCGATCTTGCGGCAAACATCTCAAAACCCGGCGCCACAGACATTGTGATTGATGAGACTGTCAATCCTGATTTCCGTATCACCAGCATGATCCCACCTACCAAAGGCACTGCGATGATGGTCAGCAATACTGCCCTCCAGTGGAAGATTTCAGAACTGGGCGTATCGGCAAACGAAGGGGCAACCCTTGAATTCTATGTGGAGCACATCGGGCAGAGCACCGGTACGAAACCTGTCAACGCGTCTATTCTCTATACAGACAGCGAAGGAAATTCCGTTACTTTCCCTGACCCATCCGTATCTGTGGACTGCGGGATCGTAGTAGATCCAGAGCCTTGCCCGGTACCGGTAAAACTGACAGTCGAAGGATGTCATGATTCTCTTGTGACAGATCTGGGTGATGTCTATCTCGAATCTCCGGGCAGGATCGTCCAGCTCGACGTGACAGTCAAAAACGTGTGTCCTCACAAGCGTGTGGCGCTGGCTGTCATACTCACAGAGGTGGATTCCTACGGAGAGGAACATCAGCGGGGCCTGAAGACGATCACTGTCCCGGCGCACAACTCGTCCGGCTGCCGTGATATTCTTGTAAAATGCATTAAATTCATACTCCCCGAAGACTTAAACGTCTCCGTGCCGTATCCGACAGGCATATGCAGCCCGAGAAATCTGAAGGTTCGTGTTTTTGCCCACAATATTGATACAGATTTCCGATGCTGCGAGAAAACTGTAACTGTATAGACTTCTCTTCACTATTGAATGTATTCATGAGGTGTCTTCAGACTGAGAGAAGGGCTGCCGCTCATATTGCGGCAGCCCTGCATCCTTTCCATTATGTTTATGCATAACACAGAATAAAATTTGCATTTTTATTCACTATTTGTATATTTTTTGCATAAACATTAATTTTTTATAATTTTCTCTTGCATAATTATAAGTTGTGGTGTATAGTAATTTCTAGCCTGCTAAAGCGGCACATAGAATCTGGTTTCCGCTCTGCTCTGGCATGTCGGAAAAACGAATAAAAATACATTCAGGAGGCAATTGAAATGAGTAAAGAAAAAGTTGTATTAGCGTATTCAGGCGGTCTTGACACTACTGCCATCATCCCATGGCTGAAGGAAAACTTCGGTTACGACGTCATCTGCTGCTGCATTGACTGCGGGCAGGCCGAGGAACTGGACGGCCTTGATGAAAGAGCCAAACTTTCAGGAGCTTCCAAATTATACATCGAAAACATCGTTGACGAATTCTGCGACGACTATATCATGCCATGCGTGAAGGCAGGCGCTGTGTACGAGAACAAATATCTTCTCGGTACATCCATGGCGCGTCCGGTCATCGCCAAGAGGCTGGTAGAGATTGCCCGCAAAGAAGGCGCTGTAGCCATCTGTCACGGCGCTACCGGAAAAGGAAATGACCAGATCCGCTTTGAGCTCACCATCAAGGCGCTGGCGCCGGATATTAAGATCATCGCTCCCTGGCGTATGACAGACGTATGGACCATGCAGTCCCGGGAAGATGAGATCGAGTACTGCCGTCAGCACGGCATTGATCTTCCGTTCGACGCAAAACACAGTTACAGCCGTGACCGCAACCTGTGGCATATCAGCCATGAGGGACTGGAGCTGGAGGACCCGGCAAACGAGCCTAATTATGACGATCTTCTCGTTCTCGGCGTAACACCTGAGAAGGCACCGGATAAAGGCGAATATGTGACAATGACATTTGAATCGGGCATTCCGAAGAGCATCAACGGCAGGGAAATGAAAGTATCGGATATCATTAAAGAACTGAACACTCTCGGCGGAAAGCACGGCATCGGCATCATCGATATCGTCGAGAACCGCGTTGTCGGCATGAAGTCACGCGGAGTGTATGAGACGCCGGGCGGAACGATCCTCATGGAAGCACACCAGCAGCTCGAGGAACTGGTGCTCGACCGCGCTACATACGAAGTAAAGAAAGACCTTGGGAATAAATTCGCCCAGATCGTATATGAAGGAAAGTGGTTCACACCGCTGCGAGAGGCAATCCAGGCATTCGTTGACGTGACACAGAAATACGTGACCGGCGAAGTGAAGTTCAGGCTCTACAAAGGAAATATCATCCGCGCAGGTGAGACTTCCCCATATTCACTGTACAGCGAGTCTCTGGCAAGTTTCACGACAGGCGAGCTCTACGACCACCACGACGCCGACGGCTTCATCAATCTGTTCGGTCTGCCGCTTAAAGTCCGCGCCATGAAGATGCAGGAGCTTAACAATCAGAATAATCATTGATCAGAAAAAGGCCTATAACATTCCTGCCTGCCATCCCTAAAAGGTTGGCAGGCAGGATTGCTGTAAGCCTTTATTTCATATTATCTCAGAATTGCATATTATCCCAGCATCATTCTGTCATTAGCGAATTCATCACCGCTGGCTTCTTCAAACTTTGCCAGCAGATCCGAAACATGGAGCTTCTTCTTCTCTTCTCCCGACACATCATAGATAATACGTCCCTCATGCATCATGATAAGCCGGTTGCCGTGAGCGATCGCATCCTTCATATTATGCGTCACCATCATAGCTGTCAGGCCGTGCTCCACAATAATTTTATCCGAAATCTCCAGTACTTTTGAAGCAGTCTTGGGATCCAGAGCTGCCGTGTGCTCATCAAGGAGCAGAAGCTTCGGTTTTCTGGCCGCCGCCATAAGAAGTGTGATCGCCTGTCTCTGTCCTCCCGACAGAAGGCCGACCTTGGAGGAAAGTCTGTCCTCAAGACCAAGATTCAGCTCTCCAAGCTGCCGCCTGTACTCTTCCCGCTCCTTTTTCGCAATCCCCCATCGCAGTCCCCTGTGCGCTCCGCGCCTTGACGCGATGGCCATATTTTCTTCTATGGACATAGTCGCTGCGGTTCCCGTCATAGGATCCTGGAAAACGCGTCCCAGATAAACTGCTCTTTTATGCTCCGAAAGCCTGGTGATATCTGTGCCGTCCACAATGATCTGTCCCTCATCCACATACCATGCTCCTGCAATGGCATTGAGCGTTGTAGACTTTCCAGCGCCGTTTCCTCCGATGATCGTCACAAAATCTCCGGAAGCCAAATTCAGATCCACCCCATTAAGAGCCCTCTTCTCATTGATCGTTCCCTTGTTAAAGGTCTTGCTGATATTTTTGATTTCAAGCATATATCCCATATCCTACGCCCCCTTTCTCACTGCCCTGCGTCCTTTCAGATAGGGGACTGCCAGAAATACTGCAACTACAAGTGCAGAGAACAGTTTCATATAATCTGAAGGCATCTTAAGCCACAGTACCAGTGCATAAGCCACATAATACAGGATTGCTCCGATGAATACCGCTGCCAGAGTGTAGGCAAACGCGATCCGCTTCCCTGCGCACAGTTTTCCGAAGATGACTTCACTGATGATCACAGCGGCCAGACCGATGACGATCGCTCCGCGTCCCATATTCACATCGGCGGCGCCCTGGTACTGTGCAAGAACGCCTCCACACAGTCCTACCAGACCGTTAGAGATCATCAGGGCGAGGACCTTTGTATAATTCGTATTGATTCCCTGTGCCCTGGCCATCTGCGGATTACACCCTGTTGCTCGTATCGCTGCTCCTGTCTCGGTCCCGAAGAACCAGTACACGATGCCTACCAGAATCAGGCAGAACAGTATCAGTTTGAGGAAAAAGAACGCGCTGTCACCTCCTGTAACATAGCGTGAGGATGCAACCAGCCCCTGCTGCGTCAGACTGATTCCCTGATTGGATTTCCCCATGATTCCCAGATTGACCGAATAGAGCGAAACCTGCGTGAGAATGCTGGCCAGAATTCCGGGAATTCCGAGCAGGGTGTGGAAAATTCCCGTAACTAATCCTGCGGCCATCCCTGCCAGCACAGAAAAGACCAGCGCCAGAGCCGGACTCATTCCCCCCTGTATGAGCATCACTGCCACTGCGGCGCCCGTTGCAAGGGAGCCGTCTACTGTCAGATCCGCAAAGTCAAGGATCCGAAATGTAATATAAACTCCAAGTGCCATGAACCCCCATATGATGCCCTGCGCCGCCGTTCCCGGCATAGCGCGTAAAAGAGCCAGAGGGTCAAGAGACATAAAATAGTCTGCTATCATTTTCATCTCTGCCTTTCATTTTTATTCTGTAGCGATCGCTTCATATCCTTCCGGAATAGTGATCCCCAGTTCCTCACATATAGCCGGATTGTACATCTTCGTCACCTGAGAAGCGGTTTCCACCTCCATAGTGGTGATGTCAGCACCTTCGGCAAGGATCTCATAAGCCATCTCGCCTGCCCGGTATCCGATATCATAGTAGTCAATTGACAGTGTGGCAATACCGCAGCCGCTGCAGATCCCCTGCTCACCAGCAATTATCGGCACTCCTGCCGGAAGGCAGATATTGTTGATGATCTGTGTATTTGAAGCCATAGTATTATCTGTCGGAATGTAGATCGCATCACATTCACTTACCGCATTCGTAACGACAGACTGAATCTCATTGGAATCTGCCGCAGTGTACTCCTTGTACTCAATACCATCCTTCTTCAGTTCCGCCTCAAAAAGTTCCGCCTGATATTTTGAGTTTGATTCTGCAGAGCAGTACAGGATGCCTACTGTCTTTACATCCGGAAGGAGCTCGATAAGCATATCCTCCTGTTCCTCAATCGGAGCCAGATCGCTTGTACCGGAGATATTGACTCCGGTAGCTCCGGTCCAGTCACTGATACCGAGGGCAGTTGCAAAATCCGTAACAGATGTTCCCAGGATCGGGATATTTGCGGTCGCCTGAGCCGCTGTCTGGAGCGGGAGCGTCGCGTTTGCAAGGATCAGATCTACGTCAGATGAAATAAAATTATTGATGATCGTAGAACACATCGTCTGCTCTCCCTGTGCATTCTGCACATCAAACTGCACATTCTCTTCACCGAACTTCTCCTTACACGCATCCTGGAATCCCTGTGTCGCGGCATCCAGAGCCGGATGCTCCATCTGCTGGCAGAGGCCGATTGTATATTTTCCGTCCGAACCGCCGCTTTCTGATGATCCTGTGCCTGATTGGCTGCTTCCACATGCTGCCAGAGACGCGGTCATACTCGCTGCTGTTAAAATTGCTGCTGCCTTTTTTAATTTCATGATTCATTCCTCCCTGTTTACTTCTACAAGACAAAGCGTTGCGCTTTAAAGCGACAAAGTATTATGAGTGAAATTATACTACTGAACTTATCATAAGTCAAATTCTTTTTCTGCTATAACTCGTTTTCTGTTATAATCCCTTTTCACTAATAATCTGTTTGTTTTTTCTGTATACGCCTTCTCCCTTTCCATCTGAGAAAAAATCAGCCAGGACAGAGATTTCTATCAAAGGCCGCAGAGCAGCACCGGCACTTGGGCTGGTTCCATTGCAGCCCTATGTACCGCTACGCCGCGGCCCGGGCGCAAGCGCGCCTGGGATTGAAACCTCTGTCCTGGCGGACGATTATCTCACTACACCGTCGCGATATCAATCAATGTAAGTTTCTTTATATCTGTATTCTCAAGACTTGTGATCAGAGCCTCTGCCGTATCGATCGCCGTCAGCACGTTCACGCCCGTCTCAATCGCATTTCTTCTGATGACAAATCCATCCCTGGAGTGCTCTGCTCCCTGTGCCGGGATATCGATGACAAGATCGATCTTGTGTCCCAAAATGAGGTCAAGAAGGTTCGGAGACTCCTGCTCTATCTTGCGGACCGGCGTTGCCTTCACGCCTGCCGCGTTCAGCGCGCGCGCTGTTCCGCTGGTGGCAAAGATATGGTAGCCGACAGCCTCAAACCTGCGCCCGATCTCCACTGCCTCCGGCTGATCCTCATCGCGGACCGTCATGATCATGTTCTTGAACTTGGGCAGCTTGATGCCTGCGCCGAGGAACGCTTTGTACAGCGCCTCATCAAATGTCTTCGCGATGCCAAGGCACTCGCCTGTGGACTTCATCTCCGGCCCAAGGCTGATGTCAGCGCCGCGGATCTTCTCAAAGGAGAATACCGGCATCTTGACCGCCACATAATCCGCCTCCGGCTGAAGTCCCGGTGTATATCCCAGTTCCTTTATCTTCTTTCCGATGATGACCTGAGTTGCCAGCGGCACGATCGGGATGCCTGTCACCTTGCTGATGTACGGCACAGTACGGCTGGATCTTGGATTGACCTCGATCACATATACATCGTCCTCTCCGCAGACAATGAACTGGATGTTGATCATACCGATGACATGGAGAGATTTTGCAAGGCGTCTTGTGTATTCGGCAATCTTCGCCTTTGCTCCCTCTGTCAGGCTCTGCGCCGGATAAACGGAGATACTGTCTCCGGAATGGATTCCCGCGCGCTCGATGTGCTCCATGATACCCGGGATAAGGATGTCTGTCCCATCACACACCGCATCTACCTCAATCTCCTTGCCCTGGAGATATTTATCCACGAGGATCGGGTGATCCTGCGCGATCCGGTTAATGATGCCGATGAACTGGTCGACGTCATTGTCATTGATGGCAATCTGCATGCCCTGTCCGCCAAGCACGTAAGAAGGACGCACCAGCACCGGATAGCCGAGCCGGTTTGCCACCTCTTTCGCTTCCTCCGCAGTAAATACGGTTCCTCCGGTGGGACGCGGGATCTCGCACTCTTCCAGGATTTCGTCGAAGAGTTCCCTGTCCTCTGCCTTGTCCACATTCTCCGCAGATGTTCCGAGAATCGGCACTCCCATCTTCATGAGCGCCTCTGTCAGCTTGATGGCTGTCTGTCCGCCAAACTGTACCACAGCGCCGTCGGGCTTCTCGATGTCAACGATGCTCTCCACATCTTCCGGCGTGAGAGGCTCGAAGTACAGCTTGTCTGCAATGTCAAAATCCGTACTTACAGTCTCCGGGTTATTGTTGACGATGATCGTCTCATACCCTTCTTTAGAGAATGCCCAAGTACAGTGCACGGAACAGAAGTCGAACTCGATTCCCTGTCCGATACGGATCGGTCCTGAGCCGAGGACAAGGACTTTTTTCTTGTCTTTTGTCTCTTCCACTTCATTCTCACTGCCGTATACAGAGTAATAGTACGGCGTCTCTGCCGCAAACTCTGCCGCACAGGTGTCAACAATCTTGTACGCTGCCACAATTCCGTTCTCATGGCGCATATCGTGGATTTCCCGCTCGCTCTTTCCTGTCAGGCGTGCGATCACATTGTCCGGAAACTCAATGCGTTTCGCTTCTTTCAAGAGCTCCGGTGTAAGCTCCTGGCTTTTAAGCGCATTCTCCATCTCCACGATGATGGCAAATTTATCGATAAACCAGCGGTCAATCCTGGTGATATTGAAAATGGTATCGTAATCAACGCCCCTGCGGATTGCCTCTGCGATCCTCCAGATCCTCATGTCATCCACGATGGCCATCTGTTCCATAAGATCATCCATAGAAAGCCCTGTGAAATCATAGGACATCAGGCTGTCCACATGCTGTTCCAGAGAACGGATAGCCTTCATGAGCGCACCCTCAAAATTGTCACAGATACTCATGACCTCTCCGGTGGCCTTCATCTGAGTCGTCAGCGTCCTCTTCGCGCTGATGAACTTGTCAAACGGCAGACGCGGAAGCTTTACGACCACATAGTCCAGCATGGGCTCAAAGCTTGCGTATGTCTTCTGCGTGATGGCGTTCTTGATCTCATCCAGCGTGTATCCCAGAGCAATCTTTGCCGCCACCTTGGCGATCGGGTATCCTGTCGCCTTGGACGCCAGCGCGGAAGAACGGCTTACGCGGGGATTCACCTCGATGACACAGTACTCAAAGGATTCCGGGTTCAGCGCATACTGCACGTTGCATCCTCCGGTGATGTTCAGCTCGCTGATGATGTTCAGCGCGGAGGCACGGAGCATCTGGTACTCCTTGTCGCCCAGCGTCTGAGACGGCGCCACAACGATGGAATCTCCTGTATGCACGCCCACCGGGTCAATATTTTCCATATTACAAACTGTGATGCAGTTTCCGGCGCTGTCCCGCATCACCTCATACTCGATTTCTTTCCAGCCTGCGATGCAGCGCTCTACGAGAACCTGCCCCACACGAGAGAGCCTCAGACCGTTCTCCAGTATCTCCACGAGCTGTTGGGAATCATGGGCGATACCACCGCCGCTTCCTCCCAGTGTGTACGCAGGACGAAGCACCACCGGATATCCGATCTTGTTGGCAAACGCAAGGCCGTCCTCCACATTTTCCACGACAAGGGACGCTGCCACCGGCTCTCCGATCTTCTCCATTGTCGCCTTGAACTCCAGACGGTCCTCCGCCTTCCTGATCGTCTCAGATGTGGTTCCGATCAGGCGGACTCCATTTTCCTTGAGGAATCCCGCCTCTTCCAGCTCCATAGCCAGGTTCAGTCCCGCCTGTCCTCCCAGAGTGGGGAGCACGCTGTCCGGCTTTTCCTTCAGGATGAGCTGTTCAACCACTTCAACAGTCAAAGGCTCAATATAAACGCGGTCCGCAATATCTTTATCCGTCATGATGGTGGCCGGGTTAGAGTTCAGAAGTACAACTTCAAGCCCTTCCTCTTTCAGGGAACGGCACGCCTGAGTTCCGGCATAATCGAACTCTGCTGCCTGTCCGATGACGATCGGACCGGAACCGATGACCAATACTTTCTTTATACTTAAATCTCTTGGCATTATTTCGCTCCTCCCATCATCTCAATGAATCTGTCAAACAGGTATCCGGAATCCTGCGGTCCGGGGCATGCCTCCGGATGGAACTGCACGGTGAAAATATTCTTATCCACGTACGCAAGGCCTTCGTTTGTTCCGTCGTTTACATTCTTAAACGCCGGCACAGCCACTGCCGGATCAATGCTCTCGTCATCCACCACATAGCCGTGGTTCTGGGATGATATATATACTCTGCCATTCTTCAAGTCTTTAACCGGGTGATTCCCGCCGCGGTGTCCGTACTTCAGTTTGTGCGTGGACGCACCTGTAGCAAGCGCCATGAGCTGATGCCCAAGGCAGATGGCAAAGATTGGAATATCTGTGTTGTAGAGCTTTCTGATTTCTTGGATAATAGATGTGCAGTCCGCCGGATCTCCAGGTCCGTTGGAAAGCATAATGCCGTCAGGATCGGATGAAATGATTTCCTCCGCGGTTGTGTGTGCCGGATAAACCGTCACTTCGCAGCCGCGTTTATTTAAAGACTTTGCAATATTGTTTTTTGCTCCAAGGTCAAGAAGCGCTACTTTCTTCCCTGTTCCCTGAAGAATATATTTCTCTTCGCATGTCACTTTTGAGACAACGTCTCCGACTGTGTACGCTTTCAGTTTCGGCAGGACCTGGTCCAGATTATAATTTTCATTCGTGGTGATCATGCCGTTCATGGTACCCTTTTCCCTCAGGATTTTTGTAAGAGCACGGGTATCGATCCCTGCGATTCCCGGAATATCCTGCTCTTTGAGAAAATCCTGGATGGTTCCATCACAGCGGAAATTACTGGGCATCCTGGATAACTCCCTCACAATATACCCATCGGGCCACGCCTTTTTCGATTCCATATCCGGTGTGATACCATAATTCCCGATCAGGGGGTATGTCATGACAACAGCCTGTCCCGCATAGGATGGGTCTGTCAGCACCTCAAGATAGCCTGTCATAGAAGTGTTGAATACGATCTCGCTGATGCAGTCCCTCGTGGAGCCAATGCTTGTCCCCGTAAATACTGTACCGTCTTCCAATATTAGAAACGCCTTCATCTGTTCACCCTTTCCCTTTGTTGTAAAACTTAATTTGCATAGGAAAGGCACTCTTGGAGTCTTTTGATCCAGAGCGCCCTCGTTCTCAAATTGTAAAGATTATACTACAACTGAGTTTATATTTCAACATTTTTTATTGCGGTAAATACGCCCGCCAGATCACGAACGTGATGTAAGGCGCTGGATATGAACTGCCAGATACGCAACTTCTTCATTAGGGATCGCCTTATCATATTCTTCAAAGATCAGGGCGCGTATCTTCTCCGCACAGGTGACGGCCTTCGGATATCCAGCCTCCATCTGTTCATACAGGAAATCGTCATCTGCGTCCAGCATTCTGTCTGTAAAAAAACGCTCCGCAAAATACTGCATATGACTGAGGAACCTGGAATAATGGATGCTGCTTTTATTTGGCTGACACTTCATATAATATGTGACAAGAGTTACTACTTTCCCGATGAGCTTTGCCGCACGCATAGCGTCATACTGACTTTCAGCCTCTTTCTGTGCACTCACTATATGGAAAGCAATATTGGCTGCCTCTTCCTCCGGAAGCCCGATCTCCATCTTCTGTCTGATTATTTTCAGGGCATATAATCCAATCTGATACTCTTTCGGATAAAAGGTTTTCAACTCCCAGAATACCCTGTTTGTAATCGTAATATTCTCTCTGAAACGTTCTACCGCAAAATTCAGATGATCTGTCAAAACAAGATAAATATGTTTATTCAGAGAAGTTTTGAGCTGCTGCTCTGCAAAAAGTACGATTTCCTGTGTGAGTTCAAGATAAATGGGCGGGATTGCACCTAACAGTTCAACCAGCTGCAGACGGTCTGCCTTTGCTACCGGCACAAAAACTCTGCTGTCGCCAAGTGTTTCCACTGTCTCCCCCTGTTTTCTTCCATAACCGATTCCCTTTTTTAAAACAATATATTCTTTGTCATTTTTGTCAGAAACCAGTATCACACTGGAATTCAATACTTTTTTAATATGCAACAATTTTTCCTCCTTGTATATGGATTGTCAGTCCATATCTTCCCCATTGGTAGCTATCACTTTTTTATACCAGTAAAAGCTGTCTTTCCGGCTCCGGCTGAGCGTTCCTCTGCCCATGTCATCCTGATCCACATAGATAAATCCATAGCGCTTGCTCATCTGATTCGTCGAGGCGCTGATCAGATCGATCGGGGCCCAGCTGGTATATCCCATGAGCTCTACGCCATCGTCAATCGCTTTCTCCATCTCCATAAAATGTTTGCGGAAATATTCAATCCGGTAATCATCATGGACCGATCCGTCTTCTTCCAGCGTATCTTTTGCCCCGATTCCGTTTTCTACTACAAACAGGGGCTTTTTGTAACGGTCATACAATTCAATGAGAGAAATCCTCAAACCAACCGGATCTACCTGCCAGCCCCAGTCACTCGTAGGAAGATACGGGTTTTTCACTCCCAGTACTGTATTGCCCGGTGTACGCTCCGCATTTGGGTCAACAGATTCTGTCATACTCATATAATAGCTGAAAGAAATGAAATCAACCGTTCCGTTTTTAATAATATGCAGATCTCCCGGTTCCATTTGAATCTCGATTCCTCTTCTTTCCAGATCGCGGAGGATCATCACCGGGTATTCTCCAAATACCATTACATCAGAATAGAACATATTGTCAAGATTCTTTTTCTGTGTCGCCGCCACATCCTCAGGTTTACAGGTTCTCGGATATGTCATCAGTTTTGTCAGCATGCACCCCATCCTGCCGCCCGGCACGATCTCATGGCACAATTTTGAAACAATCCCGGCTGCGACGAACTGGTGGTGAAGCGCCTGATAACAGCAGGCCGTCTCCCCCTTTTCCCCACAGAGATCCGGTATGATTCCCGCCGTGGTAAATGGGTGCCGGATAATACTGTCTACCTCATTAAAATTCAGCCACAGTTTTGTATATTTTCCAAACCGTTCAAAGCAGACACGGCTGAATCTTACAAAACAGTCTATCACTCTCCGGTCCGTCCAGCCGTTATATTTCAGGCTCAGTGCAAGCGGCATCTCATAATGCGACAGAGTGATAAGAGGCTCGATCCCCAGCCGTTTCATTTCTCTGAGCATATCTTCATAAAATACAAGTCCTGCTTCATTCGGCTCCGTTTCTTCTCCTGTGGGGAAAATACGCGACCAGGCAATCGAGAGTCGGAACACCTTAAATCCCATTTCTGCAAAAAGCTGCAAATCTTCTTTATAGCGGTGATAAAAATCAATTCCTCGGCGTTTTGGATAATAAGTATCATCCGGATCATCCATCGCCTTTTTTATTGCCTCGCTTGATATTTCGACATGGGCTTTATAGTTTTTAACATCTGTATCCGGCTTATAGGTGGCCACGTCTGCAACGGACCACCCTTTCCCATCAACATTCCATGCACCTTCCACCTGATTGGCGGCAACTGCGCCGCCCCACAAAAAACCTTTCGGGAAACTCATAGTTTTATTTCTCCTCCTTCAACACTACTGTCATGATAGGGCTTCCCGCCTCCGTCAGACCGACAGGCTCTTTCTTTATATCATAATTGCCCGGGTTTGTAACGACCACAGGCGTCACCATATCATATCCTTCCTTTTTTATCTCTTCAATATCAAATTTCATCAATAGCTGTCCGGCTTTTACCCGATCGCCGTTCTTAACCTGCGGTTCGAAATGTCTGCCCTCTAACCTGACAGTGTCAAGTCCCACATGCAGAAGCAGCTCTGCTCCGTTTTCAGCTACCATTGAAATTGCATGTTTAGAATCGAACACGGTGTCGATAACGCCGTCCGCGGGTGCATACAGTTCCCCTTTATCCGGGATAACTGCCATACCATTCCCGAGGATGCCCCCCGAAAACACTTCATCGTTTACATCTTCAAGATTGATCAGTTCCCCATCCATCGGGCTGACCAGGCTGCTTTTTTCTGATACGGCTTCCCCCAACTTTACCGGAGCGGTATTTTCTGTTTCGCTGTTATCCGGATTTTCATCTTTATATAAAATAAATGTCGCGATAAAGGAAGCAACAAGGGCAACTCCAAAACCAACAAATCCCCATACAATATTCATGCCGTTTTCGGGATCTACAAACATTGCCATGCCTGCAAGACCCGGACCCATTGCAACAAATGCTTTCAATCCTGTGAGACCGACCACAAGTCCCCCGATAAAGCTTCCCGCCACGACTCCCATCATCGCCTTTTTATACTGGAGCGTGACTCCATAAAGCGCCGGTTCTGTGATCCCAAAGATTGCAGAGATTCCCGCTGAAACAGCGGTTGATCGAAGCTCCGTATTCTTTGTTCTGAGAGCCACTGCAAAACATGCGCCGCCTTCTGAAATGTTATGCGCCAGAGATGCAGGCATATACAGCAGTTCCTCGCCCATCTCCGTGATCGATGAGATCGCATAAGGTAAAAGAGCTTTGTGCATACCCATTGAAATCATGAACGGAAGGATCGCTGCCAGGACCGCCACAGCGATCCATCCCATTTTATCATAGAGGAAAAGAATAACCGTTGTCAGCAGCTGTCCGAGATTATATCCCAGAGGTCCCAGGATCAGTAAAGTAACCGGAGCCACGATCAAAATGCAGATCATTGGAACAAAGAAGATACGAATCGGTTTCGGTGAAATCTTTGTTACTGCTTTCTCTACAAAATAAAGGAATGCCACACAGAGAATGGCCGGGAAAACCTGATACGAATACGCTATATTCTGTACGGTAAATCCAAATAATTGCACCCCTTCTGTGATCATCGTTGTTATGGATGGCAGGATCGTTGCGCCAACAATTCCCACAGCTACTAATTTATTACAGTTGAGTTTTGCGGCCATTGTATAAGCAACCATAATGGGCAGAAAATACAGCGCCGCATCGGCCGCATTAAACAGAATCTGATACCATGCGCCGGTTGAGTCCATCACCCCGATCAGCGTCAACAAGGAAAGGATTGCCTTTAACACACCTGCTCCCGCGATCGCCGGCACAAGAGGCTGAAAAATGCCTACAAGAAAATCCAGGACTACTGCACTGATCTTCTGTTTTCCTTTCACCGCCGGAGCAAACTTCTTCTCCCCGAATCTGGCGATTTTCATTAGTTCATCGTACACTTCAATCACATCATTCCCTATCACGACCTGACACTGGTTTCCGCTGGTAATAACTCCCATAACGCCGGAAATACCTTTTAACTTCTCTTTCTCTACTCTGCCCGGATCAGACACAGTAAAACGTAGTCTTGTAGAACAATGTTCAAGATGGGAAATATTCTTTTCCGTTCCCACATATTCCAACACTTTTTCTGCAATACCAATATAATCTTTTGCCATAATCTTTCTCCTTTTTCAGCGTACTCTTATTGTATTTCTGGCCAGGAAATACAATAAAAAAAGACCGATCAAAATGAAAATAGCCCTATCAGCTATATCATTTCTAATCGATCCTGCCTGCATCACCAGTAACATGTCCACTAGATGAATCTGATTATATCAATAGATGATCTAAAAATCAATCGTAGAAACTAATAAAAAAAGCGGCTCAACTTTGTAAAGAATAACTAATTTTTTTATTAACACTGATAGAAACTGAAAAGGAGATGCCGCTGTCAGCATTTCCCGGGCATCCCCTCATCATTATTGTCCGTAATTCCAGAACACCATTATCTTATTATGTGTCTCATCTTCCACATATGTGTACTTCACTCTCTCCAGCCCATATACCGACGCCAGGTTCTGCGCCGCTCTCGGAAAGAGCTCTCCTATCATGGAATCTCTTGCCTTGGAATAGACTTCAGCATCGGAAAATTTGCACACGAATATCTCTTCTCCGGCCAATATACTGTCGTTCATAGCACTGAGGAGAATCTGAGCATCAAAAGAATCATAATACAGCCCATTCATCCTATAATAATCAAGATCATCTGAATCACAGACCGGATAAATCACTTCTGAGCCAGGCTGATGATCTGTGAGAATATCAGCGTCTGTACAGCACAAATAATCATAATTGATGATATCAGCGGGAAGCCGCTGCCCTCCTTCCTCCGCAAGAAATACCGGATCACCAAAAGTCACATCCATCTGATAATACTTTCCGTCACAGTTCACGATATTCCACGCGTGCGCCCCCTGGCCCTCAACGCTGCCTACCACATAGACAGCCTCGATCCCCAGCTTTCCCAGCAGGTACTGGGCAGTTCTGGAATATCCCGCACAGACAGAGCTTTTTCCCACAAGAGCACTGTAAATATTCTGGTTATCCGGAGCATTCTCATCGTAGTCCACTGTATTTACGATATATTCAAACACATATTTGAGCCGGTCATACTCCGAAGCCCCTGCATCTGTTCCGCTGACGCATTCTTCCGCCGCCGCGTCTATCTCCACCTGCCGCTGTTCCCGGACCTCAGCAGTACATGTATAACCGGGATAAAATTCTGTGTAACTGTCGTAGACTGTCATCCTGGAACTGCCGTCACACCAGAACAACTCCGGCCGGTCATACAGAAGATACTCATACACCTTCGCAGGCTGAGCCTCTCTCCCCGCATGGAGCAGGATGCACTCCTGCATGCCCTGCACGCCCTGAAGCAGCTCCCTGTATACGGTCTGCTCCTCTTCGCTGAGCTGCTGAAAATATAAGTTTCCTTCCACCTCTTCCACGGTGACTGTAAGCTCCGGAAAATCTACTCCCTGCTCTGCAGCCGTATTTACAGTCTCTTCCGCCTCTTTACCGATAATGCTGTTCCGCATACCGGCAAATTCATGATAAGCCCACGGCAGGGCATATGCCGTAAAAGCCCCCAGTCCTGCCATAACCGCCAGGGCGCATATACAGCCTGTGATCCGGGCTCGTTTTTTTCTTCTCCTGCTTCTGTCCGCCATACTTCTCCTCTCTGTACCAGCCGCACAGGACCTTTCTTTCGCATCAGCTATACAGTACCTTTTATGTCAAATCTGAAGGCTACGTCAGCTCCGCGATCCTGGATACCCCCACATAAATCTCAGAAATCTTATACCACGTGGAGTAATCTACCTTGCCTGTCACAGGCAGGCCAAAGACTGACTGGAACTTTCTCACTGCCTCCGCAGTAGCTGGTCCGTAGATACCATCTGCATTGATTTTCGGAAGAGCCGGGTATGCTCCTGCGATCACATTGAGCTGCTCCTGCATCTGACGGACCTTCTCTCCGCTGGAGCCTTCTTCCAGAGTATACCCCGGCCAGGACGACGGTATGCCTGATATTTCCTCTGCTGTGTTGATGTACATGTCGTCTCCGTAAAAATACCGGAGAATCTCAATGGGCGAATACCCCTGGTCACCCAGCTCCTTTGAGCCCCATTGAGTCATCCAGTTTGGACACGTCACCCGCCTGCCGTCACAGTATTGGGTCAGGATGGGCTGACGCACATTCGGTCTGGACAGATAATTTGCAAACAGCTCATCCACGATCACGGATATTGTATCATAATAATTTCGCTCCGGTATCCATTTGTGGTCAAAAGCCGTCGAAGAAGTGATCGTAAAGTCATAGCCGCGGTTTCTATACCACTCAGTATAGACCCGGTTCAGCGTAAAGGACATGATAGCCAGCACATTTGCCCTTATAGTATTCGCAGGCCATGTGGCATAGATTTCGCTTGACGCCACATTTTTGATATAATCCTTGTATTTGACATAATAATTTGTGGCCGTGGTATCCCGGGGAGAACCGTCATGCACCACGATGTATTCCGGCACGACTACACGGCTAAGAACAATCTCCCCGGTCTCATTCACCGGCTTGATCTCGTCCTCCGCAATCTTAGGCGGGTATTCTCCATATAAAGTGTGAGCAGGGATGACGAATACTTCTTCCTCCTCCCTGCCCACATCGCTCGGTCTCATCCTGACGTTCTGAATCGCTTTTACGTTCGCCAGTATCTCCGTACCCGCGATGCTCACAGGCTCAAATCCCGGTGCGCTGACGTCCAGTGTGTACTCTGAGTAGGGCTGTCTCTCATTATTCGGATCTAAGCTCCATTCCTCCGGCGGGGCGTCCAGTTCCAACACTTCCGTCTGTCCGGAAGAGTCTGTCTCCACTCTTTCCAGCGTGCTTTGAGGGACTCCGGTATAGGATATGGATATCCGCGCATCCCCTATTGGACGTCCGCCTACGGTGGAGGTCACATTGATCTGAAGTTCCCCTTTTTCAGTGGCTTCCTGCATTGCTCTTATATTTGCCATTAATGTCTCCTGCATCTGTCTATAATCTTTTTAATTATATATTAGGAGCAATGATTTTAGAACATACACATGATTCATACGATTTTGTAAACGGAATATTTCTCTTCTCGTTCTCACATAAAATTTATGAGACCTGCTCATGCAGATGCCATTTACTTCACTGTTCTGATAAAGCCTCAGAATAATTTCATAATATCATTATACATCACGACAACCATGAGGATCATCAGCGCCGCAAATCCTGCGAAATGCACCATCCCCTCTTTCTCCGGGGGCACTCTCTTTTTCCGGATGGCTTCAATAATAAGGAATACAAGCCTTCCCCCATCCAGCGCAGGCAGCGGGAGCAGATTGATGACTCCCAGATTGGTGGTCAGGAGAGTCCCAAAGTTCAGCATATTCAGAAAGACTGCCCATCCCCCGGATGGAGACGCCGTCTCATATACATCATTTACAACATTTACGATCCCTACCGGACCGGACAGATCTTTCATGCCAGCCTGCCCTGTAACGAGCATCCTCAGGCTGTCCACGGTATAGTTGATCCAGTATTTAACCTTATAGACGCCGTACTTCATCGTCCCCAGGACACCGGGTCTTTCTACCTCCCCGCTGACCACGCCGAGGATGGGAGTCTCGCTGTCTTCCAGCACTCTCAGCTCCAACTCTGCCGTGTGCTTTTCTCCGTCACGTTCATAGACCACTTCGAAAGGAGCTTCATCTGCATGGGTCAAAGTATAAAGACTCATGTCATCCCATATATGGACATTGCGCCCATTGATCTCTTTGATGACATCACCGGCCTGCATTCCCTGTTCCTCTGCAGAGGAGCCTTCCATGACTTCCGCGATCACCGGCGGACGGTAACCTGTGGCTCCAATAAGGATCACACAGAAAATCCACGCAAGGATCAGATTAAATACCGGTCCTCCCGCAATGACTGACATTCTCGCCCATACAGACTTGCTGTTGAAACTGCCCGGGGAGATATCGTCCACATCGTCCTCCCCCATCATGCAGGCGCCGCCAAAAGGGAGCAGTTTGATACAGAAGAAAGTCTCCCCGAATTTTTTCCCGATCAGGGTCGGCCCCAGTCCGAGAGAAAATTCATCCACCCGGATGCCGTTCTTCTTTGCCAGGAGGAAATGTCCCAGCTCATGAAATATTATAATAAAACTAAATAGTAGGATCGCTATGATTATGCCCATGTATTACCACCCTTTTTAATAAATTCATATGTTTCCCGCTCCGTCTTTAGTATTGTTTCCACATCCGGAGCGTCTATATTCTTGTGCGCTTCCATGCACGCCTGTATGATCTCGGGAATCTGGAGATAACGGATCTTCCGGTCAAGGAACAGAGCAACCGCGCGCTCGTTTGCGGCATTGAACACTGTCGGAAGGGTTCCTCCCGCTCTCCCTGCCTGGTATGCCAGCTTCAGGCCATAGAACGTCTCCATGTCCGGCTGTTCAAAAGTAATCCGGGACAGCGTCCCAAAGTCCAGCCGGTCGCCCGGCAAAAATCTGCGTTCGGGATAATAGATAGCGTACTGGATCGGCAGCTTCATATCCGGCGTGCCCATCTGCGCGATCACAGCACCATCCTCATATTCCACCATGGAATGAATGATGCTCTGAGGCTGTACGACCACCTGGATCTGGTCTACGCTGACGCCGAAGAGCCACTTTGCCTCAATCACCTCAAGCCCTTTGTTGACCATGGTGGACGAGTCGATGGTGATCTTCCTTCCCATCTCCCAGTTGGGGTGCTTCAGCGCGTCCTCAACCTTGATATCAGCAAGTTCTTCTCTCTTTCGCCCCCGGAACGGACCGCCGGAAGCGGTCAGCAGTATTTTGTGGAGCGCTTTTTCCTGTCCTCCCTGCAGCGACTGAAAGATCGCGCTGTGCTCGCTGTCCACAGGCAGGATGGACACATGATTCTCCTTTGCCAGGGGCATGATGATATGTCCCGCTGTGACCAGGGTCTCTTTATTGGCAAGAGCAATATCCTTTCCCGATTTTATCGCTTCGATGGTGGGAAGGATGCCGATCATCCCTACAATGGCTGTCACCAGGATTTCCGCCGCCGGCTCTGATGCCATGGCAAGCAGTCCGTCCATGCCGGACAGGACCTGGACGTCCATATCCCGGACCCGGGTCTTAAGCTCTGCCGCCCGGGCTTCATCCCACACAGCCGCCAGTCTGGGGCGGAACTCCCGGATCTGTTCTTCCAGCAGGGCAATGTTGCTCCCTGCGGCAAGAGCCGTCACTTCTATATCTTGATTTGTCCTGACGATCTCAAGGGTCTGAGTCCCGATGGAACCGGTAGACCCGAGAACAGCTATTTTCTTCATCTGCTTTTCTACCTCATTTCATTCGGCATACCCGCTCAGGCACTCTGCGGGCATGCCTTACGCTGCTTCACTCCTCTTACAGCAGAACTGCAAGATAATATATGATGGGCGCGGTAACGATGACACTGTCGAACCGGTCCAGTATTCCTCCGTGTCCCGGGATCAGCTTGCCGTAATCCTTGATATTGTGATAACGCTTGATAGCAGACGCCGCCAGATCCCCGATCTGAGAGATTGCTCCTCCTGCTGCCCCGATGACCGCATACTGGACCAAATCTGCTCCTGCAGATCCCCAGTGATTGATCGCAAGTCCATACAGCACACCTATAAGCGCCGCCCCGATGATACCGCCGATGCCGCCCTCCACGGATTTCTTTGGACTTAAGACAGGAGCCATCTTATGCTTTCCGATGAGCATGCCCACACAATAAGCGCATGTATCGCATCCCCACGCGCAGATGAACACCAGCCACACTGTGAACACGCCCCCTTCAAGGAGCCGTGTCTGATAGATGTATGACAGCATCACCGCTACATAAAACACGCCGAAAAACGCGGCGAAAATCTGCTGCGTATTATATTTCGGATAGGCAAACACGAGCACCGCCATCTGGCAGATCAGGTGTCCCATAAAAAGAAGCATGAACCATGTCAGCTTCTCCCCCGGAAGCTGAGGCTCCAAATACACCAGCCCATAATACAGCACCGCAAAAAGATATCCTGCAAGCCCCGGGGGTTTCTTCTCTATCCCAAATACTTTATACAGTTCCGACATCCCGATCAGGCTGATCAGGAGAAGGACTCCGAACAGGAGAGGGCCTCCTGCGATCACTGTGACCAAAGCGATGATCACTAACAGTATCCCGCTTAACAGCCGCGCTTTAAACATGTTTACGCCTCCTCTACGCCACCGAATCTTCTGTGCCTGTGGTTAAACTCCTCGATTGCCTTCACCAGCTCTTCCTTCGTAAAATCAGGCCATGGCACGTCAGCAAAATAGAACTCTGAATAGGCAAGCTGCCAGAGCAGATAATTGGACAGTCGCTGCTCTCCGCTGGTGCGGATCATCAGGTCCGGATCCGGGATGCCGTGGGTATCCAGATAAGACTCGAACACCGCCTCGTCGATCCGGTCAGGAGTCAGCTTACCATCCGCACAGTCCTGCGCCATTCTCCTCGCAGCACGGGTCATCTCATCCCGGCTGCCATAGTTGAGGGCAATAGTAAAGTTGAGCCCTCCGTTATTTACTGTAGCTGCCTCCAGCTCTCGTATCCTGTTCTTAATATCATCGTCCAGGGGTTCGATATCTCCGATCACGCGGATCTTCATATCGTTCTTCGCAGCCGTTTTGAGACAGGTCTTCATATAATTGCGCAGCAGTGTCATGAGCGCCGCCACCTCGCCCTTGGGACGACTCCAGTTCTCTGTGGAAAACGCATAGACAGTCAGATATTTGATTCCCATCCTCCATGCTTCTTCACAGATTTTCTCCACGTTCTTGCTGCCCTGAGCGTGGCCGTAATTCCGCGGCATTCCTTTTGCCTTGGCCCATCTGCCGTTTCCATCTAATATGATCGCAATATGCTGAGGTACTTTCATATCCTTTTCCTCTCAAATTTTTCTTTTTGCCTCTTATAAAATTACGGTTTTTAAAGGGACTCCGCATATTCATACAAAAGGGGGCCTTACACCTGAAAGCCCCCTTCTTCTGTCTCTGCCTGATTGGATCACACGGTCATGATTTCTTTGGATTTTGCCTCTACCATCTTGTCTATCTGCTCGACATATTTGTCTGTGATCTTCTGAAGTTCATCTTCCAGATCCTTGATTCCATCCTCTGAAATCTCAGTCCCTTTCAGTTTCTTGAAAGCAACATTCCCATCCCGGCGGATATTGCGGACAGCAACCTTCGCTGCCTCTCCTCTTTTCTTCACATCCTTTGCCAGCTCTTTTCTTCGTTCCTCGGTAAGCTCCGGGAACACAAGGCGGATGGAAGAACCGTCGTTTGTCGGGTTGATGCCGATATCTGATGTAAGGATCGCTTTTTCAATCTCCTTGAGCATGCTCTTCTCCCACGGCTGTATCTGGATCATGCGCGCCTCCGGCACAGATACATTCGCAACCTGCTGGATCGGGGTCGGAGCTCCGTAATAATCTACAGTCAGCTTGTCAAGCACATGGGGATTGGCGCGTCCTGCGCGGATCGTCGCCAGTTCTCCGTCAAGGTTGTTGATGGTCTTCGTCATTTTCACGTCATATGCTGCCACTTTTTCGTTCATACTATAAGTCCTCCTGCTTTATATTGCTTTTATTTTAAACTGTGACTTTCGTTCCTGTGAAATTTCCGCTCAGCGTCTCCACGATGCTGTTTTCCTCATTGAGTCCGAACACAAGCATGGGCATCTTATTTTCCAGACACATGATGGATGCTGTCAGATCAACTGCCGCCAGCTTCTTATCGATCACCTCCTGGATCGAAACCTCATCATACTTCACTGCCGCCGGATTCACCTTCGGGTCGCTGTCATAGATGCCGTCGATGGCTTTCGCCAGAAGCATTGCGTCCGCCTCTATTTCGATCGCTCTTAAGACTGCTCCCGTATCTGTGGAGAAGTATGGATGCCCCGTGCCCCCGGCAAAGAAGATCACCTTACCGTTCTCCAGTGCTTCCACTGCGGCGTCCTTTGAAAACAGAGCGGTGAACGCCCCGCATACAAACGGTGTGAACACTTCGGTCTTCATCCCCACATGGCGGAAGATATCTGATACATAAATACAGTTCATCACTGTCGCCAGCATCCCGATCTGGTCTGCCTTCGTTCTGTCGATCGTCTCGCTGGTCCTCCCTCTCCAGAAGTTACCGCCCCCTGTCACGATCGCGACCTGGATACCGTCATCGACAAGCTGCTTCACCTGCTCTGCAACACCGATACAGGTGACCTCGTCAAATCCGGTCTTCTTATCTCCCGCGAGAGCTTCTCCGCTCAGCTTTAGTAATACTCTTTTCATTGTGTCTGCTCCTTTGATTTCTCTGTGCGGGATGCATCAGCCATCCGCTCCCGCCGACCTAAAATGAAGTATAACATAAGTTTTCCATTTTGTCATGTATATATCCCGCATCCTGCTCATCTGGTCACAGTACAGCCATGGAAAGCAGCACGGTAATGATCCCGCAGACACCGATGGCCAGGCCGCTCATAGCTCCTTCCACCTCGCCCAGCTCAACCGCCTTCGACGTGCCTACCGCATGGCTGGAAGCGCCGATGGCAAGTCCTGCTGCCACGGGGTCTGTCACTTTAAATATCCGAATGAGCAGCGGCGCAATGATACTTCCCAGAATTCCGGTGCCGATCACAGCCACCACCGTGATAGGCACCACGCCGCCTGCCGGCTCCGAAATGCTGACCGCAATAGGCGTAGTCACAGATTTGGGCAGCAGCGATATGGTCAGGCTCTCGTCCAGTCCGAACAGTCTGCACAGCCCATATACACTCAGCATGGACGCCGCTGATCCCGCAGTACATCCCACAAGAATCGGCAGCCAGTACCGCTTCAGTATCTTTATTTTTGTATAGATTGCCACTGCAAGGCACGACGTGGCAGGCGCAAGGAACATATTGATGACCTCCCCGCCCGCATTGTAGGCTTCATATGGTATTTTAAAAATGAGAAGCACACCCGCTATCAGCACGATGGCAATGATCAGCGGATTGCACACCGGCGTCTTCAGCTTTTGCTGCAGCTTCACTCCTATGCCGAACGCAGCCACGCTGAGCGCCACTCCAAAATACGGCGATGAAAATAGTTCACTCACGGCTCTCCTCCTTTCCTGCCATACAGCTCTTCTGTCCTGCTTCTTCTGCTCTGTTTCCCCCTCTGTTCATCAGCCGCAGAGTCAGCTTCACACTCCAGGCCGTCACCGCAAACGTGATGATCGTTGAGACAACGCAGATAATGACAAGCTGTATCACTGAGCTTTCCAGCACGTCAAAATAGTTGATGATGCTCACCCCGGCAGGGATAAAGAAAAATGCCATATTTTCCAGCAGGAAATCTGCCTTTTCCTGAATGTATTCTATCCTGAGCAGCCCGGTGACCAGGCATGCCAGCAGCAGCGCCATACCAATCACGCTTGCCGGGAAGGCAAACGGCAGCACCTGCTCGATGACCTGGCTCAGCCAGCACACTGCAAAAATAATCCCAATCTGTTTGATGATCTTCATAAAATGTTTTCCTCTCTGTCCCTCACTTCCATCTGTTGTCACAGATGCATAGCTGTGTATATAAATACCGCTGATATTTTACAACTGATATGTGCATGTACGAAGACATGTACGCGACCGGCTTTAATAAAATACCATCACACTTTCAAATATGCAACTGATTCTAAAAAGCAGGTCAATTCCAAAAACATATTGACATTTACTTGACAATGTTTTATGATACATGTGTTTTCACACTTTAAACAACTAAAGTTTTACAGTACGAAGTTATTGTTGATATTTTTATATCATTTGTTATTATATCAATTTATACAAATATAACGCCGGATTTGGAGAGCGGCAGTATCATTTTCCAAAAACCGGCGCATAACAAAACCGGAGGTAAACAACTATGATCATTGTATTAAAACCACACACAACAGAAGAAAATGTCACTCGCGTCGAAAACCTTATCAAAAACAGAGGACTGGACACTCATGTCGTACGTGGTACGGAAATGACCATCATCGGATGCATTGGCGATACGACGTTGATCGATCCCAGGCTTTTCGAAGTAGACAGCAGTATCGATAAAGTCATGCATGTCCAGGAGCCGTATAAACTTGCCAACCGGGCATTCCACCCGGAAGATTCCGTGATCGACGTATCCGGCGTCAAAATCGGAGGCGGCCACATGGGACTGGTCGCAGGACCATGTTCTGTAGAATCTTTTGAGCAGGTGCTGGAAATCGCAAAAGCGGCAAAGGCGTCCGGAGCAAACCTTCTCCGGGGAGGAGCTTTCAAACCAAGAACAAGTCCATACTCTTTCCAGGGACTTGGCCTGGAAGGACTGGATATCCTCTGCAAAGTAAAGGAAGAAGTCGGACTTCCCATCGTAACAGAACTGATGTCCTCTCAGCATCTGGATATCTTCAACGAAAAAGTAGACTTGATCCAGATCGGAGCCCGCAACATGCAGAACTTCGACCTGTTAAAACAGCTCGGCCAGGTGGACCGCCCAATCCTTTTAAAACGCGGATTAAACGCTACCTACGAAGAATGGATCATGTCCGCAGAATATATCATGGCTGCCGGCAATGAAAATGTCATTCTCTGCGAGCGGGGTATCCGCACCTTTGAGACATACACCCGGAATACCCTGGACCTCCAGAGCATTCCGGTCCTGCACAAGAAGACCCACCTTCCGGTCATTGTCGACCCAAGCCATGCCGGAGGAAAATGGTGGCTCGTAGAGCCCATGGCAAAAGCCGCCGTGGCTGCGGGGGCTGACGGACTTATGGTAGAGGTACACAACAATCCGGAGTGCGCCCTGTGCGACGGAGCACAGTCACTGAAACCCGAAAAATACGACTCACTGCTCACTCAAGTGAAACAGATTGCAGAAGTTGTTGGAAAAATTCTGTAGACTTTTCTAAAAGGGGGCTGACCCCTTTTACCGAATTTGTCAGTAAAGGAGAGTCAACTCATGAAATTGACAGTCAACTTAGATGAGAACAGTTATCCCATCTATATAGAGAATGGTATCCTCGCCAGGGCCGGCAGATATATCCCCCGGTGCTTCAGGGGGAAAAAGATCATGGTGGTCTCCGATGATCATGTATTTCCCCTGTACGGCGACGTTCTTCTAAGCTCTCTGAATGGATATGAATGTCATTCTGTCGTGCTCCCGCATGGGGAACCGACAAAGAACTTTCAGACTTTGCCAAAAATCTATGAAGCGATGCTTTCGGCAAAAATATCAAGAAGTGATCTTGTGATCGCACTTGGCGGCGGGGTGATCGGAGATCTGGCCGGATTCGCCGCAGCGAGCTTCCTGCGCGGTGTGAAATTGGTACAGATTCCGACTTCCCTGCTGGCACAGGTGGATTCTTCTGTAGGCGGTAAGGTGGCCGTGGATCTTCCCCAGGGAAAGAATCTCGTGGGCGCTTTCTACCATCCGAGACTGGTGCTCATAGATCCGGATGTACTTGACACACTGCCGCCCCACTTTATCAGCGACGGTATGGGAGAGGTCATCAAATATGGCTGCATCAGGGACAGAGCGCTTTTCGATCAGCTCTGCTCCCACTCGTCTTTCGAAGACCTGAAGCCGGCACTGACAGAGGTCATTGCGCGGTGTGTGGATATCAAGCGCATCGTTGTGGAGACAGATCAGTTAGATACCGGCGAACGCATGCTCCTGAACTTCGGGCACACGCTCGCGCACACCATTGAGCAGTATTACCACTACGAGCGGGAAAGTCATGGTGAGGCTGTTGGGATCGGCATGTATCAGATTACCAAAATTGCCGAAGAAAAAGGACTGACTGTTCCCGGATGCGCCAGAAAGATCAAAGAAGCTCTGGACATCTATGGGCTGCCCTCTTCCTGCGGGCTTCCCATGTCCTCCCTGAAAGATGCCGTCACACTGGATAAGAAAAACCTGAACGGACATCTCAATGTGGTGCTGTTGAAGGACATCGGGGACAGCTATATATATCCGACAGATATGGAGTTTTTCCCTGAATGCGAGTGTTAAAAGCCACATTTTCCGGCGGGAGGCTCCGACTCCGCTGTTTCCCGCATTTGCTTAAGTCAGAGGTCTTCCCTGAAAATCCAGTTTTATTTCCCCTGCATCCCCCGGTACACTTTCTCTGCTGTCATGGGCAGTTCTCTTATGATCACTCCCACCGCGTTCTGGATCGCGTTTGATATCGCCGGGGACGGTGTATTGATAACAATTTCCCCTATGGATTTTGCACCAAAAGGTCCTGTGGGCTCATAGCTGCTCTCAAATTCCACTCGGATATTTCCCACGTCAAGGCGGCTGGGTATCTTATACTGCATGAAGGAATTACTGTAATTCTTTCCTTTTGCATTGTATACCACATCCTCGTAAAGCGCCATGCCAATTCCCTGGGCGATGCCGCCCTCGGTCTGGATGCGGGCGAGATTCGGATTCACGACGGTGCCGCAATCCACAACTGCAGCATAGTCTATCAGCTCTATTACTCCTGTTTCTTTATCGATTTCCACCTCTGCGATGCCTGCCATAAACGGCGGCGGAGAGGTCGGGGAAGAAAATGCTTCATTTGCGGAAAGCGGCGCATTGCTGCTGCACATCACGCGGTTTCCGATCTCTTTTCTGGAAATAGAATCCCCTGTTTTCAAATTTGTCACTTTTTGTCCGTCAAATTCAACGTCATCTGAAGAGCACCCCAGATACTCTGCGCCCCTCTCACAAATCTTTGCCCGGAGAGTCTCACAGGTCTTTACGACAGCCATCCCGGTCACATAGGTCGTACTGGATGCATAAGACCCGCAGTCATATGGTGAAGTGTCCGTGTCCACGCCGGATACAATGATATCCTCCAGCTCACAGTCCAGGCACTCTGCCGCCATCTGCGAGAGGATCGTGTCACATCCGGTTCCCATATCCGTGGCGCCGATCATCAGGCTGTAAAAACCGTCATCATTGACTTTGATGGCAACAGAGCCTGTATCTACTCCGGAGATGCCCGAACCCTGCATTGCCATGGCAACTCCCACACCGCGTACCTTGCCGTTCCCCATATCCCGGCGCGGGTATTTCCCATCCCAGCCGATCATCTCTTTCGCCCGCTTCAGGCAGCGGTCCAGAGCACAGCTACGGGCTGTCTCCCCATAATACGCGGGCATGACCTGCCCTTCCCGGACCATATTTTTCTCACGCAGTACAGCAGGATCCATCCCCAGCACCTGGGCAAGTTCATTTACCGCTGATTCTATCGCGAAGATGCCCTGGGTCGCGCCGTACCCGCGGTATGCCCCGGCGGACATGACATTTGTATATACCACATCGTAAGTGAAACGAAAGGCCTCCGCCTTCCCATAAAGAGGGATGGATTTATGTCCGGAAAGCCCGACGGTCGTAGGACCGTGTTCTCCAAACGCGCCTGTATTTGAAAGAGTATAAAGGTCAATGCCCCTGATGTTTCCTTCCTTGTCAGCTCCCAGGCGGACATGCATCTCCATCTCGTGGCGCGGCGAGGATGCGATCAGGGATTCCTCTCTTGTATAAATGATCTTTGCCGGTTTTCCCGTCTTCCATGTGACAATCGACGGATAGACCTCTGACACTGAAGTCTGTTTCGCACCGAAACCGCCGCCGATCCTTGGTTTTACCACACGGACTTTATGTTTCGGGATGTCCAGCGCGTTTGCGAGGATTCGGCGGACATGGAACGGCACCTGGGTAGAAGACACGACATTCAGCCTGCCGTAAGTGTCCAGATATGTGTAAGTGCGGAATGTCTCCATCATGGCCTGCTGGTTCGCCTTTGTGTGATAGACACGGTCGATCACATAGTCGCAGGATGCCAGCACTTCCTCTATATTCCCGCTCTCGCTCATTTCATGGGCGCACAGATTGCGCTTGTTATCTGCTCCCACCGGGCAGAGGCTTTTCCAATTTTCCTCGGGATGGACGAGGATGGGATTGTCCTTTGCCGTGTGGAAATCAAGGACCGGCTCCAACACTTCATACTTGACCTTGATCAGTTTCATGGCCTTTTTCACTGCTTCTTCCGACGTGCCCGCCACGATCGCCGCCGCGTCTCCCACAAAACGGACTCTCTGATCCAGGATCAGACGGTCATAAGGGCTGGGCTCGGGATAGGTCTGTCCCGCCATTGTAAACCGCTTATCCGGACAGTCCTTATAGGTAAGTATACACTCGATTCCGGGAACTGCTTCTGCTCTTGTGATATTGATATCCTTGATCAGCGCATGGGCGTGAGGACTTCTCAGCACTTTCACGATCAGGCAGTCCGAAGGGGCAAGGTCGTTTGTATAGACTGCTTTCCCTGTCACAAGAGCAGGGGCGTCCACCTTTGACACCGGCTGATTGACAACCCGGAGTTTTCCGGGATTCTTTACAGTTCCGGCTTGTTTTTTATCCATTTTCTCAGTCATTGCCGCTGCCATCATGCCGTTGCCTCCCCTCTCCTCTGCGCCATCTTTTGCGTCTTCTTTGCCTGCATATATTTCTGTATGGCGCGGAGCTGACCCATGTACCCGGTACAGCGGCAGAGATTTCCCGCCAGATATTCCTTGATCTCATCAATGCCCGGACTGTCCAGTTCCCGGAACATTGCCAGTACATTCATAATGAAACCAGGAGAACAGAATCCGCATTGTTCTGCCCCTTCTCCTGCAAGAAATGAGCCGAACTCCTCCGCCTCTTCCGCAACACCTTCCAGAGTTGTCACCTCATGTCCCGCGATGGATGCGGCAAGCACGGAGCAGGACAGGCGGGACTTACCGTCGATCCAGACCGTACACAGCCCGCAGTTGGTCGTCTCACACCCGCACTTCACACTCTTGCATCCAAGGTCGCGCAGGACGTTCAGAAGAACCGCGTCCGCTCCGATCTCAGCTGTCACCTGTTTCTGATTTAAAATAAACTGTATCTCCATTTATCTTCCCTCCGCCAGGATCGAACTCATCTCACGGCGGATCAGGACCTCCGCCAGATGCCGCCTGTACTCTGCGCTTCCTCTCATATTCGTCCCATATGTGAATTCTGACGCCGCCTGCCGCGCATATTCCGCGAGCATTTCTTCAGAGACGTCTTTGGGGATTTCCCACTGCTTTTCCAGGAGGGCTGCCTTCATCGGTCTTGCTCCCACGCAGAAATACCAGGTCTCCTTCCCATGAACCATACCGGTGACAACGGAACAGGCGATCACCGGGAAATCCGTCTTTGTCTGCCGGATCGACTCATAACGAAATTTTCTCTTGCTCTTTCTGACAATGAGAGAGAGCAGGATGTCCTTATCCGGCTTCCTGTTGACGAATTCAGACAATCGGATCGTCCCTCCGTCATACAGCTCGACAAACGTATCTAATGCGAGGAACGCAGTCAGCACGTCGGAAAATCCAAATCTCCCATAAATGCTCCCGCCCACAGTTGCCTGATTCCGGAACTGGACTCCCACGATATGGCGGACCGACTCCGCAATCCCATCGCCGTACATCTCTTTGAGTGCCTCACACTCCTCCAGCTGGCGCAAGGTGCACATAGCGCCGATTTTGATCACATTATCAGATTCCTCAATCTGGTCCAGCCCCAGCTCCGACAGATCGATCACTGTCTTGACTCTCGCATTTCCAAGGCGCATCCACATCATGCCGCCCATAACACGGCTGCTGCGCGCCTGATTCAGCTCATACGCCTCCTCCGGCGTCTTTGCTTTCACATAATTACTGATCGTAAGCACAATGGCTCTCCTTTCTCAATTCTGCCGGATGTTTCTCTCTGACAGATCCATGTGATGATAGATGAATATTATAAGATTTCACTTCTTTTAAACCGCTAAACCGCGCAAAAAAAGTGCAAATGAAATTCCGGTCATTCACACTCTGAGCGGTCTAATCTTATCACAGATCGCGTATATTGTCAAAGGCTGCGGTGCTTTTTAAACCATTGCTTTTTGTCCTTTTTTCCAAAACTGTTGACAGCATCCCCTGCCGGTGTTATGATTTTCCTAAATACAGAAACGGAGATAGAGGTCGCATTTTTCATAAGTAGGATGACGGATGTGTCAGGCACAGAGGAACTCATCAGAAAGGGGAAGATGCCGAAGGGGCGGAGCGCCTGAAGCTTAGTTCCTGGGCATGACGTGAATAACGGCATGACTGTCATCGCAGGATGGAGAGCTATCTGGTATACATGTATACATGGTGTATATTTCGAGACGGCACATCTTGCCGTTTCTTTTCATGTTCACTATATCCATATTAAAAGGAGGAAAAAGAATGGCAATTTTTAAGGGTGCAGGTGTAGCTATTGTTACTCCCATGAAAGAAAACCTGGAGATCAACTATGACAAACTGGACGAAATACTCGAAGAGCAGATTGCTGAAGGCACAGATGCCATCATCATCTGCGGCACGACCGGCGAATCCGCTACCATGACTGAGGCGGAGCACAGCGAAGCGATCCGCTTCACGGTCGAGCGGGTGAACCACAGGATTCCGGTCATTGCGGGCACTGGCTCCAACTGTACGAAAACAGCGGTCGAACTGTCCAGAGAAGCAGAAAAAGACGGAGCTGACGGTCTTCTGCTCGTAACTCCCTACTATAACAAAGCAACACAGAACGGACTTATCACCCATTACACACAGATCTGTAACGAAGTAAAAATCCCTGCCATCATCTATAATGTGCCCAGCCGGACCGGATGCAATATCCAGCCGCAGACACTGGCGCATCTTGTGAAAAATGTAGATAATATCGTCGGGGTGAAAGAGGCTTCCGGAAATATCGGAGCTGTGGCGCAGATCATGCATCTCTGCGACGGAAACATTGACCTGTACTCCGGAAACGATGACCAGGTCGTGCCTCTCATGTCACTGGGCGGCATCGGCGTGATTTCCGTACTGTCAAATATAGCGCCTGCCTATGTGCACGATATGGTTTACAAATATCTTGACGGAGATGTGGAAGGCAGCCGGAAGATGCAGCTCGATGCACTCCCGATATGCGACGCGCTCTTCTGCGAAGTAAATCCGATCCCGGTCAAAGCAGCTATGAACCTGATGGGCAAGGAAGTCGGCCCGCTGAGAGCCCCTCTGACAGAGATCGAGCCGGCACACAGAGAACAGCTTGAGAAAATAATGAAAGATTTCGGAATCTTCTAAGGGCAGGATGATCTTCCCTGTTTAATATGCACTTGGAAAGACGGCGCGGACATGAGAAATTTCTCAAATCCGCACCGTCTTTTTTTGTCTTTTTCCTTTATTTATTCTCTCCTTTGTTTATTATCTCCTTTTATTCTTCCGTAACCATTACTCTCACAAAAGCCTCTCCACCTGTCAGCCCTTCCCCGCACGCATAGGTCTCCCCATCTGGCTGTACGATATAGGTCCTGTCCGAAACATATGGGTCTGGCTCATCTGACAGATATCCCGGATATTCTCTCGCCGATGAAAATGACAGACGGTCAGGCCAGACCATCTGCACATTCTCCCTCACCTGTACCGGCTCCGCAAATGATACTGCCACATCGGTATTCACCCCGCACTGCTGTTTCCCATTATCACCCCACATCCAGAGCAAACCATCCGTCCGGATCACAGCCATTGTCCGCGCCCCTGCTGTGGCAAAGACCGCATGGTCCATCACCTGTTCGAATCCGCTGTATTCCCGGATCACATTTCCACTTTCATCATACAGCTTTCCTGCACACCAGACACTGCCGTCCTCCTTAAGGATGATCAGCCCATATTCACTGCACTTTGCATACTGTACATCCTCCATTAGTTCCACGGGCGTATAGGAACTGCCGACTGAAGGAAGGTTCCCCGTACCCATCAGTATTCCGCTGTCTGTCAGATAGACCATGAACTCATTTCCCGGAGAAACATGCTTTACTCCCTGGGCGATTTCCATCTCCCGGTAGAAGCCTTTTGCAGTAATATAGCTCTCGGTATTTCCAAGCCCCAGTTCTCCGTTCCTGTTCTCCGATGCTCCGTACAGTGTCCCGTCTGCAGAAATATAAAACCGCCCGGTCTCGTTTGTCTCATTGGAAGAATAGCAGTCATTCATCTGAACAGATGACGCAGTCAGACGGAGGGAATTCTTATCCGGCGTCAGTACATAGAGCGGTTCTTTGTTTCCCTGTTCGCTTACAGCCGCATTACTCCTCTGCTGCTCTTCTTCCTGCCGTCCTTCATAGAATTCCGCAATACGCCCACTGTCAGGGGTTCCGGTTTTCCATCCGTTCTGTACGGCAAATACGAAGGCCAAGAGCGCCACATAACAAAGGACCGGCAAGAATGCTTTGACTATTTCCCAAAGCGTCTGAGGTTCCGCCTCTATGTAATGATATTTTCTGCCCGCATACTTCTGGCAGAGGGCACGGATGTAACCTATCTGCTCCTCAGTAAATATTCTTTTGTCTATATAAACGTTTCCAATTACTATAAAATTCTTCCCTTCGCAGACTTCCTTTATTTCTCTCCAGGAAGTCCATATTCGGGAATTCCCCTGCGGTTTCGCATCATTCTGAAAATAAAACCCGCTCTTCCCGATCTCCAGGACAACAGGAATCCCTTCCTGCTTCTGCTGTCTGCTCTTTCTCACAGCCCGCTTTGCCAGAAGCAGCACGATCCACTTCGATACCGGTATGAGCACAACCGCCAACACAAGCCCTACCCTGGCTTCAATCGAGAGAAAAGAAACGTCGCCCATGGCAAACCGGATCAGGAAACACAGACACACACCCAGCAGCCACATTTTTGTCTCTGTATAGTAAAATCTGTACCTGCTGCGCACATACCTGATATAATCCTTCCCGCTTTCACTGCTGAACTCCGCGCCGTCCCGGGAAAGGGCGAGCTGCAGTCCTTCTTCCTCCTCTGAAAAGTTCTGCTCATAGCACTCCCCGCAGTACCTCATGAGATGATGTCTCACAGAACGCACGCCGTCCCGGGTCAGATACATTTTCGGTATTGTAAGTCGCTCCCCATCTCCTGTAATGCAATAACTGTCGGCAGTCTCTTCCACGGATGTGATATCATTATAGTAATAGAACTTCCGAACTCCGGCATGGTCCTCTGTCATCAGGAAATCCGGTGTAAATGTGCCGGCATACCATCCCTTCCCGGACTCCCGGATCTTCTTCTCATAAGTCTTTCCTGTCAAATAGGACTGCCACTTCACCATGCCCAAAAGAGGCAGGAAATATATGATCCAAGACACCGGCAGGATCAGCAGGCTGTCCAGGATCACTCCGCCGAAGATCACAGCCGCTGCCAGAATCCCCGCCGCCACAGGATGCCTGCCCTTTCGTCCTTCATAATATTTTCTGTATTCATATGGAATCGGATCACAGACAAAATCCGGACCTCCTCCGTTTTCTTCCGGCTTTTGTACACCTTCTTCCGGCTTTCGCACGCCCTCCTGCTCTTTTTTGTCCATTCCGTCTCCCTCTCTTTATTTGATTCCCGCTACAAAGAAATGATAATTCTCATCATCCGCTGTGTCCCGCTCCATACTCATTGCCGGCGCATCCAGCCCCACGGCAGGATCCGTGCCGTAACCCACAGGAACAAGGAGATACGCCCCCTCTCCCTTCATGACGCGGTAAGTCTCTTCCAGCTCCGCCTGAGTGTCCTCCCCCATGCCGGAGTCATCAGGATAAGTCTCAAGTATATTTACTTTGACCACACAGTCATAGCTGTCCCCGGCTGTCAGTTCCATATGGAGGATCCGGCAGTCCACGTCCACGCCGTTCACCGCGAAAAGCTTCAGTCTCTCTTCCATACCACAGCGCACGATCCAGAAAATATCCTCCTCCCCTGTCACAACCTTGATACCCCCATAGGCATCAGACTCAAATCGACTGAGCGTGGGATCATTCTTCAGGGTCTCTTTCATCATATCGCGCAATTCTTTGCCCTTCTCCTCTTTTGCTGGCATCTCCGTGATTTCCATATCCGCGCCCTCCGGCAGACTGGTGCGGGTAAAATACACCGGCGCGGATTTCTCCATCGTCACCTTGCACAGAGCGACTGTACCGGATTCCACCATATCTGTGTCATCCCCTACTACACAGTCATCCGTGAGCACGAGCGTCCACTGGGGAAGTCCATTTTTGCACAGTGCAATGGCAAGCGTCCCAAACTGTACACAGTCGTCAGCTTCATAAGTCTGCTCTCCGCCGGACGGCGACACCACCGTAATGCCCTCAGGTCCGGTCTTCAACTCCCATCCTGCTGTGTTCTTTCCTTCCACGCTCCAGCCGCCCTGGATCACATTGTACACATAATAAGTGTAAATACCGTTTCCTCTGTCTCCGTAAGTCATGACATACTGATGAGTCTGACCGTCATCCGGGGACTGGTATGTGACAGCACAGGCATCGTCTGCCAGCCACTGGAGCTTCATGTCTTCTTCCGCTGTATAAGGAAATGTGTCCGACATCCTTGCGAACCAGAGGATCTGGTTCTGATAAGTCGTTACTCTGCCTGTGCTTTTTTCATATTTCAGCACCATCATATGCCCATCCGGGGAAATACCGACTACACTCTTCCGGGCGTTTGGCTCTGCCCCGGTATATATACCGAATGCGAGAAGCACGATCAGGACAGTCCCGGTCACAGCTCCACAGAGGATACGCACCATTCTGTTCCGCACCAGCACGCATACCGCGAAAGCTGCCAGAAAGACGGCAATCCCAAAAAACAGATAAGGCAGCCAGTCGATGATGTATTCAAACTGAGTCCTTCTTCTCACGTACAGATATGCCGCCTGCATACAGAGCACGAGAAACAGCGGAAGGAAAAGTATTCCTGCAAGAATAATCCGCTTTGCAGACAAACCGGATTTGCCCCGGTCTTCCCCATCTGCCGCAGGATGCCCTTTCTCCGTCATTCTTTTCTCTGGAGGGCTCTCTTCCTCATATTTCCCGGCCAGCAGCTCATCCACGCTGACCTCCAGTATACGGCTCAGTTCCTGAAGCACACTGATGTCCGGCATCCCGCCGCCGGTCTCCCACTTTGACACCGCCTTATTCGTCACGCCGAGCCGGTCTGCCAGTTCCTTTTGAGTCAGTCCGATCGCTTTTCGCCTCTTGGCTATAAACTGCCCTGTCCTGTTCTCCACACTGCTGCCTCCTTTTCTGCTGTTTTGTCTGAATCAATCTTAACAAAATCCATAGATTTTGCAATACACGGATGGATGAATTCCTGTCCACGCAGGGTAGAACCAGCGGAAATCCGCGGTTTTCCATCCATTATCCCCCTGTCCCCAAATGTCTGTGACCATGCTCTCCAAAACCGGATTTCTATAAAAAAATGGATGAAGCCTGCGATCCGGCCTCATCCCGCTATAGTTTTATAATAAGTATATTATTATGTTTCTAATATAATTATATTAATTCTTTATAAATAATTATAATTCTTTTCTCGCTTTATCGTTTCTTCCCATAGGATACAAGACCTACGACTCCCGGGCCTGCATGTGTTCCGATACTGGGGCTTACATCATTGATGATCACATTTGTAAAGCCGAGCGCCTTTACCATAGCTGCCACACTTTCAGCTTCCTCGATGCAGTCACCGTGCAGCACACATACCATCCGGTCCTTGCCGTAATGTTCCAGGTCAAGCCCTGCCTCCATCCGGCTTACCAGCGTCTTGAGGGATTTCTTGCGCCCGCGCACTGTACCGTCCGACTTCAGCTCTCCTGTAGATGTCACTGTAAGGATCGGCTTGATATTTACAAGGCTTCCCACCACAGCCGTAGTCTTGGAAACTCTGCCGCCTCTCTGAAGGTGATTCAGGTCATTCACCGTGAACGACACATTCACATGCTCTCTTTCCTCCATGATCACATCATAGACCTCATCCATGGTCTTTCCTTCTTTCCAGAGCTCCACCGCGCGGTAAACAGACACTCCTTCGCCGAGAGATGCGTTCAGGGAGTCGAAAACAACAATCCTGCGCTCCGGGTATTCCTCCATGAGTTCATTCGCCGTCATCACTACGTTATTGCAGCTTCCGCTCAAGGCGCTGGAAAATGCAATATGCAGGATATCTTTTTCTTCTTTTAGGAGCTTCTCAAATCTCTCCCTGATCACTGCCGGGTTGTTTGCCATAGACTTGGGCAGCTCACCGTTTCTCATAGTCTCATAAAATTCATGGGGTTCCATATTCAGCTCGTCCCCATAAACCGTATCGCCAAATGCATAATACTGGGGGATGATCGTAAGATGATTTTCTTTAATAAATTCAGGAAGCACATCTGAATTCGAATCTGTGGTGATCACATAATCTGACATAATTTCCCTCCTTTTAATACCGCTCATTTTTAATCGAACTGCACGCTATCACATCGAGTATGATTATATCAGGACAGCACAAAAGTGGCAAGAACAGAGGCTCAAATCCTCGATTCTCTGTTCTTGCTCATTTAGCACAGCATATTCAGCCAAAACCCGTTATTAATGCCCTTGTTCAATATACTTAATGATTTTTGCCGGAACACCCCCGACAACTGCCCCCGCCGGCACATTCTTATTTACCACAGCGCCTGCAGCAATGATGGCATTATCCCCCACTGTCACGCCGGGAAGGATTGTGGCATGGGAGCCGATCCAGACTTTATTGCCAATGTGGATCGGAGCAGGAAAATTCCCACTGCGCTCCTCCGGGCGCTGACCGTGATTGATGGTCGCAAATACTACATATGACCCTATGAGCACATCATTTCCGATATAGATGCCGCCATGGTCCTGAAAGTGGCACCCGCAGTTGATAAAGACATTTTTCCCTATATAGATATTTTTTCCACACTCCGTATAAAAAGGCGGGAACATGGAAAAGGAGCTGTCTACCTGTTTTCCGATGAGCCTGGAAAACAGTCTCCGCATCTCCTCCGGTTCGTGATATGACCCATTCAGCTCTGCCGTCTCCTTAAGGGCTTCTGCTGCCAGCTCATGCATCATCATGTGCATATCTGAGCCCCCGGTGACAGGATTCCCCTGCCGCAGATATTTTAAAAATTCTTCTCTCTCCATAATTTAAGACCTCCTTTGAAAAGTATAGACCGCTAAGAGAGAAAAAGCTAATATTTATTTTCTATACTATATTATTATTAAAAAGTATAAAAGTCGGATAACTCTATTGCCGTATATATTCTTTTGCTGTAAAATTAATCCAATAATAATGTTCTTTTATATCAACATTCCATGGAATGTGTATAGCAAATCAAGGAGAAAAATACTAATGAGATTACACTATAAAGGAGAATACGATTCGAATCCTGCATCACTTCCCCATGGGGAACATGTTCCCGGAGCAGTAAAATTTAAAGAAGCTGAGACTTCAAAAGAGCTTTTAATTACAACATCTATATTAGCCATTGCTATAATCATTATAATGACAGTTATTTCAGTTATAAGATTGGGGAGATTTCCCTTAAATGGTTCAATACAATCAATATTAGGGAGCTTTTGTTCAGTCCTGGTTTTATTTCCCCATGAAATACTCCATGCCATATGCTTTAAAGAAGATGTGTATCTGTATACAAACTGGAATCAATGTATGATGTTTGTAGTTGGTCCTGAAACCATGAGTAAAAGCAGATTCATCTTTATGTCATTACTGCCGAACATTATTTTGGGGATTGTACCTTATATACTCGGGATGATCTTTCCGGACTTTACCTTCGGGCTTGTTCTCGGGATTTTTGCCGCCAGTATGGGCGCCGGAGATTATTATAATGTTTATAACGCTTTAACTCAGATGCCAAAAGGTTCGAGAACGTATCTTTACCAATTCAACTCATATTGGTATATGCCGAAATAAATCGAAAGAACCGGAAGCGCTTATTTTTCAAGCTTTTCCGGTTCTTTATCAGTCAGCAGGGGACGAGAGAATCGAACTCCCACCAAAGGTTTTGGAGACCCCTATCATACCATTTGACCAGTCCCCTGTATCGCGGTCTGCTCCTGCAAGCCGCTTATTCAGTATACTTTGAGGCGCAGAATTTGTCAAGTATTTTATTTGGCACTTTCCTGATTCTTTCGGATTTTCCGCAAACTTTTCCCCTATGGTCTGCATTTTCCGTATGGATCATGGAATTTCTTCGTATTCGGGCATCTCTGCGATTGTATCAACTGATACCGCCTGAACCGGACGATTCGCAGCGTCCGTTCCGCCGCCCGCCTGCGCTCCGTCACAGACGCCGCACGCAGTCAGTGCCAGCGTGAGATACAATGCTGTGGCTGTCAAACGGACTCTGCCTTTTTTCTCAAACATTATATTCCCCTCTTCTCCTTGTATACTGCTTTCTCCCCTTTCCTTTTTATTTATGCTCATGCCGTCAGGATTCTTTCATATCCCTACTGGCGCTTCCCTGTCTGTTCCGGCCGTCTGACAGGTACTCTTACCGGTACCGGTTCCGGGATCAGGCCCGGAATCAGACCGTTTAAGATTTCCTTTAATTTCTTTCCTGCTCTACTGTTGACCATTCTATAATAAATTTCCATTGTCATGCTGGTTTCCTCCTGATAAATCCAATACTATTTTCCGGGTTACAGTGTGGATTTTACCAGAAGAATTCAGACTTGTCAGTGATTTTATCACTTTTTTTAGAATTGTTTATGTTTCATTTACAAAATTGAAAATTCTGTGTTCGCACCTTAGAGAGCAGTAGAAAACAGAATATTCGTCATGGTCAAAATCATAGACAATGATCGTCTTTTTCCGCTTTCTTGAATTTCTCACGGCACTCTACTACAATAGGTATGACACACTTTTATCTACCGAAGATCTGACACGTAAACGGAGGCTGAAAATATGAATACGATCCTGATCGTTGATGACGATGTATATATCGGGGACATGCTTGAGGAGATACTGGCAAAGGAAGGGTATCGAACGGCGCGTGCCTTTTCCGGCACAGAGGCGCTGATGTTTCTTTCCTCTGCCAGACCAGACCTGATCCTGCTGGATCTGATGCTCCCGGGCTTAAGCGGGGAAGAGCTCCTCCCGCTTATCAAAGGCATCCCTGTGATCGTGGTGAGCGCGAAGGCGGAAGTCTCGAACAAAGTGGAGCTTCTCCTTGGCGGAGCATGTGACTATATCACAAAGCCATTTGACACGGCAGAGCTGCTGGCAAGGATCACGGTACAGCTGCGCAGAGCGGAGTCTGCTCCCGCATCCGGCTCTGTCCTCAGCTTCAGGGCAGTCAGCCTGAACACTGCTTCCCATTCTGTCATTGTGGAGGATACTCCGGTCAGGCTGACACAGACTGAATATGCCATCTTAAAGCTGCTCATGCAGAATCCTTCCCAGGTCATCGCCAAGTCTCTCATGCTGGAGCGGATCAGCGAAGACACGCCCGACTGTACGGAGAGTTCTCTGAAAGTGCACGTCAGCAACCTGCGAAAGAAACTAAAAGCTATAGATGGAAATGATTATATTGAAGCTGTATGGGGAATCGGTTTTAAGCTGAATGAAGAAATATCTTAACTGTTTCTTTACTCTTTTCTTTACCGCTTTCTTAACCCCTTCCGGGTAGAATCATCCATGTAAACAATCTTACAGGAGGTTTTATTTATGGAATATATTCTGACAGCAGAATCGCTGAGCAAACAATATGGGGATTTCAAGGCTCTGGACGGATTCTCCATCCATGTGCCAAAAGGCTCTGTCTATGGTTTTGTAGGAAAGAACGGGGCCGGAAAGACTACACTCATCCGCCTTGTGTGCGGACTTCAGGCCCCCACGTCCGGCAGCTATACATTATACGGTTCAAAGAACACTGAGCCCGGCATCGCGAAGTGCCGCCGCAGGATGGGCGCTGTGGTGGAAACGCCGTCCATCTATCTGGATATGAGCGCGGAGGATAATTTAAAAGAACAGTACCGCGTCATCGGACTCCCGTCTTTTGACGATATCCCGGAGCTTCTGCGTCTTGTGGGGCTTGGACACACCGGAAAAAAGAAAGCAAAACACTTCTCCCTGGGCATGAAACAGAGACTCGGCATTGCCATCGCGCTGGCAGGCAGCCCTGATTTTCTCATCCTTGACGAGCCGGTGAATGGCCTGGACCCACAGGGCATCATCGAGATGCGGGAACTTATTTTAAAGCTGAACCGGGAGAAGCAGATCACATTCCTTATCTCCAGCCATATCCTTGACGAACTCTCCCGCCTTGCCACCCACTACGGCTTTATCGACAACGGGCATATGATAAGAGAGATAAGTGCAAAAGAGCTGGATGCGGCGTGCCGCAAGTGTATCCGTGTGCAGGTATCCGACATCCGCGCTCTCACCCGGGTCCTGGATGAAATGGGAATCGAGTATAATATCTTTTCTGATACAATGGCGGATATTTTCGCCAAGATCAATATCTCCAAACTGACGCTCGCCCTGGCGGAACAGGAATGCGATATCATCTCCCTGACCGAGCGGGAAGAAAGTCTCGAGAGTTTTTATGTAAATCTGATCGGAGGTGGGAATCGAAATGAATAGACTTTTATCTGCAGACTTTGCAAAACTGAAAAAGAACAGATTTTTCTGGATCTGTATGACCGGCATGGCTGTGTTTGGTATTTTTATGAAACTTATGGACTATATCAGCATGCGTGAGTATATGGACAGGTCTTCGTCACTGCACTCCATGCTTCTTGTTTACTCGCTTGTGATCGGGTTTCTGACGGCCGCTTTTGTCAGCCTTTTTGTAGGAACAGAATACAGCGACGGAACGCTACGGAACAAACTGATCATCGGTCACACGAGAGTCTCCATCTACCTGTCCAACCTGATCACCTGCTCCGCCGCAGGACTTATGATGTGCCTTGCCTACCTGATCCCTGCCCTGGCAGTCGGCATCCCACTGTGCAGGACAGACGATACAGACTTCCGGATGCTCGTACTTATGGTCCTGTACAGCTTCTTCATGTCCCTAGCTTTTACTTCTCTGTACACGCTTGCAGGGATGATCTGCCAGAATAAGGCGCTGACCGCCGTGGTCACGATCCTCGGTGTATGCTTTCTCTTTGTGGCTTCCATGTACGTTTCCGCAAAGCTGAATGAACCCGAGACATCCATTGAAATTTCCCCCTTTGCCGAAGACGGAACTGTCACCGCGCCCCGCCAGATTCCAAACCCGGGATATGTCCGTGGCACTCAGCGCCGGGTGTATGAATTTCTAAATGACCTTCTGCCTACCGGACAGTCTGTCACTCTCACACGGGGAGATACAAAAGCTGCTACACCACTCCTTCCTGTCTATTCTGCGGGAATCACAGTTGCAGCGTCAGGAATCGGAATGTTTGTATTCCGAAAAAGAGATATAAAGTAACGTTTGAAGGATATATGAAATCAAAACGATAGAAAAGTAAGGAGTCTGTATCATGGTATTCTGGCTGTGCTGTCTCATCAGCATATTTATCATCATTATCACAATACTTGTCATCAAGATCCATCTGCTGAGAAAAGCAGCTGATGAGATTTCAGATGCCTTTTCGGACCGGGTAACGTCTGACACCAATGTGCTGATCGACCTGTCCAGCCGGGACCGGCATATGCAGGGACTTGCTGACACCATTAATACAGAGCTCAGGAAACTTCAAAGTGACAGACAGCGTTATCAGCAGGGAGATGCAGAACTGAAGAATGCTGTCACCAACATCTCACACGATCTGCGGACGCCTCTGACTGCCATCTGGGGTTATCTGGACATGCTGGATAAAGAGAAGCAGAGCGAAAACACAAAAAGGTATGTGAAAATCATCCGGGGACGCACGGAAATCATGACTCAGCTCACAGAGGAGTTGTTCCGCTACTCCGTGTTTACTTCTGTTTCAGGCGGCACGCCGAGCGAGCCTGTCATCCTGAACAGTGTCTTGGAGGAGAGCATTTCCGCATTGTACGCCTCTCTGAAAGAAAGCCGGATCACTCCCTCCATCTCCATGCCCGACGCAAAAGTGAGACGGATGCTCAACCGCAATGCCCTCTCCCGCATCTTCGAGAATATCATCAGCAATGCCGTCAAATACAGCGACGGAGACCTTGAGATCACCCTGGAGGACAACGGCAGGATCACATTTGCCAATCACGCGGAAAAGCTGAATGAAATACAGGTCGGGCGTCTGTTCGACCGTTTCTACACCGTAGAGACTGCCGCCTCCTGCTCAACAGGACTGGGGCTTTCCATCGCCAGAGCGCTGACAGAGCAGATGGGCGGCAGCATTACAGCAGAATACAAACATGGGATGATACTTGTTCATGTACATTTTCCATAATATCTGCTATAATATCAGGGCCGGCATACACAGACCGGCCCTACATTTTTGTTAACAGAAACAGGAGCTTTCACATGGTTCGCAGAAGAAGAAGAAAACGTTATAGAAGAAATAGAAATAGGATGAGTCCCTGGGAATCAGAGTTGATTCAATGGTCAATTGTCATTATCAGCGCGGTCGTGCTTGCCGTACTGATCAATTCATTTGTTATCGTAAATGCCCAGATCCCTTCCGGATCCATGGAAAACACGATTATGACCGGCGATCGGGTATTCGGCAACCGTCTTGCCTATGCGTTCAGCAACCCGAAACGCTTTGATATCATCATCTTCAGATATCCGGATGATGAGAGCCAGCTCTTTATCAAACGGATCATCGGACTTCCCGGGGAGACTGTGGAGATCCGCGATGGAAACATTTATCTCAATGGCTCGGATGAGCCTCTGGAAGACGTCGCTATAAAGGAGCCCATGGAGGGCAGTTTCGGACCGTACACCGTGCCCAAAGGCAGCTATTTCGTCATGGGTGACAACCGGAACAATTCCAGGGATTCCCGGTACTGGGAGCACACATTTGTCTCAATGGATGAAATCCTGGGTAAAGCCGTATTTCGGTACTGGCCGGTGAATGAAATGAAATTTCTGTAAGCGGAGTCAAATAAATCTCAAAAAAGGCATCCTCACGGCTTCTATTCCATGATGATGCCTTTTCCTGTTTTTATTCTTCTCCCACATCCTCGATCAGCAGCGAATCCAGCTCATCCATATCCTCCTGATCGATCGTAAACTCCCGGCTGCCTTCCTTTTTCACCCGAAGCACCACATCCTCGGCCTCTCCGTACAGCATTCCTGAGTCTACATGGCTTTTTAGCACATCGTAGTAAATCTGATAAATCTGATTCTGCATCTCTTCTTCCCCGGGCATTTCAGCGCCGTTCATGACGCTGTTCGTGACCTGATCCGCATACTCCTGGGCCTTTTCCTGAAATGTCCCATATGTATCCGGGAACAGGGTAACCGGTTTTACCTTGACTGTCACCTCATAGATGCCGGCTTCTTTCTTTACCGGCTGTCCCACTGTATAGCTGACCCGCTTCGCAAGCTCACTGAACAGTTCTCTATATTGAGGCAGAAGTGCTTCCGGCATGGATGATGTCTCAAATCCTTTCATGGTAGCGTTCAGATTATCTTCAAATATCTGTGCCGCCTCTTCTTCCGGGATTCCTGTAATCTCCACATACTTGTCCGTTTTATTCTTATAAGACACATCCAGTACAGCTCTCACATATTCTCCTGCATCAAACCGGTTCATATACAGATAAGCCCCTGCCGCGGCTCCGGCCACAAGGACAACGATCACTGCCGCGATCAGAATGATCCTCCTCTTTGTCATATCCTTCCTCCTTCTTTTTCGCGGCATCTGCCTGTACAGACATCATTTTCAGGGCAGATGCACCGCACATACTACTGTGATCTGCCACAGTATACCACTCCATATAAAAGAAAAAAGAAGAATCCTGTCGCCTTTGTTAAAATAATTACTTCGCAAAAATCTGCTTCACAATATGATCGGCGAATTTATCAAACAGCGAGTAAACTCATTTGCCCGGCATCACCGCACAGTCCACCGGGATCAGGGAATTTGTCTCTGTCTCCTCTATGACAGCTTTGATTTCTTTCGAATGATCCAGCGGATACAGAAGGGGCTGTAAATCCAGTTCATAGGGCACCAGTTTTTCCTTCCACTCCGCCACTTCTTCCGGCTTCTCATAGAAGGATGTGCTGACTCCTCCCACAGAACCGCGGGGTGCAGAGAACAGACTCTCCCTGACCTCCACAGATTCTACCGGATAATCTTTCAAGGTCTTTTCCATATTCACGCCGTTTGCTGCCAGAATGGAACACGTGCGCTCAAAGAACGGATACACGACCATGTCCGTAACTTTTCCGCTCTTTGAAGACCGGATTTTCACGCTCCCGGCAGGAAGCGCTGTGGTCAGTTCTGCCATCTCAAACTCCGCCACATCTTCTCGGTACGCTTCCACAAGGCCCTCCTTATCTTCTGCCGTCAGTTTCATCCCATTCCCAGTCACTCCGTCATCCCACGTGAACCGATCCTCTCCCACTTCTGCCAGATTTACGGCGGGATAAGCGATCTGCTTATATTCTGCCGTCTCATAGACAGCGGCAAATGCCTCTACTTCTTCTCTGGCAAGGGGATAAGTCCGGTAATGATCGGAGCCGTCTTCCAGATGATAGCACACCGTCGCCCAAGTGTATACACTGCCGCCGGAATCCCGGGCATCTATGCCGTTCTGTTCCCCCATGTCTGATTCTGCTTCTGCATGGCCCTGTCCACGGACAATCTCCCGAAGCCAGCCAAGAGCCGCGCTCTTCCCCTCACCGGTGAGCGTATATTTTACAAGCTGGTCATCTGTTTCATAATCCTCCCGGTTTCCCTGCACCTGCAAATAGATGTCATAACTCATTCCCAGACCGTCGATACTGATACCCACGCTGGCTGCCTCTTCCGGGAAATACGAATCATAGGAAGAGGCCCCTGCAGGAAATAGGATACACACAGCCACAGCTGACGCAGAGGATATGACAAGCTGCCATTTCCGGCGCAAGAACCCTGTTCCCGGATTTTTCAACACGATTTCCAGCAGACAGTGCACTGCTGATGCCACGGCTGTACTGACCACCACCGCCGAAATTCCGGCAGTCAGCCTTCCGGTCTCCATCAGACCTGACATATCGAGCGCAAATCCTGCCGCCCACACGCCTGCAAGAAAGGACACGCCGGCCTCAGCTATGCGCTCCGCCGCCAAGACAGCAAATATCCGTCCGGTACGCTCTGTCTTTCTCCTTCTCTGCGCAAATGCAGTCAGCAGGAGCAGCAAGACAATCCAGACCAGACACGCCGCGATCATCTCACCATCCGGCATAAACCGGAGGACAAGAGGCTTTTCATACACATCCCTTCCAGTCAGCGCCCCGGCCAGAGAAAACGGAGAGAGGACCGCCGTCAGCTTTTCTAAAAGCGGAATCCTGTAGTACGTCTGAAAATAGCCTGAAGCAAAGGTGACAAACACATTTCCGACAAGGATATGGAAATAAAAGATAAAAACGCCGCACATGACCAGAGAGGATATCACATTGCCGCAGACTGTGATGCACAAGATCCCTATATGATAAAAGATCAGAAACACACCTGCCGTGACCAGAAAGCTTTTTCCTGTATAACTCAAGACAAAGGACGCAAATTCCACATCAACGGCGGACTGGAAGATTCCGCAGGCCGCCATGGCAAATGCCAGAGGGAGAAGGGAATGGATCAGCCCATGCACATAGCTGCCCCAGAACACAGTGCTCTTTTTCACAGGCAGACTATAATAAAAATCCTGTTTCTTCTGCTGGAGCAGATAGAAGAACTCCAGAAAGGCAAGGCCCAGTCCCAGTCCTGCACCCAGCCATGCCAGCTCTGTACTTCCCATTCCGAAATAAGTATAATCCGTATCAAAGCTCAGCCGGGTGATCGAGAGGACGGTGTACACAAGCATTGTGCCCCAGCCCAGGAACGCGGCAAGATGTCCTCTGCCCGCTTCTCTTATCCAGTTAATGAAGCACTTTGCGGATGTCATAATCTTTCCCCTCCATTTCTGCGATAAAAATCTCTTCCAGGCTCATGGGCGCTTCTTTTATCAGTTCGGTATCCCGCGCCCTCAAATTCGACTCCGCATTGCCTTCGGCGTCGCGGACAACAAGCGTCACAAAGCTTCCGTCCGCATGAAAACGCACCACGTCCAGCTCTTTCCCAAGCTCCTGCTCCAGCCTGTCCATATCTGAGCCGTCTGCAAACACACACTGATATTTTCTGACATGCTCTGCCCTGCCGCGCATATCCCCTGCTGTCACAAGACCTCCTCTGTGCAGGATCGCAATATTCCCGCACATATCTTCCAGTTCATTCAGCCGGTGTGAAGCCACTACTGCCGTAAATTTCCTCTCCTTCATCTCCTGGCGGAACAGATTCTTCATAACTTCTGCCACGATCGGATCAAGTCCGTCGAAAACCTCATCGCAGAGAAGATATTTCGTCCCCGCGCACAGTGCGAGAATAAGAAATGCCTGCCGTTTCATTCCCTTGGAAAAAGTACGCAAGGGGAGTTTCACATCCAGCTCCAGCGCTTCTGCCATGTAGTTTACATTCTCCAGATCTGTGTCCGGGTACTGGTCTTTATAAAACTGCGCCATCTGCTCCATGGACGCATTGGGAAAATAGTACGGATCGTCCGGCAGATAGAAAATCTTCTTCTTTGCCTCCTCAAGCGGATCCCCATCAACGAGCACGCCCCCTGAGTCAGCTTCCAGTATACCGGCAAGCATACGCAGAAGTGTAGTCTTTCCCGCACCATTTGTCCCAAGCAGGCCAAACATGATTCCTTCCGGAACCTCAAGTGATATATTGTTGACCGCACAAATATCATCAAACCTTTTTGTCATATTCTGGATTTGGATCATAAACTCTTCCTCCTCGATCAGTATACAACACATTGTAACAAATTTGTAATATTTGCGCAACATTTATATGGTCCAGCGCTCATACGACTTCCCATGGGTCTTCCTTCCCCTCTGCCCGCAGCAGACAGCTCTCTATGGAATGTTTTACCATATCACTCACCGCCTGGTCCGTGTAAAACGCCATGTGCGGGGTCACGACCACATTCGGGAATCCTCTGAGGATATACAGATCGCGCTTGCTGAGCACGTCTGATTTGCGGTCATGGTAATACATGCCGAACTCATCCTCGATCACATCCAGCCCCGCGGCTCCGACTTTGCCCGATTCAATGCCTCCGATCAGCGCCTTTGTATCAATCAGGCCACCCCTGGCCGTGTTGACAATGACCACGCCCTCCTTCATCCTGCTGATGGCTTCTTTTCCGATGAGATGAAAATTATCTTCAAGGAGAGGCATGTGCAGGGTGATCAGGTCACACTCTTTGTAAATTGTATCCAGATCCGCATACTGAGCGTGCTCCTTCACAGCCTTGTTCTCGTATTTGTCATATGCATAGATTTTACATCTGAAACCGGACAAATCCCGGATCACCGCCTGTCCGATCCGCCCTGTCCCCAACACTCCGACTGTCAGGTTGGGAAGTTCTTTTCCCTGGATGCCCGGCAAGGAGAAATCATTGAGCGCCCCTCTCTGCATGATCCGTTTCATCTTGCGGATAGACATGAGCATCAGCATGACCGTATAATCCGCCACGCATTCCGGGGAGTAAGATACATTGCTCACGTGAATACCGAACTCCTTCGCCGCAGCGATATCCACATGGTCATACCCCACTGTCCTCGTAGAGATCATCCTGACCCCCAGCTCATGAAATTTCTTCATCAGTTCCCGATCGATCTTTGACGTGATGATGGTCACATATTCATACCCCTCTGCCAGATGCGCATTTTCCAGTGTAGGCTCGTCCGTACAGATGCCGAGCTCCACTCCATACTCCTCCGAAAACTTCTGAAAATATTCCGCCTCGTCAAATTTTCTGTAATTGTATACAAAAATCTTCATCTCTTCTACCTCGTTTTCCAATATCCCACTGCGCCTATATCAGTCCGTAATGCCGCATCGCGTGGGCGAGCCCATCCTCTTCGACCGTCTTTGTCACGTACTCAGCATATGGTTCCAGCACCTCCGCGTGAGCTCCCATTGCCACTGCGTGATCCGCATACTCAAACATCGCAAGATCATTGCTGCTGTCCCCGAACACATACACCTGGTCCTTCTCAAATCCAAGCCGGTCCACGATGAACTCACATGCCGTGGCCTTGGAATACTCCTTCTGGATCACCTCGTATGCGTTATCTCCTCTGTCCAACGCCTCCATATCCTCATCTATAAACGCAAGAAATGAGTCCAGGTCGCTTTTCTCATCTGCATATACGAACAGCTTGTCATAGACAAACCTGCCGCTCTCAAGCGGACACTCAAGCCCCATTCCTTTCGCTCTGAAATATCTTCTAGTTGACTCCAGCTTGTCGAACCTGCTGATCCGCTCCGGAAAGTATACATCTTCCGGACCCTCCGCGATGCCGCCAAGGTTACACTGGGACATTTTGGCGATAACTGCCTCCCCCCGCTCCGGTGATAATGATCTGGCAAACAGCAGCTCATCATGATAAACGATGCATGTCCCGCACCCGCAAAGGAATCCGTCAAAAGGAAGCCCTCTGATTTCTGACGGAACACTGCATATCGTCCTGCCTGTATTGACAAACAGCAGGTGTCCTGCTTTCTTCGCTTCCCAAAGCGCTTCTGCTGCGCTCTCCGGTATCTCCTTCGTAATCTCGCTGAGCAGAGTTCCGTCAATATCAAAAAATAAAACTGATCTTTTCATTATCTTCTCCTTCTGCCGTCAGAAAGACCGCGTCCGCGGAAAATCCGGTCCAGCGCCTTCATTCCGCAAATACGGTCTCTGATTTTCTATTTTCTGCTATGCTTTCTTTACTTCTATTATCAACTGTTCTCTGAGCTTGTCAATCTTTTTAGCTAACTTTTAGTGCAAACCTCAGGATTTTATACATATATTATTTATAACCTCCATGTTCTGAAGGGATATCTGACATGAAACATTTTATCTCACACAGGCTCCGTCCATTCTGCCAAAACATCCTCCTGACAAAAAGGACCGGGATTTTTCTCCTGCTCTTCCTTGCCTCGTATGCTGTTGGAACCGGCATTGGTTTTCTCGAAGAACAGATCCACGCCCATGCGGATACCGGATCTGTCGCCGCTTCTGCCGATGGGAACTGGGGGCTGAGCTTCCAGGAAGACGGCCAGCCACCAGTTGCCAATGCCACTTTTGAAGAGCTGGCACAGTACGACGCCTTTTATGCACAGGACACAGATGAAAAAATCATGTATCTGACATTTGACTGCGGGTATGAGAATGGAAATACCGGGGGGATACTTGACGCTTTGAAAAAGCACGGCGTCTCCGCTACATTTTTTGTAGTAGGGACTTACATAGAATCAGAACCTGAACTGATCAAAAGAATGGTAGAAGAAGGACACACTGTCGGAAACCACACATGGCATCATCCTGATATGTCACAGATCGCATCGTTGGATTCCTTCCAAAAGGAACTGAAAGATGTGGAAGACGCCTACAAAGAAGTGACCGGAGAAGAAATGACAAAATACTACCGTCCGCCTCAGGGAAAGTTCAGCGAAACAAATCTCCGGATGGCAAAGGAGCTGGGCTATAAGACTTTCTTCTGGAGTCTTGCCTATGTAGACTGGTACGATGATGACCAGCCCACAAAAGAAGAAGCCTTCGATAAACTGCTCGGACGCATCCATCCGGGAGCAGTCGTGCTGCTCCACAACACATCCGATACCAATGCCGCGATACTGGATGAACTACTTGGGAAATGGGAGGAAATGGGATATCAGATAAGACCACTGGAAGAACTGACTGAGTAAATCTGTATCTTTGAAAATCCTGCATTTTCTGCTGGGGACTGCCGATCGGATGAACGCAGAAAACCGCAGGTCCTTATTTGCAACGCCTTTTGTGGATGGGGATGTGGGGATTCCGGAACGGAGCTAAGCCCCATATCCCCATCCACAAATATGCCTTGAAATACTTTCCTGCGGTTTTCGAAGGCTTTATCTATTGCCCATCCTCACAGACAAATCCAGATTTTACATCATACCCATTCCGCCAGCACCGCCTGCCGGTACTGCCGGTGCGGGCTCTTTAATCGTAGATACGACTGACTCTGTTGTAAGGAGCGTGGATGCAACGCTTGTCGCGTTCTGAAGAGCGCTTCTTGTAACTTTGGCAGGATCAAGAATTCCCTGTTCTACCATGTCTACATACTCTTCTTTATAAGCGTCAAATCCGATTCCCGGCTCTGACTCTTTTACTTTATTTACGATCACAGCACCCTCGAGTCCTGCGTTTGCTGCGATCTGATGCAGCGGAGCTTCCAGCGCTTTCAGGATAATCCTTGCGCCTGTCTTCTCATCACCGTCCATTTCCTCTGTCAGTTTTGCAACTTCTTTTGCAGCGTGGATATATGCAGAACCGCCGCCTGCGATGATCCCTTCCTCTACTGCTGCCCTTGTCGCATTCAAAGCGTCCTCCATGCGGAGTTTTGCTTCTTTCATCTCAGTCTCTGTTGCCGCGCCTACACGGATAACCGCTACGCCGCCTGCCAGTTTTGCAAGTCTCTCCTGAAGTTTCTCTCTGTCGAAGTCAGATGTTGTCTCTTCGATTGCTTTCTTGATCTGAGCGATCCTGTCGTTGATCGCGCCCTTCTCTCCGCAGCCGTCAACAATGACTGTGTTCTCTTTCTGAACCTTAACGGATTTCGCACGTCCGAGCTGATCCATTGTCGTCTCTTTCAAGTCAAGACCGAGTTCTTCGGAAATCACCTGTCCGCCTGTAAGGATAGCAATATCCTGAAGCATTTCTTTTCTTCTGTCTCCATATCCCGGAGCCTTCACTGCAACTACATTGAAAGTTCCGCGCAGCTTGTTGACGATCAATGTCGTAAGAGCCTCGCCCTCGATATCCTCAGCGATAATGAGAAGTCTTGCGCCTGACTGTACGACCTGCTCAAGGAGCGGAAGGATATCCTGGATATTGGTAATCTTCTTGTCTGTGATCAGGATATACGGATCATCAAGAACTGCTTCCATCTTTTCCATATCTGTTGCCATATAAGCGGAAATGTATCCGCGGTCAAACTGCATACCTTCTACAAGATCCAGTTCTGTCTGCATTGTCTTGGACTCTTCAATCGTAATAACGCCGTCATTGGAAACTTTCTCCATCGCGTCAGCTACCATCTCGCCCACAGCCTCGTCTCCTGAAGAAACTGCCGCAACTCTTGCGATCTGCTCCTTACCTTTTACCTTGCTGCTCATAGACTGGATCGCCGCAACAGCCTTGTCTGTCGCTTTTTTCATACCCTTTCTCAGGACGATGGGGTTTGCTCCTGCTTCCAGGTTTTTCATGCCTTCGTGTACCATAGCCTGAGCAAGGACCGTTGCTGTTGTCGTTCCGTCTCCGGCTACATCATTTGTCTTAGAAGCAACCTCTCTGATGAGCTGTGCGCCCATGTTTTCAAATCCGTCCTCAAGCTCAATCTCTTTTGCGATCGTAACACCATCGTTAGTGATAAGCGGTGCACCGAAAGATTTGTCAAGAACTACGTTTCTTCCTTTTGGTCCAAGTGTTACTTTTACTGTATCTGCCAGTTGATTTACGCCTTTTTCCAGTGCTGCTCTGGCTTCAGCCCCATATTTGATTTCCTTTGCCATTTCTATGCATCTCCTTATATTCTTTATTATCTGTATTACCCTCGCTAAGTGTCAGTGAAGATACCTCCTCGCTCTGCTCGGAGTATCGGCTGGAACACTAAGCTCGAAAAGACCTCGCTTAGTGTTTTATGCCTCTACAATTGCCAGGATATCATTCTGTTTTACGATGATATACTCCTCGCCGTCAAGTTCTACTTCTGTGCCGGAGTATTTGGAATATATTACCTTATCACCAGGTTTAACCTGCATTATAACGTCTTTTCCATCTATATTTCCGCCAGGTCCGACAGCAATGACCTCTGCCTCCTGCGGCTTCTCCTTCGCCTGTCCCGGCAGCATGATACCGGATTTTGTTGTTTCCTCTGCTGCTAACTGTTTTAAAACAATTTTGTCACCCAATGGTACTAACTTCATTGTAATTCCTCCTTAAGCTTTTCTTGTTAGCACTCATTTATTACGAGTGCTAAGTCCCATGACTATAAAATAGCACTCTGGTTTCGATTTGTCAACATGCTTTATAAGGTTTTTATATTTATCGAAAAACAAAGCGTGCCTTTTAAGCACGCTTCGTCATCCGTCTTCCCTCATATACGTTATAAAATCCATTTTCGATCCGGAATTTCAGTATCTTCCGATCCTCTCTGTAGTACCGCTCTTTTACCACACCGGTGCAGTAAAGAAGCTCTGTCCTGGTAGAAATATAACATCTGTATTTCGCATCCAGGGATATTGCAGTAAGCTCATCCTCTTTCAGCTCAAGGTAAATATTATCCTCATCTGGGTCATATTTGAATACCCTGCACTGCCGGGTCGCCTCATCAAAGATTCCGTCTGCGGAGATCGTTTTCTCCATCCGCAGATCAACAGGATTTCCCTCGTACATCTCTGCCGCCCTCCTGACTACATCCGCTCTTTCCTGATTTTCTCAAGTTCCGTAAATACATAGTCATTTAAAACTTTGATATAAGTTCCCTTCATTCCGGATGAGCGGGATTCAATCACGCCTGCGCTCTCGAATTTGCGCAGTGCATTGACTATGACTGACCGGGTGATGCCCACGCGGTCCGCCACCTTGCTTGCCACCAGGATACCTTCTGTTCCGCCCAATTCATCAAAAATATGTATGATCGCTTCCAGCTCTGAAAAGGACAGGGTGCTGATCGCAGACTGAACGATGTGTTCTTTCCTTGTCTCTTCTGCATTCTCTTCATTTACGGAACGCAGCATCTCAAGCCCGACCACAGCGGTCCCATACTCGCTGAGAATAATATCATCAATAGAATACGTGCTGTCCTGTTTGTAGATAAACAGCGTCCCGAGCCTCTCCCCCGCAATGTCGATGGGGGTGATGATCGCCTGGCAGCCCTGTACCGCGTCCGCAGAAAATCCAAGCGTCTCAAGGTTTACATTCTCTTTTGTAGAAAGAATACTGAGAAGCCTCTCATTGAGCATGGAGTCTATATGGGCGCCTACGGATTCCGTGATCAGCTCATTGATTTCCCTGACCTTCGGGCATTTGCTTACGCCGAGTATCTTCCCTTTCCTGCTGACAACCAGCACGCTTGAGTCAAGGATGTCCGCAAGAACGGCGCAGATATCATTAAATACCACCTTACTGGTATTATTATTGTGCAGCAGCTTATTGATCTTTCTTGTTTTGTCTAACAGTTGTACGCTCATTATTTCCTCCGATATCATTTGTTGGACATATAATTGTATACACAAATTTCATTAAATTAATATGCATCCCTATGTTATCATACAATTTTCAGAATAGCAATGCAATTTCATTGTTATTTCACTGTTTTTGCTCCAGACTTGTCACATATCCACATTTTTCGTCTGCGCAGACAAGTTTGCTTCCCTTTTCTACCATATATCCGCCGCATTCAGGGCATTTTTCTTTAGACGGCTTCTGCCAGGACATAAACTCGCACTCCGGATTATTCTCACATCCATAATACCTTCTGCCCTTCTTTGTCTTGCGGACAACAATCTCCTTTCCGCAGACCGGACAGGGCACGCCGATTTTTTCCAGATACGGCTTTGTATTGCGGCATTCCGGAAATCCGGGGCATGCGAGGAATTTTCCGTGGGGGCCGTATTTGATGACCATGTTTCTACCGCATTCTTCACAGATAACATCTGTCACCTCGTCCTCGATCTTCACAGTCTCCAGTTCTTTTTCCGCCTTCTTCACCGCCTCGTCCAAGTCCGGATAAAAGTTGCGGATGATTTCTTTCCACTCGACCTTCCCTTCTTCAACCATGTCAAGAAGACCTTCCATATTTGCCGTGAAATTCACATCCACAATGCTCGAGAAAGACTGCTTCATCATATTGTTGACCACTTCGCCAATCTCAGTGATATAGAGGTTCTTCGCCTCCTTAGTCACATAGCGGCGCCCCAGGATGATAGAAATGGTAGGCGCATAAGTACTCGGACGCCCAATTCCCAGTTCTTCCAGCGCTTTGACAAGGCTCGCCTCGGTATAATGTGCCGGCGGCTGTGTAAAATGCTGTTTGGGGTCAAGGCTTTCTTTTTTGAGGACAGAATCCATATTCAGACCGCCCACCAGTACATTGCTCTCTTCTTTCTCCTCGTCTGCCTCTGTATACACCGAACGGAAACCGTCAAACAACTGCTTGGATGCCGCCACGGTAAAACAGTACCCGCCTGCTCCTATTTTTACGGAAGTAGACTCATACTTCGCCGGAGCCATACGGCTTGCGGCGAACCGCTTCCAGATCAGCTGATAGAGCCGGAACTGATCTCTTGTCAGAGATTCCTTCAGAGATGCAGGAGTCCTGGCGATATCCGTGGGACGGATCGCCTCGTGGGCATCCTGTATCTTCTTACTGTCACTCTTGATCTCCTGCCCTGCCGCAGCATACTCTTTTCCGTATACAGAAGAAATATACTCTCTTGCAGAGGCGTCAGCCTCATCCGCGATCCTGGTAGAATCCGTACGCAGATAAGTGATCACGCCGACCGTACCGTTTCCTTTGATGTCGATTCCCTCATAGAGCTGCTGCGCGATACGCATTGTTTTTTGCGTCCCAAAATTCAGCGCTTTAGCCGCTTCCTGCTGCAGAGTGCTCGTTGTAAACGGCAGCGGCGCTTTCCTGACGCGCTCACTTGTCTTAATATCTGTAATCCGGAACTCCGCGTTCTCAATTTTCTTTCTTATCTCATTCAGTTCATCCTCTGAATGAATGGTCATCTTCTTTTTATCTGTACCGTAGAATTTTGCTGTCAGAGGACGTTTCTCTCCTTTAATTTTCAGGACCGCGTCCAGTGTCCAGTATTCCTCCGGAATAAACGCATTGATCTCATCCTCGCGGTCTGCCACAAGACGGAGCGCCACTGACTGCACACGCCCTGCGCTTAACCCCCTCTTTACCTTTGCCCAAAGGAGCGGGCTGATCTTGTAGCCCACCATGCGGTCCAGGACACGTCTTGCCTGCTGTGCATCCACCAGATTCATATCAATGTCTCTGGGCGCTTTCAGGGATGCCTTCACTGCATTTTTTGTGATCTCATTAAATGTGATGCGGCGCATCTTTTTCTGGTCCAGCTTCAGCGCGGCGGCAAGATGCCATGAGATTGCCTCACCCTCGCGGTCAGGGTCAGTCGCAAGAAAAACTTTATCTGATTTTTTTACTTCCTTACGCAACGTCGCAAGAATATCACCTTTTCCTCGTATCGTGATGTATTTTGGTTCATAATCATGCTCTATGTCGATCCCCAGCGAACTTTTCGGCAGATCACGCACGTGCCCCTGAGATGCAGCAACCGTATAACTGCTTCCCAGAAATTTTTTGATCGTCTTCACTTTCGCAGGTGACTCCACAATAACAAGATAATGTGCCATAAAACTAACTCCTCCGTCAATACCGGGCTATGATATACTGATTCTTCGAGATTTCTCTTATGTATCCCTCCAATTCCAAAGTGACCAGCAGCTCCATGACAGCCTTCACGTCCAGCTTTGTCTCTGCCGCCACCTGATCCACGCCCTTGGGATACAAGCCAAGGCAACTATACACCAAATTTTCTGGAGTTTCAAGCATTTTTTCATTTTTGTCCTCCTTTTCCCCATAGGGTGCACTCCCTCCACCGGCTTCTTTCAGCCTTTTATTGTTCCTTCGTCCACCTGCCTGATGCCGTCCTCGTACAAGTCCCCGCTCTTCTGTCAGCCCCCATTGTTCTGCCAGCTCTTCGGGAGATAAAAGGACTTCTGCCCCCTGACGGATCAAACGGTTGCATCCCTCACTCATGACACTGTTTACCGGACCCGGAAGAGCATATACATCCCGTCCCTGATCCAGCGCCATGTCCACTGTTATGAGAGAACCGCTTTTTCTTCCGGCTTCTATCACCAGAACCGCGTCGGAGAGCCCGCTGATGATCCGGTTCCGAGCCGGAAAATACTGGGGAAGCGGAGCTGTGCCGGGCGGATGTTCCGAAAGGATGCCTCCGCCGTGCTCCAGGATATCCACATACAGACCGATATGTTCTTTCGGATAACATACATCGACTCCGCAGCCCAGCACGGCATACGTCTTCCCACCGCCGATGAGAGCCCCTCTGTGCGCCATTCCGTCTACTCCCCTCGCCATCCCGCTGATGATTTCTACCCCGCGGCCCGCAAGGACTCTCCCAAAATCAACAGCATATTTCTCTCCGTAAGGCGTACATCTGCGGGCTCCTATGACCGCGGCTTTCTTCTGATTCTCATGGGGAAGACTGCCTTTCACATAGAGCGCATACGGATGATCCGGAATCTCTTTCAGGCATTTCGGGTATTCTTCTGAAAACCAGGGGACAAACCAGATGTCTTTCTCAATCATCTTCTCGTATTCCGGCCCGGGATCTCCCTGTTTCTTTGCCTGCATAATTTTATTGCGGTCTTTTTCATTCAAGAACTCTAATTTGTTTAAATGTGTTTCTTCTATATAATAAACCGCTTTCGCTGTTTTCATGTGTTTCCTCAAAAGAGATTTTTTCGCCGTGGATAAGCCTTTCACTCCTGCCAACCAGTATTCGTACTTCATCCGTTATACCTCCTGTTTCCGCCAATATTTCTCGTCCATAATGCGGTATCCAAGCGCTTCTTTGAGATGGCTCTCGCGGATCTGCTCCTCGCCCTCCAGATCGGCGATCGTCCGCGCGGTCTTAATGATCCTGTGGTATGTCCGGGCCGTCAGCTCCATGACGGTAAATGCCTGCTCCATCAGGGCATGTTCCTTTTCACCCAAACGGCAGTAGTTTTTCAGTTCTTTCCCGGACAGCATGGCATTTGTGGTGATTTTCGTATTTTTGTAACGCTCTTTCTGTATCAACCTTGCCCTGCACACTCGTTTGCGGATCACCGCAGAGCTCTCACCCTTTCTCTCATCCGCAAGGTACTCATACTTCACCCTTGGCGCTTCTACGCACAGATCAATCCGGTCCAGAAAAGGACGGCTGATACGGCTTAAATACATATGAATCTGGGCCGGCGTGCATGTACATTTCCTCATGTCGGGGTAACATCCGCAGGGACAGGGGTTCATTGCCGCCACCAGGATGAAATCGGCAGGGAAGCGGTAATTTCCATATGCCCTGGATATCTGTATGCTTCTCTCCTCCAGAGGCTCGCGCAGCACCTCGAGAACACTTTTCCTGAACTCCGGAAGCTCATCCAGGAAGAGAACGCCGCCGTGGGCAAGACTGATTTCCCCCGGGCGGGGTATCATCCCTCCGCCTGTCATCGCCGCCCGGGTCGCTGTATGGTGCACCTCCCGGAACGGACGTTTTCGTATGAGAGGAGCTTTCTCATCCAGCATCCCCAGCACGCTGTATATTTTTGTGATCTCCAGGCTCTCTTCCATATCCGGCGGCGGCAGTATTCCTGCGATACATTTTGCCGTCATGGATTTCCCACTACCGGGCGGTCCGATCATGAGCAGGTTATGCCCGCCTGCAACCGCAATCTCTGCTGCCCGCTTTACATTTTGCTGTCCTCGTATATCCGCAAAATCAGGCATGTCCTCCTCATATCCGCCCGGCTCCTTTCCCTCAGTCGCTATCTCCGGCTGGCATTGTCCTCTGAGAATAGAAACGACCTCCCTCAGATTTCCGGCGCCGATCACTGCCATGTTTTTTACAAGCGCTGCCTCTGCCGCATTTTCTCCGGGTACGATGCACCGGCATATGCCTGCCGCCTTTGCTTCCATGACGATCGGCAGGATCCCCGGCACTTTTCTGACTCGTCCGTCAAGCCCCAGCTCTCCTATAATGAGATATCCCTCTGTCGCTGTTGGGCCGATCTCTCCCAGCGATGCCAGGATCGCAGCCGCGATCGGAAGGTCAAAAGACGCTCCCCGCTTCCTGAGAGTAGCTGGCGACAGGTTAATGACCGTGCGTTTCGCAGGATAATCAAACCCCGAATTTCTGATCGCAGTTCTCACCCGCTCTCCTGCCTCTTTTACCTCTGACGACAGATAGCCTACCATATGAAATACCGGGAGGCCATTAGATATATCCGCCTCCACATGTACAAGTTCCACCCCCAGCCCATCGACGGCCGCGGATATTATCGTGCTGAAACTCATCTCCGCTCCTTTCTCATGAGTTCCCTGCTCTGTAAATACACCGAGTTAAAACACCACTTTACCAATAAAAACACAACTGAAATTCCGGCCGACGCGGCCAGACACCCTTCTGGTGCAAGATTGCCGGGGAATGATTCCCCCGGAAATGTATGTCTATGATATATCACGTCAGGACAGGAGTCAACGCACATTGATCTTATACCTGTTTTCCGAATATTTCGATACACTATTTATGGGTATCCTTTATCCATTTCTTGATTTTCATTTTGTCAGCCCCATCGTACTGTTCTGATACTGTCCTTCTTTTAGGTTGGAAAAGCACGAACCGGACTGTTTTTTCATACACTATATCAAATGTGCTAAGAGGTGCCGTCTTGAAATCATTTCCCAACCCTCTCACCGCTTCGGAAGAGAAGTATTACATCCAGAGATATACAGAAGGAGACCTCGAGGCAAAGCACATCCTGATCGAGCGAAATCTGAGGCTTGTCGCCCATGTGATCAAAAAATATCAGAACCTGGAGGAAGACCCCGAGGACCTGCTCTCCATTGGAACGATCGGGCTGATCAAGGCAGTCGTCACCTTCAACCCGGATAAAGGAAACCGCCTGGCAGCGTATGCTTCCCGGTGTGTTGAAAATGAAATCCTCATGCATCTGCGTGCCAAAAAGAAATCCGCAAAGGAAATCTCCCTCTACGAGCCCATCGGCACTGACCGGGAAGGCAATGAAATCAAGCTCTATGACATCATTGAGACTGACGAGGTCGATGTCCCTGAAAAAATTTATCTCAAAGAAAACATCCAGAAACTCTACGAAAAAGTCGAAAACGAGCTTTCCCCGAGAGAAAAGCTCGTTTTAAAAATGCGGTATGGTCTTTATAACGGAGAAGAATACACCCAGCGGGAAATCGCCAGACAGCTAGGGATTTCCCGCTCTTACGTCTCCCGGATCGAAAAAAGCGCGGTGGAAAAACTGCGGGATCACTTCGACGACGATTAAATCTGGATTTTCTCCTGGGAACTGCCGATTGGATGGAAAGATTTAAAGGAATGGAGTGCGGCACTAATTTCAAAGCGAATCATCTGCTTTGAAATTGTCTTTAGCCGCGCCCCATTCCTTTTATGACTTTCCTAAATCGTGAAACGGAATCTGAGCCACATCCCCCGCCCGCCACGAATACGCCTTAAAATAATCTGCGGTTTTCGGACACTTTATGAAATCTGTCCCCACAGACAAATCCAGCTTTATTCCTGCGGTCCTGCAGCAACAAGTGCTTTTCCAAGCTCATTGCTCTCGTATTTCTTGAAGTTCTTAATGAACCTTGAAGCGAGGTCTTTTGCCTTTGTCTCCCACTCGGAAGCGTCAGCATATGTGTCTCTCGGATCAAGGATCGCCGGATCAACTCCCGGAAGCTCTGTCGGAACTTCGAAGTTGAAGTGCGGGATCTTTTTTGTCGGAGCTTTCTCGATAGAACCGTCAAGGATCGCGTCGATGATGCCGCGTGTGTCTTTGATGGAGATACGCTTGCCTGTGCCGTTCCATCCTGTGTTCACAAGATAAGCCTTTGCTCCGCTTTCTTTCATTCTCTTAACAAGCTCCTCTGCATACTTTGTCGGGTGCAGTTCAAGGAACGCCTGGCCGAAGCATGCGGAGAAGGTCGGTGTCGGCTCTGTAATGCCGCGCTCTGTTCCTGCAAGTTTTGCTGTGAAACCGGACAGGAAGTAGTACTCTGTCTGCTCCGGTGTCAGTGCAGATACCGGCGGGAGTACGCCGAATGCGTCAGCGGACAGGAAGATCACATTCTTCGCTGCCGGAGCTGCGGAAACCGGGCGCACGATCTTCTCGATATGGTCGATTGGATAAGATACACGTGTATTCTCTGTCACGCTCTTATCTGTAAAGTCAATCTTTCCGTTTTCGTCAAGTGTAACGTTCTCAAGAAGCGCATCTCTCTTGATCGCATTGTAGATGTCCGGCTCAGACTCTTTATCAAGGTCGATAACCTTTGCATAGCATCCGCCTTCGAAGTTAAACACACCGTTGTCATCCCAGCCGTGCTCGTCATCACCGATAAGGAGTCTCTTCGGATCTGTGGAAAGCGTTGTCTTTCCTGTTCCTGAAAGTCCGAAGAAGATTGCTGTATTCTCGCCGTTCATATCTGTGTTTGCAGAGCAGTGCATGGAAGCGATACCTTTCAGCGGCAGATAGTAGTTCATCATGGAGAACATACCTTTTTTCATCTCTCCGCCATACCATGTGTTCACGATAACCTGCTCGCGGCTTGTGATATTGAACATAACGGCAGTCTCTGAGTTCAGACCCAGTTCTTTGTAATTCTCAACTTTCGCTTTGGACGCATTGTAAACAATGAAATCTGGTTCAAAGTTCTCAAGCTCTTCAGCAGTCGGCTGAATAAACATATTTGTAACAAAGTGAGCCTGCCATGCCACTTCCATAATAAAGCGGATCGCCATGCGTGTGTCCTTATTGGCGCCGCAGAATGCATCTACGACAAAGAGTCTCTTATTGGAGAGCTCATTCTTTGCGATTTCTTTCACAGCAGCCCATGCTTCCTCAGAAGCCGGATGATTGTCGTTCTTATATTCGTCAGATGTCCACCATACTGTGTCCTTGGAGTTCTCATCCATTACAATATATTTGTCTTTCGGGGAACGTCCTGTATAAATACCTGTCATAACATTGACAGCGCCAAGTTCACTTACCTGTCCTTTATCAAACCCTTCCAGATTCGGATTTGTCTCTTCTTCAAACAATGTCTCGTAAGAAGGATTGTGAACGATTTCCGTAGTTCCTGTGATACCGTACTTAGTTAGATCAATCTTTGACATGTTACGCTCTACCTCTTTCTTTCTATATTTTTACCTGCCAGACACTCCGAAATACAGTCTGACACCGGCGTATATTTGATTATACAGAAGAATTGACAAAAAATCAACAAGAATCTTCCTAAACTTTACCACTAATTGAAAGTTATCGTTTTCATTAATTCATCTTTTAAAATTTTCAACAAGAAAAACCGTAGACTTTTGATGCAAAAATGCAGGATTTGAAAACAAATCCTGCATTTTCATTCTTATACTCTGAGAATCTCTTTTACTGTTTCCTCCATGTGGCCCGCATCACATTCTCTTGTATGACGAATCTGTGCACTGCGGATTTCTTCGATTGCTTTCGGGATATCTGTCCCGGAAATCCTGCTCAGCTCGTCGATCAAGTCAAACTCCTCTGCTGACGCATACTTTTCATCGATTGCCGTCATCACACTGTGGATGAATTTATATGGGCTTGCCGTGGAAGCCACAAGGCACTTCCTGTCATCGCCGCTTTCCCGGCGGTACTGCGCGCACACGGATGCAGCCACCGCGGTGTGCGTATCCATCACATAACCCATGCGACCATAAGTTGTGCGGATGGTTTCTCTGCATCCCATCTCTGTCGCAAAGCCTCCGGCAAAATCTGCCAGTTTCTCCCGCATCTCCGGCGTGATCTCATACTTTCCCTCTTCCCTCAACTGTGTCATGAGTTCCGCATTCTTCTTTGCGTCCTGTCCCGCGATCGTATAGATCAGGCGTTCCAGGTTGCTGGAGATCAGGATATCCATGGACGGAGATGATGTCAGGATGAATTCGCGGTTTCTGTCATATACGCCGGTCTGGAAGAAATCAAAGAGGACTTTGTTTTCATTGGAAGCGCAGATCAGTTTCCCGATCGGCACACCCATCTGTTTCGCATAGTATGCGGCAAGGATATTCCCGAAATTTCCTGTGGGTACTGTCACATTGATTTCCTCACCGGGAGTAATCTCTTCATTTTCAAGCAATTTGGCGTAAGCATATACATAATATACGATCTGCGGTACAAGACGTCCGATATTGATGGAGTTTGCTGATGAAAATTGATAGCCAGCATCAGCCAGCTCTTTTTCCAGATTTTTATTCTCAAACATCTCTTTTACGCCGCTCTGCGCATTGTCAAAATTGCCGTGGATGGCTACAACGGAGGTATTTCCACCCTTCTGAGTTACCATCTGCAGCTCCTGGATACGGCTTACGCCGCCCTTAGGATAGAACACGATGATCTTTGTCCCCGGTACATCCGCAAACCCGGCTAGCGCAGCTTTTCCTGTATCTCCTGATGTTGCAGCCAGGATAACGATTTCTTTTGTGATATGATTCTTCTTTGCTGCCGTGGTGAGCAGATGCGGCAGGATGGAAAGAGCCATATCTTTAAATGCGATCGTAGCTCCATGGAACAATTCCAGATGGTAAGTATCTCCCACTTTGACCAGCGGTGCGATCGCTTCCGTATCAAACTTTGCGTCGTAAGCGCTGTTAATACAGTGCTTCAGCTCTTCTTCTGTAAAATCTGTGAGAAACTGCCTCATCACTTCATAGGCTGTCTCCTGATAAGACATGCCTTTCATTTCTTCCATTGTCACATCCAGTTTCGGGATATACTCCGGGACGAACAGCCCCCCATCATCAGCCAGCCCTTTCAGGATCGCCTCGGACGCAGTCACTTTTTTTTCTGCATTTCTCGTACTGTTGTATAACAAATTCATCCTTTTACCCTCTTTAATTTTTTTCGGTTTACGATTTTCCTTGATGCCAGAATGCCCTGCCCAGCAGGCCAACCTATACTGCACCGTATTATAACACAGGATCACTCCGTCTGCAATTCTTCCTTTCCCCGCTCAGAACGATTGCCACAATTCCGCACACTGCCATCAGAACCGGATAGACCAGATATGGAATCATATCAAAAGGCGTCAGTCCTGTCAGTGTGGCTGCCGACAAAAGCTGGGCGCCATAAGGAATCAGCCCCTGTCCCACGGAAGTGAACATATCCAGCAGAGACGCGGAACGTTTCGGGTCTACTCCATATTCCTCGCTTATCTCCTTTGCGATAGGACCTGTCATCACGATGGCAACTGTATTGTTGGCAGTGCACGTATCTACAAGGAGCGCCAGAAGCGCGATTCCTGCCTGTGCGCCTCTTTTCCCTCGTATCCTGCTTCGGATCAGCTCCAGGATAAAATGGATCCCCCCATTTGCCCTTACAAGAGACACGATGCATGCCACAATAATAGAAATCACTGTGATGTCATACATGGAGGTAACGCCGTCACCTACTACAGTAAACATTTCCGACAGGGCGATATTGCCCACACCCACTCCCACTATAAGGGAAATCACGATGCCGCCGATAAGCACAAGAAATACATTGATCCCTATGAGCGCTCCCACTAGCACTATCACATACGGCAGAACCTCCAGCAGATTATAATTTCCGATTTCTTTGAGTTCATAACTCATTCCGCCAGTGACCCACCAGAAAAAGATCACGGTTATGACCGCTGCCGGAAGGACGATCAGAAAATTCGCCTTAAATTTATCCTTCATCTCACATCCCTGGGTTTTGACTGCGGCAATGGTCGTATCTGAGATCATGGAAAGATTATCCCCGAACATGGCGCCGCATACCACCGCGGCAGTACAGACTGCCATGGAAAACCCTGTCTGCCTGCTGATTTCTGCCGCAATCGGTGCAAGGGCAGCGATAGTTCCCATGGACGTTCCCATGGACACGGAAATAAAGCATCCGATCACAAAGAGACCTGCCACAACGAAATGAGCCGGTATCAGGGACAGCCCCAGGTTCACTGTGCTCGTCACACCGCCCGCTGCGGTCACTGCTCCGGAGAATCCCCCCGCACAGAGGAAGATCAGGCACATCGTAATGATATTTTCCTCTCCCACGCCTCCTGCGATCAGCCTGATCTTCTCCTGAAAGCCGACTTTCCGGTTCTGGAGGAACGCCACAAACAGGGCAATTAAAAATGCCACCACAGCAGGCATTGCATAAAAGTCATTGAACACGATCCCCGAACCAAGGAAGATGACCAGAAAAATTCCGATAGGCAGAAGCGCTGATGCTTTTCCTTTTATCTGATTCTCACCGCACATAAACTTTTTCCTTTCAATAGCTGAAAAGGGGTGCTGCGCGAGCATGCGCCGCATCCCTTTCTTTCTTCTTATTCCGGCATTGTACTCCGGACATTGAGAATCGCCGGACAGGCTTCTCTTTACTTTTTCTTGCTGTTTGTATAATTGACCAGACCGCCCGCTGCGATCAGCTTCTGCATGAACTCCGGGAACGGCTGCCCCTGGAATTCAGTACCCTTTGTGCGGTTATAGATCTTTCCGCTGTCAAAATCCACCTCGACCTCATCCCCCGCATCGATTCCTTTGGCGGCCTCAGGGCACTCGATGATTGGAAGCCCGATATTGATCGCATTGCGATAGAAGATTCTCGCAAATGTCTCTGCAATGATACAGCTTACGCCCGCTGTCTTCAGACAGAGCGGGGCATGTTCTCTTGAGGAGCCGCAGCCAAAGTTCTTATTTGCCACGATCAGATCCCCCGGCTGGACCTTTTTCACAAAATCCGGGTCAATATCCACCATGGCATGGCTCGCAAGCTCTTCTGCGTCAAAAGAATTCAGATATCTCGCAGGGATGATCACGTCTGTGTCCACATTGTCCCCATATTTAAAAACATGTCCTTTTGCTCTCATCTACTTATCCCCCGCTTTCTCTGTGCTTTCCTGCTGTGCATCCGCCTTGATCTTCTCAGGATTTGCGATATATCCCGCGACCGCGCTTGCCGCCGCCACTTCCGGCGACGCCAGATAGATCAGGGAATCCACATGCCCCATACGTCCCACAAAGTTGCGGTTCGTTGTTGACACGCATTTCTCTCCAGCCGCCATGACGCCCATATGACCGCCCATGCAGGGGCCGCAGCTCGGTGTGTTCACCGCGCAGCCCGCATCGACAAAGATGTCGACAAGTCCCTCTTTGATACATTCTTTGTAAATCTTCTGTGTGGCAGGCACCACCATGACGCGCACATCCGGATGTACGGTATGTCCTTTCAGTATCGCTGCCGCTTTTCTCATATCTTCCATACGGCCGTTGGTACAGGAACCGATGACCACCTGGTCGATCTTGATCGGTTCCATTGCTTCCACCTCGTCGATGGTCCTGGAATTTCCCGGAAGATGGGGGAATGCCACAGTCGGACGGACTTCCGACAGATCAATGGTGATGACTTCGTCATACTGGGCGTCTTCGTCCGCCTCATAGATTGTGTAGGGTTTCTTTGAATGCTCCTTTATGTAGGCCAAAGTCTGATCATCCACCGGGAATATCCCATTCTTTGCTCCCGCCTCGATCGCCATGTTCGCAATGGTGAAACGATCGTCCATAGACAGGTTCGCAATGCCGTCGCCTGTAAACTCCATAGACTTATACAGAGCGCCGTCCACGCCAATCTTTCCTATGATATGGATAATGATATCCTTGCCGCTTACATATTTCCCCGGCTTTCCCGTCAGCACGAACCTGATCGCGCTGGGCACCTTGAACCAGATCTCGCCGGTGGCCATGCCGGTCGCCACATCTGTTGTGCCCATTCCTGTGGAGAATGCGCCAAGCGCCCCATATGTACAGGTGTGGGAGTCCGCGCCAATGATACATTCCCCGGCAGTGACCACTCCCGCCTCCGGAAGGATCGCATGCTCCACGCCGGACTTGCCCTGCTCGAAATACCAGGTCAGCCCCTGTTCCTTCGCATATTCACGGATCGCTTTAGAATTCTCCGCGGACTTGATATCCTTGTTTGGAGTAAAGTGGTCCGGCACAAATACGACCTTATCCTTGTCAAACACCTTATCTGACATCTGTTTGATGATCGGCAGAGCCATGGGACCGGTGATGTCGTTCGCCATGACCACGTCAAGCTTTGCCTCGATCAGCTGCCCCGCTTCTACGGAGTCAAGGCCCGCATGAGCTGCCAGGATCTTCTGCGTCATTGTCATTCCCATTGAGAAAGCCTCCTTTTATGTGAAAATTCTGTGAACCGGGACGTAGTCATTTTGCATTTCACTACGTCCCCAATTAAAAATCGCCCTGTCCCTTTTTACTTTTTTGCAATATATCCTTTTGCCGTCAGTGCCTCTGCGCACAGAACCGCTCCGCCTGCAGCCCCTCTGACTGTATTGTGTGACAGTCCGATGAACTTGAAATCATACATGCTGTCCTCTCTCAAACGTCCGATGGATACACCCATACCGTTCTTATAGTCAACGTCTAATGTCACCTGCGGACGGTTGTCTTCCTCGAGATACTGGATAAACTGTTTCGGCGCGCTCGGAAGCTCTGCTTCCTGAGGAAATCCTTTGAAGCTGACCAGCTTTTCAATGAGCTGTTCTTTCGTCGGTTTCTTTTCAAAGTTGATGAATACTGCCGCTGTATGTCCGTTCAGCACCGGAACACGCACGCACTGGCAGGTGATCTTCGGAAGTTCTGCCTTTACGATCTCGCCGTTTTCTACTTTCCCGAGGACACGGAGTGGCTCCAGCTCGCTCTTCTCTTCCTCGCCGCCGATAAACGGAATGATATTGCCCACCATTTCCGGCCAATCTTTGAATGTCTTTCCGGCTCCTGAGATAGCCTGATATGTGGTGACCACCAGTTCCTTCGGACCGAACTCTTTCCACGCCGCAAGACACGGAGCATAGCTCTGGATGGAGCAGTTCGGTTTTACCGCGATGAATCCGCGTGTGGTGCCGAGACGTTTTTTCTGATCCGGGATCACATCAAAGTGAGCCGCGTTGATCTCCGGCACTACCATCGGCACGTCCGGAGTCCAGCGGTGGGCGCTGTTGTTGGACACGACCGGAGTCTCTGTCTTTGCATATGCTTCCTCGATTGCTTTGATCTCATCCTTGCTCATGTCCACCGCGCTGAATACGAAATCAACGGTAGACGCCACATGTTCCACATCATTTACGTTGAGAACGACAAGGTTCTTTACAACTTCCGGCATAGGGGTGTCCATTTTCCAGCGGTCTCCTACTGCCTCCTCATATGACTTTCCTGCGGAGCGGGGGCTTGCAGCCACTGTCACCACCTCGAACCATGGATGGTTCTCAAGCAGAGCGATAAAGCGCTGTCCCACCATTCCTGTTGCTCCTAAAATACCTACTTTTAACTTCTGATCCATTTTACTCGTTCCTTTCTATTTTTATTTGTCTGTCAGAGTACCTTTGTACATCCTGCTTTTCTCTGCCATTATGCTTCCCCACGTCATCCGCGCCGCTTATTCCGCGCTCAGATACGCTTCCTCCTCAGCGATGACCTTCTCCATCGCCGTCTTTCCCGGCGCCCCGATGGTATTTCTCATCTCCACGCAGGTCTTCATGCTGATGGCTTCGTAGATGTCTTCTTCAAATACCGGAGAGATCGATTTGAATTCCTCCAGTGTCATATCATCCAGCGCGATCTTTTTGTCGATGCAGTATAATACTAACTGTCCTACGATCCCATGGGCGTCGCGGAAGGGTACGCCGTGATTTACCAGATAATCCGCCGCATCCGTAGCATTGGTAAATCCGTGCTTCGCGCTCTCCTCCATACGGTCCGCATTGAATTTCATGGTCTTTATCATCCCTGTAAATAATGCCAGACATCCCTTGGTCGTGTCAATGGCATCAAATACCAGCTCTTTGTCCTCCTGCATATCCTTATTATATGCAAGCGGAATGCCTTTCATCGTTGTGAGGAGCGACATCAACGCCCCATATACTCTTCCTGTCTTACCCCGCACCAGCTCGGCGATATCCGGGTTCTTCTTCTGTGGCATGATGCTGCTTCCCGTGCTGTATGCGTCGTCAATCTCCACAAACTTATATTCATTGCAATTCCAGACAATGACTTCTTCAGAAAAACGGCTCAGATGCATCATCACTGTGGACATTGCCGATAACAGCTCGATCAGGTAGTCCCTGTCAGAAACAGAGTCCATGCTGTTGAGGGTCGGTCCGTCAAACCCGAGCAGTTCCGCTGTGTATTCCCTGTCAAGAGGATACGTTGTTCCTGCAAGCGCGCCGGACCCCAGCGGGCAGAGGTTCATCCTCTTATAAATATCTTTCATCCGGGACCGGTCTCTCTTAAACATCTCAAAATACGCTCCCATATGATGGGCCAGCGTGATCGGCTGTGCCTTTTGAAGATGTGTGAAACCCGGCATGTACGTCTCTGTATTGTCTTTCATTAATTTTAAAAGCACTTCCAGAAGTTGTTTGAGAAGAGCATCCATCTCCATGATCTCATCTCTCGTGTAGAGCTTCATGTCCAACGCCACCTGATCGTTCCGACTACGCCCGGTATGCAGCTTCTTTCCCGCGTCTCCAATGCGGTCGATAAGATTTGCCTCCACGAAACTGTGGATATCCTCATACTCGTCTGTAATCTCCAGCGTGCCGCTTTCCACATCCCTTAAGATACCCTCAAGGCCGTTTATGATCTGTTCCTTCTCCTCATCCGTCAATATCCCCTGCTTCGCGAGCATGGTCACATGCGCGATGCTGCCGCGGATATCCTGCGCATAAAAGCGCTTGTCAAAGGAGATGGAGGCATTAAAGTCGTAAACTAACTTGTCCGTTTCTTTCGTGAAACGGCCGCCCCATAACTGTGCCATTTCCTTATCCTCTTTCCTGTTTTCTTAGCTGTATGCAGATCAGAAAAACTGTCTTCTCTGCATTTCCACTTAGTTTATCACACTAAAGTGTGAAATGTCTACTGTTTTATACAGGAATTATCTAACCTGCTCCTCCCGCTCTCTCATAGAAAACTCACATCCGCAGTAGTCCTGCCTGTACAGGCCATACTCTTTTGACAGATCAATGGATCTTTTATAGCCGTTCTTTTTCTTAAAATCTGATACCAGATATTCTACGCCGTATTCCTTTCCCACACGGATTCCGATCTCGTTGAGCTTCTGCGCATTCTTCATAGGGCTGATGCTCAAAGTTGTTGTAAAAAAGTCAAATCCCCCTGCCGCAGCCTGACGCGCCGCCTCGGAAAGCCGCAGTTCATAGCATTTCATGCACCTTGCCCCACCTTCTTTCAGATTTTCCATTCCCTCTGCCATAGCATAAAATCTCTCTTTCTCATACTTGCCTGCCAGAAAGGAAACCGGATGTTTGTATTTCATGTCACGGATCAGCTTCTGCTGTTCCAGTATCCGTTTTGTATACTCACTCTCAGGGTAGATGTTTGGGTTATAATAGAAAACCGTGATGTCAAAATACTGAGACAGATATTCCAGCACATAGCTGCTGCACGGAGCACAGCAGCTATGGATAAGAAGAGAGGGAACTCTCTGTTCCGATTCAAGTTCTTTTATCAGCCTGTCAAGTTCTTTCTGATAGTTTACTTTCTGTACGTTCATTTTCAATCCTTTCTCCTGTATCTTTTGCTGGGGATATTATAGCACATGCTTCCCGCAATCGGAATGCCTCAGCTCTTGTACATCAATTCAAGATAATCCACGATCTTCTCTTCCCCAAGGAGGCTTACGTTAAACAGCATCTGATGGGAACCGATATCGCCCCAGTCCTGTCCGGTGTGGAGTTCATAATAATACCGCCTCTCTCTGTCCGTCCGCCGGATACGCTCAGCCGCTTTCCGCTCTGTCAGATTGTAAAGTCTGGCAATCCGTTTCTTCCGGTCATCCTTATCCGCACAGATAAATACATTGATGCACTCAGCCCGGCCCTTAAGTATATAGTCCGCGCATCGGCCCACAATGATGCATGGTCCTTTCTCTGCCAGACCGCGGATGATCTCTGCTTCTGCCCGGTATACTTCTTCGTCGAAGGACTGAATGTACGATGACGCGCTGATATACTCCATATACATCCCCGGAGATACGGTATAATTGGCGACAAACGTATTCAGGCTGGACTCATCCACTCTCTCGGCATCCTCTTCTTTCACATCCAGAGCTTCTGCCGCCATGCTCACAAGCCTGCGGTCATAGAGCGGGATACTCAGTCTCTCTGCCAGTTTCTGGCCGATGTCCCGGCCGCCGCTCCCAAACTGCCTCCCGATCGTAATGATCTTATGTCCTGACATATTCATCTCTCCCTTCTCTTATATTCATATACCCATCGCATGTCTACCGCACCCGGCAGAACACTGTTTATCCTGACTTTATTATACCTCTCTTTTCCGGTGTACACAATGCTTTTCCCGCCGTTATGCTCTTGCTTCCATTGGCGGCAGGGCATACTCATACTTCTTTCCTATTCCGATCCACACCGTTTCCATGTTTTGTATTCTTTCACGCTGCCTGTATTTTTTCATACATTAAATAATATACAGCACGGACGGAAGTGAACCTATGAATCCAATCCTCGAACTGAATGATGTCAGTTATTCCTATCATACACTGGATGGGGAGACAAAAGCCCTGTCCGATATTTCTTTTTCCCTTGCCCGGGGAGAATTCACTGCGGTAGTCGGTCCTTCGGGGTGCGGCAAATCTACCCTGCTTTCTCTGATCGCAGGGCTTATGAAGCCTGAGAGCGGGAGCATGACTTTAAACGGAGATCCACTGACGGAAAACTCGTCAAAAATCGGATATATGCTCCAGCATGACCATCTGTTTGAGTGGCGGACCGTATACCGCAATGTTCTCCTTGGAGCAGAGATCAACAAAGCGCTCACACCGGAAATAAAGGAAAGGGCAAATAAACTTCTGGAGCAGTACGGACTGAAGCGCTTCGCCCGCTCCAAACCCTCCGAACTGTCCGGGGGCATGCGCCAGAGAGCAGCTCTGATCCGCACCCTTCTGCTGGAACCGGAACTGCTGCTCCTGGATGAACCATTTTCAGCGCTGGATTATCAGACCCGGCTTACAGTGAGCGATGACATCGGACAGATCATCCGCCGTTCCGGGAAGACGGCGCTCCTCGTCACCCATGACCTTTCCGAAGCAGTCAGCCTGTCTGACCGGGTCATCATCCTGTCAAAGCGCCCGGCTTCCATCGTGCGCATTGTCCCCATAGCGTTTGCGCTGGAAAAAGATACGCCGCTGAACCGGAGGAACGCGCCTGAGTTTAAGAATTATTTCAATGAGATATGGAAGGAGCTGAATCACGATGAATAAAATATCCCACGAACAGGAACGGTTCTTGTCCCGCCTGCGCCGCCATCGAATGATCGTGCGCACGGCACGGGTGCTCATCCTCGTTCTCTTTCTGGTCCTGTGGGAAGTCTGCGCCAATACCGGAATCATTGATTCCTTCATTTTCAGCAGCCCCTCCAGGATCGCTCTGTGCTTTTACGAAATGGTTGTGGACCGCTCCATATTCCTGCACATAGGGATCACATTGTATGAGACCATTGTCAGCTTTCTGCTGGTCACGTTATTCAGCATCCTGGTCGCTGTCCTCCTGTGGTGCAGCAGAAAGCTCTCCGAAATACTGGAGCCCTATCTGGTCGTCCTGAACAGTCTGCCGAAATCCGCCCTTGCTCCGCTGCTCATTGTCTGGCTGGGCGCCACTCCCACGACCATCATCGTCGCCGGAATGTCCGTTGCGATCTTCGGAAGCATCATGAACTTGTATACCAGCTTTGCCACTGTGGACCAGGAGAAGATCAAACTCATCTATACCCTGCATGGGACACGCAGGCACGCACTGTTCAAAGTGGTACTCCCAAGCTCTGTGCCTGCTGTCATCAGCAACATGAAAGTCAATATCGGATTGTGCCTGGTGGGAGTGGTGATCGGGGAATTCCTGGCGGCGAGGAATGGGCTGGGGTATCTCATCATCTATTCCAGCCAGGTGTTCAAGATGAACTGGCTGCTCATGTCCATCGTGCTGCTGTGCATCATGGCGATGGTGCTGTATGCGGTGATCGGGGTGGTGGAAAAACTGTATGACCGAAAAGTGTAAAAAGACAATCAGATATATAGATCATAATAGGCCGCTGTCTGCACCCGGCAGCCAGCAGCCTATTGTCAAGACATGATCAGAGTGGAAGTCTATAACTCTATAACAGGGATATCCAACAGCCGGGCTATCATGATCAGCTCATCCGCTATATCCTGCCATATTACACTGTAATGATGGCTCATCCCGCTTTCCGCGATCTTGGATACCAGCTCCAGCACCGGAGTGTTGACCTTGACATTTACCATGCTTCCGCGGGTACAGCGGGTCGTGGGTACAGCCTGGCCGCGCAGCAGGAACAGACGGTACTGTCCGTCAATATTGGAAAATCTTGCCGCAGTGACAGGACCTTCTTTTAATGAACACCAGAACGCTGTTCCGGCTCCTGCCAGAGGATGATCGCACATCTTCACGCTGTCCTCCTTATTATGCAGACTCGGCGCCGCATTTCCGCAATGCCAGAATGTCACTGTGTTCTCCGCTTCATCGATATTGATCAAATCGGTGATAAACGGAGAAAGTCCTGTGATCAAATTGGATGCCACTGCTGCAATAGCAGCGTCAACATCTCCTTCACAGCTTATAAACAGCCCCTCGTCTGCCAGCCGTCCCAGCACAGCGCATGGCGTTGTATGAAGATTCCCCATCTCGGGCCAGCATTTTATAGAAGCATATTCGTATTTTTGTTCCGGCATCAGTGTTTTCAGCGTCAGATACAGCCGGGCATGATTCTCCAGATATTCCTCTGGAACGCTGTCAATATCCCACAGAGACCTGACATGGCTTACCTCGTCCTGCACTTCTTTTTCATCCAGGGCGGCCATGCGGTCAAAGACTACCTTCAGGTCTGTCTCTTCTATATCAATCCCAAAAGTGCGGCGTATCACCACTTCATCAAATGAACAGTTATAAAATGCCGTGGGGCGGTAACCGAACAGGCCGAACGTTATGCCTCTCATGTTTTTGACTACGGCATACGCATTTACGATCCTCAGTATTTCGGAGTGAACCCCCTCTTCCTCTTTATTTCCAAAGACAATGTGGTGCGCTGCGCCGATCCTTTTCATAGAAGCTCCGTTCATAGCGGCGCTGCACAGCGCGTTTGCGTACAGCCTGTCATCCCGCACCCATTGTTCCTCTCGCGGAGCCCATAATACGATAGGCACATGAAGGGCATCCGCGAGCCCGCAGCATATATCGTCTCCGGTAAACGCTCCATAGACCTGGACGATCAGTTCGACCTCCTGTTTTTTGAATGTTTCGATACATTCTGCCATATCTTCCCTGCTGCCTATGAGCTTTTCAAATCTGAACACTCTGCTCTCAGGCAGTGATCTCTCAAGCCACCCTCCATATTCTTCAAACCGTCTGTTCGGGAGTTCTCTGGGCCATCTGCCGGACAGTGTTACGACAACTCCAACATTAAGTTTCTGTTTCATGATCCTACTCTCCTTTTTGTCTGTAAAGCTCAGACTGTCCCAGCCGAACCGGACAGCCGGATAATATTTTTGACATCCTCCACCAGAATATCGCTGGCGTACATGCTGAGTTTCCATGAGTGGCCCTGATGATCCAGATTTTTCAGTCCTTCCTCATAGTACTGCACATATTTATATCTTATTTCTGTCCCGAAGTTTATCTTGGAAACACCCAGTCTGATCGCTTTTCTGATAACTTCCTCTTCCATCCCTGTACAGCCGTGCAGCACAAGCGGTATATCCGTAGTCTCCTTTACCGCCTCCAGTACTTCCAGATGGATATCCGGTTTGCCCTTATAATACCCATGGGCATTTCCGATCCCGATCGCCAGTGTGTCAGGGGTACACAATTTAAGGAAATCCCTGACTTCCTGAGGATCGACTATATTCTTATTTTCCAGGGGGACTCCGTTATCCAGCCGGAGCAGTTCCCCAATCTCAGCCTCTACGGGAACATCAAAATATTTCGCCACTTTCAGCACTTCATTCGTCATGGCTGCGTTTTCCTCAATGGGCCTTGTTGAACCGTCGATCATTACACTGGTGAATCCAAGGCGCAGCGCTTCCATGCAGATGGGGAATCCATCTCCGTGATCCAGGTGGACAGAAACAGGCACATCGACCTTGTCCGCGCACCATTTTGCCACATTGACAAACCAGTCATTCCCTGAAAACGCGCCTGTAGACACATAATGCGCCAGGATCATGGGGCTTCTCATTTCCTGAGCCGCCCTGCAGCATGCCCATATAATATCATAATTGCCTCCCTGAGTATTGATGGCAGGGATTGCAAAACCTTCTTTATAAGCCCTCTTTAACATATCGAGATTATTGCTCAGCATAGTTTTCTCCTTCCTTTAACCCTTGACAGCCCCTGAGACAAGACCTTTGACCATATACTTCTGGAAAAAGAAAAATACAAAGATCATCGGCAGCGTCCCGAGTATTGAAGCTGAATTAATGAGCTGCCAGTCGCTGACTTCTCCCAGATATGTCAGTCTAAGGCCCTGGGACAGGGTCCACAGATCATTGCTCCTGACAAGAGTGATCGCATGGAGATAATCATCCCATGTCATCAGGAAACTGTATACACCGACAGCAAGAAGACCGGGGACAACCAGGGGAATGACGACCCTGAACAAGGTCCTCATCCGGCCGCAGCCGTCAACTCTTGCCGCCTCTTCCAGCTCATGAGGAATCCCATCAAAAAAGGATGCCATCAAAGATACCGTAAAGGGAACCTGCGTGGCGCTGATCGCCAGCACCAGCCCGATATGAGTATTGACAAGCCCGATCCGCTGCAGTATCCCATACAGGGAGATCAAACGGCTGATGACTGGCATCATCTGGGCAAATATAAACGTGGAAATGATCCATTTATTCCACTTAAAATGAAACCTGCTCAGCGCATAGCCGGCAAACACAGAAACAAAACAGATCAGTATCATCGCCAGAGCCGAAGCGATCAGGTTATTCTTGTAATATGTAAAGAACACGCCGTCCCGGAATAAAGTGATATATCCGTCAAAGGACAGTGTTTCAGGCCAGAACGTCGGCACTACCCGGTAAGATTCCGTGTTCATCTTCAGCGATGTCACGAGCATCCAGTAGACCGGGAAAAGCAAAAACAAAAAAATCAGTATCAAACTCGTGTATTTGCCGAAAACAGCCGCGATGTTTATTCCTCTTTTCCTTGCAGTGATGTTTTGATTCATGCTTATCCCTCCTCGCCAGTCAATCATTATCTGTACGGAAAATGCGCCGAAATACGAAGACCACTATGATCATCAGAAGCAGCCATACCGTTGTCACCGCAGCGCCCGAACCATAATTATAGTTTACAAACGCTTCGTCATAAGACAGCACGGCCAGAGTCGTTGTAGCCCCTGTGGGACCTCCGTTCGTCAATGTGGCGAACAGTGGATACTGCTTAAAATTCTCGATGATGCACATGGATACCGAAACCGAAATAACGCTCTTCATATAAGGAAGCACGATATAGACCAGACGCTGTACATAACTGGCTCCGTCAATTTTTGCCGCTTCTATGATGTCGTCGGGCACATTCTGCATGCCGGCAAGCAGCAGGAGCGCCATCAAAGGAATCTGCTTCCACAGCGCAGCGATGATCACTCCCCACAATGCTGTGTCAGTATTACTCAAGATGCTGAAATTGGTAACATGCCCGCCTGTAAATATGCCGACCAGATACTGAAGCAGACCATACGGATTGGCAAAAATCCACATCCACAGCAGGCCGGTGATGACCGTGGGAACGACCCAGGGAATCATCATGATACTTCTCAGCAGCCTGGCTCCTCTGATCTTTGAATTCAGTATCAGCGCCAGAATCAGGGCTGTAACAAATGTAAGGACAACAGTCGCGACTACAAAAACCACCGTGATCATAATCGAAGACTGCAGACGCCCCGATCCCCACAGACGTGTGTAATTGGAAAAATTATTCCATTCTCCCGGTATATTCTGTGTGAGATTTACCAGTCTGTAATCCTGGAAGCTCATGATAACAGAATCAATGATAGGAATTATGATAAATGTTATACACAACACGATCGCCGGCAGCAAAAGCAGCAGGCAGAACAAAACATCTTTAGTTTTCTGATCGCGAAATGCCGGTCTTTGCTTTTTCTTTCCGGCCTCAACTGGAAAAGTCATTTTCTTTCCCCCTTTTACGCCATATTTCACTGTATGCTTTATAAAAATAAGGGCGGATATTCAACCGCCCTTATAAAGCCGTTCTTTTACTGGTTGATATAATATTCTGCTTCTGTAATATAGCTGTTGACCGCATCTTCCGAACTGACCCCATTACTTACATAATTAAGCACCATGCTCGCCATCTCTGTCTGAACACTTGTTGCCGCGCTGATTAAAGGCTGAGTAACAACATTGTCTTTTCCTGAGGAAGCGCCGTCCAGGATTGGGGAAATCTGACAGTCTTCCATATTTTCATGCGCCACATAAGCAAGCCCGATGTTGTTGAGGTAATCTTCCATCGTGCCGGTTGAGGTACAATACTGGATGAAAAGATCTACCGCTTCTTTCTGTGCGTCACTCAGGCCGGAACCAATCATAAAGCAATGGGATTCTACCAGAGATTCGCCTTTCCCATTCGTTCCCATTGTGCCAGGCAGGGATGCAGTCACTGTAAAATCTGAAGTGTTATCCGACACTTCCGAGATCTGGGCATATCCCCACGACTGGTCTACATACATTACGACATTGCCAGCGCCAAAAGAAGAACGGTAATCTTTTAACTTCAGGTTTTCCTGCGTGTATCCGCTGCCGATCAGATATTTATAGAAATCCAGCATTTCTGTCATCGCTGTCAGATTGTCTCCGGATGTCAGGTCAGCCAGCCCGCCCTGATCGTTGATCAGCGTACCTCCAAATGCGTTGTACATTGCATTGATGTTGGCGCCAGTTGCTGATACTTCTGCCGTGGTGAGGCCAAATATCGTAGTTACATTGGTATCTCCCTGGTAATAAGCTGCCAGCGTCTCGATCCACTCCTTCAGGCCGTCCAGCGTTGTGGGGAAGGAATCCATCGACAGCCCGGCCGCTTCGACCAGATCCTTGTTTACAAAGATGAGCGATGGGCTGTAATAATGTGGTACAGCATAAACTGTGTCATTATACTTCATCTGTTCCAAAACATAATCATAATACCCGGAATAGAAATCAGCGCTCAGCACATCCTCCGGCGACTGTACGAATCCGCTCTCCGCCAGAGCCGGTATCCAGCTAACTTCGCCGTAGACCATATCAACAGCAAGCCCTGACGCAAGGTCGTTCGTAAAAGTCTGGATCATGCTGTTATAATCCACAGTGACCGTTTCGATGTCGATCCAGTCATTCTCTGCTTCAAAAGCCTCGACAGTGGCATTCCACCAGTCTGCTTTTGCAGTCTCTGACAAAGCATAGTTATAAAATCTTAATGTAACATTTTCCTGTTCTCCGTTTGAGGTGGACGGTGTATCTGTTCCGCCGCCTCCGCCACAGGCTGCCAGACTAAAAGTCATGGCCATTGCCAGTGCTGCTGCAATCTTCCTTTTCATAACCTACTCTCCTTTTCTCTAATTGTAAACTCGTGTGTACATATGTTAAATATATTTTATACAATTACATCATGCAAGTCAATTTTTTTTACAATTTTCAGCATATTTAATACTTTTCCCACGCTATTTTGTGCATATTGCATATTTGCATAACATTTACACAGGCATCATATCCCGCTAAAAAAGTACAGACATCTGAGGCTGTACCGTCAGATGTCTGTACTTTTTCTGTAAATGATTTTTGTAGAAACGTGCACAGGATCAGGAATCTTATGCTGCTCTATCATCGCCTGCAGCATATTGACCGCAGCGCGCGCAATCTCTGGTCTCCCGATCTCAACACTGGTCAATGTGGGCATGACATACTGTCCAAGAGTCGAGTTATCAAAACCAATCACCGCAATATCTTCCGGAATCCGGTACCCCGTTTCCTGAGCAGCCTGCATGGCAATGCAGGCAACTTTATCGTTCCTTCCGAAAAACGCATCCACCTTTTCTCCGCTGTGTAGATAATCGCGAACGCTCTGTTTCAAGGCTTCCGCGCTCTCACATCCTGTAATGACCCTGGTCAGCGGATCGCTGCTGTAACCACTCTCCTCCATTTGGTGGACGAACCCACGGTAACGCAGGTCATTCATATCACTGAAATGCCCCCTCGCGCTGTACCGGTCAATGTAGAGTATATTCCGACGTCCAAGACTGCCAAGATACCGGACACATTCCCTTGCCCCTTCATAAAGGCCATTGTTAATGCGTCCCGCCCCATGGATTTCCGAATAATCTCTGTTTTCAAGCAGGACCACCGGAATGTTCGCATCTATAAACATCTGGATAAAACGCTTGGTAAAGCTGATTGAGCTGATGATGATCCCATCACAGCAGCGCCCTATGATCTCCCTTACAAATTCTTCCGTATTCCTATTGGAGCACAAAGATACCATGTATCCTTTGTCATAGGCGCATTCGTCCAGTTCACTGATCAGCAGGCTGAAATGTTCCGTTACGATCTGATCCGCAATAAAAATAATATGGTTGCTGCTTTTTCCTTTCAATGTACGGGCGATGCTGTTCGGACGGTAATTCAGCTTCTTGATCGCCTCCTGAACACGAATCCTTTTATCCTGCGAAACATACCGGTTATTATTTACCACATAGGACACGACCGTCTCGCTGACTCCTGCCAGCTTTGCCACATCTTTTCGGGTGGGTCTCACAAACTTAGAATCCATATCATATCTCCCGCATTTTATATTACACATCAAATATTGATATCTACACTATACCATGGATTTTTCCAATCCACAAAGCTTTTTTGTTCATTCCTAACCTGCAAATTTGCTCCAATACCCCTGTATGAACAGGAATATAACGATGAGTGGGACGACAAATGTAACATAGAGCCTCACCCATTTGGGGAATCTGGGGCCTTCCCCCGAGTTTGCTTCTGCCAGGAAGTTCTTCCACCCCCAGCCATAGCGGGTAGTGCAGAACAGCACATACACCAGGCTGCCAAGGGGCAGGAGGTTATTGCTCACGATAAAATCTTCAAGGTCAAGGATCGCCGTTCCTTCTCCAAATGGAGCGAAGCCGCTCAGCACATTATACCCGAGCACGCACGGCATGGACAGGAGAATGATCGCCACCAGGTTCACTACTACCGCTTTTCCTCTTGAACATCCTGTCAGGTCCATGGCAAACGCGATGATATTTTCAAACACAGCGATGATCGTTGACGCTGACGCAAAAAACATGCACAGGAAGAAGATTGCTCCCCAAAGCCTTCCGCCTGCCATGGAGTTAAAGATATTGGGCAGCGTGATGAAGATCAGGTTCGGTCCGCTGTCCGGATTGACGCCAAAGGCGAAGCTTGCCGGAAAGATGATCAGACCGGAAATCAGGGCAACACTCGTATCGAGTACAGTGATCGCCACTGCCTCTCCCGCAAGCCGCCTCTTTTTGTCTATGTAACTTCCGAAAATCGCCATAGCGCCGATTCCAAGACTCAAAGTGAAGAAGGACTGGTTCATTGCCGCGGATACCACTTCCATGATGCCCGCCTCCTTCATCTTTCCGAAATCCGGCAGGAGATAAAACTTCAGCCCCTCTCCGGCGCCGGGCAGCATGATGGAGCGGACGGCAAGCACGATCAGCAGCGCCAGCAGAAGGACCATCATGATCTTTGTGATTCCCTCCACACCTTTCTGAAGCCCCAGCTTCACAATTCCAAAGCACATGACTACAACAATGACCATAAACACGGTCATAAGGACCGGCTGTCCCATCAGTTCAGAAAACTCTCCTTTTATCTGACCTGCATCCATTCCCTCAAAACTGCCTGCCGCCATTTTACCCAGATAGATCAGCAGCCATCCTCCGATCGTTGTATAGAACATCATCAGCAGGTAATTGCCCGCCATGCCAAACCATTTGTACCAGTGCCATTTTGTTCCCAATGGCTCCAGCCGGTCAAAAGCCTTGGCAATGCTGCATCCTGCCGCACGTCCCACAGAAAACTCCATGATCATGATAGGCAGTCCCAGAAGCACCAGGCACAGCAGATAGATCAGCACAAAAGCCGCTCCGCCATACTGCCCTGTGATATAGGGAAACCGCCACACATTCCCCAGGCCGATGGCACAGCCCGCCGAGATCAGGATAAATCCCAGCCTGGAGCCGAATTTTTCTCTCTTCATTTACACTTTCCTCTCTTTCGTTTCCAGAATTTTGTGGATATTTGAGTAAAAGGGACAGCCCCTTTTATTTCACCTCGATAAGTTCATACTCCCTGTACCCGAGGCCGATCTTCTCACCATGTGCAAGGCAGGTCTCCCATTCGCTCTCAGGTGTTGTGTTCACAAAATGATCGTGATGGTCGCAGAACCCTTCTTCATGAATGTGCTCATCCAGAAGGCTCCCCGGCATGGGCTTCTGCGCATTGCAAGCATCCGCGCATGCCTGATCCAGCGCCACCGGATCAAAGCTCGCAAACATTCCGATATCCGGAAGGATGGGCACATCGTTCTCGGGATGGCAGTCGCAGTAAGGAGACACGTCGATGACAAGGTTGATATGGAACGCCGGACGGCCGTCCACTACTGCCTTTGTATATTCCGCCATTTTCATATTCAGCTCTTTCACAGCGGAAGCATTTTCATTATAGATCGCGTCAAAATTGCATGCTCCGAGACAACGCCCGCATCCGACACATTTCTCGTGGTCTATGATGGCTTTTTTCTCCGGAAATGAAATTGCTCCGTGGGCGCAGTTCTTTGAACAGGCACGGCATCCCACGCATATGGACTGATCCACAGAGGGTTTTCCGCTGTTGTGCTGCTCCATCTTTCCGGCACGGCTGCCGCATCCCATACCGATATTTTTCAGGCATCCGCCGAACCCAGCCATTTCATGTCCCTTAAAATGATTCAGACTGATAAACACATCCGCATCCATGACAGCCCGGCCGATCTTTGCCTCTTTCACCAGTTCTCCGCCTTCGACCGGAACGGACACATCGTCTGTTCCTTTCAGCCCGTCCCCGATGATGATATGACATCCAGTAGAAAGGAGATTGAATCCATTTTCATAGGCTGCGCTCAAATGCTCCAGCGCATCTTTTCTCCTGCCTACATACAGTGTGTTGCAGTCTGTCAGGAACGGACGCCCGCCCATCTCTTTCACCACATCGGCCACTGCCTTCGCATAGTTCGGACGGAGGAAAGACAGATTGCCCGGCTCGCCGAAATGGATTTTGATGGCCGTCATCTTTTTTTCAAAATCAATCTCTCCAATCCCTGCCCTGCGGATCAGCTTTTTGAGTTTGTCCGGCAGACTTGCTCCCGGAAGCGCCCTCATATTCGTAAAATAAACTTTTGATCTTTCCATAATATTCTCCTTTATTCTATATTCCTATATTCTACTTTATTTTATCACTCGATAAGTCGTTGCTGTCACTGCTGCCGTCAGATTGCCAAGTTCATCTCTTACATCGATCCTGTAATATCCAGTTGTTCTTCCGTTTCTCACACAGACAGCCTCTGCGGTCAGACGCTTGCCCTTCGCCGCTGTCAGGTATGTAATCTCCGAATTCAGCGAAACATTCCCCATCTCCTGCCAGTTGCTCGCTACTGCCAGGGCAAAATCAGCCAGAGTAAAATAGACGCCGCCCATGACCGCGCCCATGGCGTTCCTGTGTCTGTCCTCGATCTTCAGACTGCATTTTGCATAATGGTCGTCCACCTCGTCGATGACCGCTCCGTTTTCCGTGGCAAACCGGTCTCTCTCAAACATCCGTACTGTCTCTTCTGATGGTCTCATCCTGCCTTCCCTCCCCGCATTCACTCAGCGCCATCCTGGGCAGCGCCGACATGTCTTAAACAGTATATCATAAAAAAATACAAAAACACAGAAAATAAAAAAACAGTTGAAATTTCTGCGGAAACGAGATATAATAATCGAGGTTCGTCAAACGACAGCCATATGCCGGAATAGCTCAGTCGGTAGAGCACTTCACTCGTAATGAAGGGGTCGTCAGTTCAAGTCTGATTTCCGGCTTTAATAAAGCGCAGGTTCTTCATTCGGAGAACGCTACGCTTTTTTTGTTATATTGTTTTTCTTGTCGGCTTGTATCAATTTCTCAAGTCCGGACATTTACTGTCCGTTTCGCGCACATGAACTGTGAGCTGATTGTAAGGTATGTCGATTCCTTCCGCGTCAAAGGTCAGCTTGATCTCTTCCATAAGTCTCCACCTTGTCGCCCAGTATTCTTCCGTCTTCACCCAGGCCCGAAGCCCGAGCACGACCGAACTTTCGCCGAGAGAATCTACAAATACCCTGATCTCTTCATCCTGAATGATGCTCTTGTCATTCAGGAGCATGTTTTTGATCAGTGATTTTGCCTTCTTAAGGTCTGCCTCATAGGAGATACCCACCTTCAGATCCAGCTTGCGTTCCGGGCGAGCAGTAACGTTCGTCAGACTGTTGTTTGTCAGGATACTGTTCGGAACGACAACCGTCTGATTATCCATAGTGGCAAGCTTAGTATAAAAAATCTGGATCTCCTTTACCGTCCCTTCGATCCCTTCCTGAGTAACAATAATATAGTCCCCCACAGCAAATGGCTTCAGCAGAAGGATCAGGATACCCCCTGCAAAATTGGAAAGGCTTCCCTGAAGGGCAAGGCCGACAGCCACGCCGGCCGAAGCGATCAGAGCTGCCACAGAGGAGGGCTCCACCCCGAATCTGGTTGCGATGCTGAATACCAGGATCGCATACAGCCCGAACTTCAGCATAGAGTCAACAAACTGCCTGACTCCCGCATCAGCATTGGTCTTCTCCAAGGACTTTCGGACAACCTTCCGTATCCATTTGATGACCTTGCTCCCGACAAAAAATACAACGAGTGCCAGAACCACCCTCACGCCAAACGCCGCGAGATCAGGAAGGTGGTCTTCAAAGAACTGCACGATGTGATTCACCTCCTGAGTCGCCTCGGAAGCCACCTCCTGCACAGATTCCTGCACATCTGTGCCAAGAGATTCATTGGTCACGCCGCCGGCTCCCGCCGCAGATATTATAGAGCGCAATACCATCATACCCTTCCTCCTGTTTTCTATTTCAGTGCAAGAAACGCACACAGATTTCCTCTCTTATCCCCTGCCGCACGGTGGGAATAGAGAATTTCACTGTTGCAGTGGGTGCACACATTTGTCACCGCCATATGTTCCTGCCGGATGTCGGCTTCCCTGAAAATAAGCTCATTTGCCTTCCAGAGATCCAACTGATACTTCCCATTCGGTTTCCTGTAAAATAGCTGGTGCCAGCAAGACTCCTCAAAGGCATCCTTCACTTTATCGATCACATCCATACTGACCTCATAGCAGTCCATGCACACGGACGGTCCCACTGCCGCCAGGATATCCGCAGGGTCAGAGCCAAACGTCTCCTGCATGAGCAGGACAGTCTTTTTCCCGATCTTTCCCACGGTCCCTCTCCAGCCCGAATGGCTCAGTCCGACTGCTTTCTTCACCGGATCGACAAAATAGAGGGGCACACAGTCCGCATAAGAAGTCACAAGGCAGATTCCCGGCACGTCAGTGACCAGTCCGTCTACGTTGGTATAGTCCCGTTCCCTGACGATCCCCTTTCCCCTGTCAGCGTCTGTAACGACACGGACGTTCGTGGTATGCGTCTGGCGGGTCAGCACCATGTCCTCACAACGGACGCCGATGGCCTCCCCGATCCGGTGGAAATTCTCCCTGACACATGCTTCTCTGTCACCCCTGTCAAAGCTGAGATTGAGCGAGGCATAGCAGCCCTCGCTGACGCCGCCCAGCCGGGTGGAAAATCCATGACGCACGATCCCGGTCTCCTTCAGCAGGGGATATTCCAGATAAGGCGTGCTCCCTCCTGCCTCGTCAAAGATATGCTCCTCATTTTTATACTTCAGTCCCAGGCTCATATTCTCACCCCGCAAATGCATTCTTAATATATGTTACTTCCGTGCCTTCTATCCCTATCACGTCGAACCTGCACGGCACATTTTTTATATGATGCTCTGTCAGATAAAACATGGCGCACCGGAAGATCGTCTTCTGCTTTCCCGGCCCAACGGCTTCCAGAGGACCTCCCTTTCTCTTGTCCGCGCGGTACTTCACCTCGCAGAACACAAGATATTCCCCGTCCTTTGCGACCAAGTCGATCTCTCCTACCCTGCACCTATAATTATACTCCAGGATCTCATACCCGAGCTGTTCCAGGTAATACCCGGCCGCACGCTCGTAATCTGTGCCGGTCTGTCTGCTGCTCTTCCTGGATTCTGCCCCGCTGCTTTCTCCACGTTTCTTCCTGATGTTTTCTCCCTGTCTCTTTTCTGTCATTTTTCCTGTTTTCAGCCTGTTCCGGGCGGGCACCACACAATCCCGCGCATCCTCACTCAAGGAAATTTTTGATAAACGACTGCCTGTGGATCGGCGAGGGCCCCAGGCGCCGTATTGCCTCAATATGTTCTCTGGAACCATAGCCTTTATGCTGTGCGAAACCATACCCGGACAGGATTTCGTCATATTGCACCATCAGCCTGTCTCTTGTAACTTTTGCGATAATGCTTGCCGCCGCGATGGATACACTCTTTGCGTCTCCCTTGATGATCGGCACCTGCTGTATCGCGATGTCCGGTATGGTGACCGCGTCATTCAGAAGGAGATCCGGCATGACGTTTAAGGCTGCAACAGCTTCCCGCATCGCCTCGTATGTGGCCTGAAGGATGTTGATCTCATCAATCTTTGCCGGCGATGCCATGCCCACGCCTACGGCTTCCGCCTTCTCCATGATCTCGTCGTAGAGTGCTTCCCGCTTTGCCGGCGACAGCTTTTTTGAATCATTCAGATAAAGGATTTCGCAGTCCCTTGGCAGGATGACTGCCCCCGCCACTACCGGACCTGCCAGCGGTCCCCTGCCCGCCTCATCAATGCCGCAGATAAACTGGTATCCGCTGTATTTTCTCTCGTAGTTCTGCATGGCGGCAAGGCGCTCCCGCTCTGCCTGGAGCGCCTCGTCCTTTTTTCTATATCCGGCGATCAGCTTCCGGACGCCCGCGCGCTCATCAGGACCGTATATCCCATAAAGTGTATTTCTCTGAACAGAATCCGCCTGTTCAAATTCTGCTTTTATCTGCGCAATGCTTTTCCTATTCATGTTTGATCACCCCAAACTTATCAAGCGGCCAGATCCGTATCCAGGCCCGTCCCAGCAGTTCATCCCGGTGCACCACTCCCACATTTGCCGAGCGGCTGTCCTGACTGTTGTTCCGGTTGTCTCCCATCACAAAATACTCGTCTTCTCCCAGTGTGATGGGCTGCGCCGCCTGTCCCGGATCTTTGATGAGGGCATTGCCGTAATGCTCGTCAAGCTGTACACCGTTTATGTACACATAGCCGTCCACGATCTGCACCGTCTCGCCCGGCAGCCCGATGATCCTCTTGATATAATACGTATTCTCCTCATATCGATAAGGAAATACCACGATGTCATAGCGTTTCGGGTCGCGGAACCGGTAGGTGATCTTATCCACGATAAGGTGGTCTCCATCCGAAAGTGTCGTCTCCATGGATTCGCCGCTCACCTGCGTCCTCTGTCCCACAAAAGTCACCACCAGATAAGACACTGCCACAACGATCACGATAAACAGTATCCAGCCAAAAAGCTCCTTCATTATGCCTTTCATCTATGTCTTCCTTTCTACACAGCTTCCGGTCTTTCCAGGGTGATGCGCCCTAATTTCCCCGCCCGGAAATCATCCAGCAGGATCGAAGCCGCTTTCTCTGTATCCAGTTCACTTCCCCGGACAAGACAGTGTCTGCTCTCTGCAATATGACGCAGACATTCATAGGCGTCTCCCACTTCCGGAATATCATATTGCTCTTCCAGGACGCCCGGATAACTGCTGTTTAAGAACTTTACAAGCTCTGCCGCCAGTTCCTCTGTCTGGAGGATCTCGTCCTTGATCGAGCCGATAAACGCAAGCTTCAGCCCCACCTCCTGATCCTCAAACTTCGGCCAGAGAATTCCCGGGGTATCTAAAAGCTCCACATTTTTGTTGAGCCTGATCCACTGTTTGCCTTTGGTAACACCGGGCCTGTTCCCTGTCTTTGCACATGCCTTCCCTGCCAGCGCGTTGATGAAAGTGGATTTTCCCACGTTGGGGATCCCCACGACCATGGCGCGGACCGGACGGTTCAGGATTCCTTTCCTGCGGTCTCTCTCTGTCTTTTCCCGGCACGCCTCCTGTATCACTGACTGGATCGACTTGATACCCCCGCCTTTTTTCGAATTGACCTTAACTGCTGAATAACCTTTTTTCTGAAAAAAATCCACCCATTGGTCATTGCGCGTATCCTCCGCAAGATCCGCCTTGTTCAGGAGGATGAGCCGCGCCTTGTTCCTGCCCAGCTCATCGATGTCCGGATTCCTGCTGCTCAGCGGAACTCTGGCGTCCACCAGCTCAATGATCAGATCGATCAGTTTTATATTTTCCTGCATCATCCGGCGCGCCTTTGTCATATGCCCCGGATACCATTGAAAATGCATAATCCTCTCCATTCTGCCGCTCTTGAAAGCGGCGCGCTATCTCTTATCTCTTGTCTCTAGTCTTCTATGTTTTCTCTTTTATCTCTTGCCTTTTATCTTTTTCTCAGATCAGTCCCATATCTGACGCCGGACCCGCGATAAACCACGCCTGACCGTATATGTCATCCTTTTTGATATTCCCTGTGACCGGGTCTCTGCTGTCATCGCTTGCCGCATGGTTGTCCCCCATGACAAAATACTCGTCATCGCCCAATTCCACCGGTTCTTCCGCCAGACCGGCATATTCGATCCCGGAAACATGGATGTTCTCTGTAATTTCTTCTCCGTTGACCAGGATCTTTCCGTCAGCGATCTCCACGGTCTCACCCGGCAGGCCCACGATACGCTTCACCGAGTAGCGTCCGTCCACGCCCTGGGAAAATGCGATAATATCTCCCCTGGACGGTTCCACAAAATTATATACGACCCGGTTGATCAAGACCACATTCCCATTCTTAAGAACAGGAGACATGGAATCCCCTGCCACGCTCACTCTCTGGCCAAACGCAGCCACAAGGAAGACAGCCGCCATGCAGACGATCAGTATCTCTATCGCCCACAGTATGGCCTCCCTCGCTCCGAACCTGCTGTCATGCTCTTTCTCCTGCGCAAAATGCAGTCCTCTCTTTTTATCTTCAAACCTCAGTCCGCTGCGTGAAGCTCTTTTTTTCTGAGCCCCCGGCTTTCCTGCTGTCCTGCCCCGCTTTTTCCGGAAATCCAAACCTTGCATATTCCCTCCAGATCAGCCCATATATTCAAAAAGGGACAATATACAAATCTGTAATTGTCCCTCTCATGATTACTATTTTACTAATTCTTTTACTTTTGCAGCCTTGCCGACACGATTTCTTAAGTAGTTCAGTTTTGCCCTTCTTACTTTACCTCTGCGGACAACCTCTACCTTTTCAACATGCGGAGAGTGGATCGGCCATGTCTTCTCAACGCCGATTCCGTTAGATGTCTTTCTCACTGTGAAAGTCTCTCTTGCGCCGCCGCCCTGTCTTTTGAGGACTGTTCCCTCAAAAACCTGGATTCTCTCGCGGTTACCCTCTTTAATCTTAGCGTATACTTTTACAGTATCGCCAACATTAAATTCCGGCGCGTTCTCTTTTAACTGCTCAGCTTCGATCTTCTTGATGATCTCGTTCATTTTGTGTGACCTCCTTCATATTTGACGTTCTTAACACATTTTTGTGCCAGAGGACCATCGCTCTTCTTTTCACAACTGTTGTAGTTTATCATACTTCTTCCGGATTTTCAAGAGCTGATTTGGATTTTCTTGCTTTATCGCCCAGGATTTCCTCCAGCCATTTCTTTTCTTTATCCGTCAGCTCGCATTTCTCAAACAGGTCAGGCCTCCGCTCATACGTCCTCAGGATGGACTGCTCCCTGCGCCACTTCTCGATGTTCGCATGATGCCCGGACAGGAGTACCGGCGGTACTTTTTTTCCATGCCATTCCTCTGGCCTGGAATACTGCGGATACTCCAGGAGATTATCCTGAAGGGATTCAAACTCCGCGGACACATCGTTGTGGAGCACGCCGGGAACGAGCCGTGAAATGGCGTCCACCATGACCATGGCGGGCAGTTCTCCGCCTGTGAGCACATAATCCCCGATGGACACATAATCTGTCACGATCTCTTCCAGCACGCGTTCATCGATCCCCTCATAATGTCCACAGAGCAATATCAGGTCTTCTTCCTGCGCCAGCTCTTCCGCCATCTTCTGATTAAAAACCTCTCCCTGGGGTGAGAGATACACAACGCGGATTTTTTTCTCTGAGGCTTCCGCCTGCGCAGCCGGTTCCATTTCCCGGATGTTTCCGGCGGCCTGTCCGGACCTCCGCCCTGCAATCTTCTCAGCCACAGCCTCATAGGCAAGGTACACCGGCTCCGCCTGCATGAGCATTCCCGCGCCGCCGCCGTAAGGATAGTCATCCACGCTCTGATGCTTGTTAAAGGCATAGTCCCTGATATTTACCGCCTCAATCGAGAGCAGCCCGGAATTCACCGCGCGCCCGATGATACTCGTATTCAGCCCATCCATGACCATATCCGGGAAAAGGGTAAGTATATGAAAATTCATTCTGCCTGTCTCCTTTTCAAATTGGAATTGCTCAGACCAGTCCGTCCATGAGGCGGATCTGCATTTTCTTATTCTCCACATCCACATCGAGGATGCACTGACGGATCGCCGGAATAAGGACTTCTCCATGCATGTCCGAATCTATAATGTACACCTCGTTTGCCCCGGTCTCCATAACGTCCTTTACCACACCGAATCTCTCATCACCGGTAAACACTTCCATGCCGATCAGGTCAGCGATGTAATATTCGTCCCTGCCAAGAGGCACTGCATCTTCCCGCAGCACGAGGAGGCTCTTTCCCTTGTACTTTTCAATGTCATTTATGTTATCAATGCCTTTGAATTTCAGGATCACGAACTGCTTGAAAAATTTCACTGACTGGACTTCCAGCTCAAGCTGCTCCTTTCCCGTGTCTAAAAGCACTTTTTTCAGCTTTTTAAAACGAGCGGCGTCATCTGTGGTCGGAAATACCTTGACCTCGCCTCGTATTCCATGGGTGGAAGAGATCACTCCCACCTGAAGAAACTGTTCCATCTCTTTTTGTTTCCTTTCTGTTTCCTGCCTTCAAACAGAGAATATCTCCTGCAGCAGATATCTGCCGGAGCACATCCTTTTGCAGGCAGGCATTTTACAACACAGTTTCCACAAAACAGGAAAAAGAAAGGGCCAGCCGCTTCATGTCCATGAAGACTGTCCCCTTTTTCCCACATATGTGTCCGTTCACTGTACTATACGATATCAACAACAACTCGTTTGTCTTCTTTCGCTGCCGCCGCTTTTACAACAGAGCGGATCGCTTTCGCGATACGTCCCTGCTTGCCGATGACTTTTCCCATATCTCCGTCTGCAACATGTAATTCAAGTACAGTTGTCTTTCCTTCTTGCTTCTCATTGACCGAAACTTCTTCCGGATGGTCTACAAGTGCTTTTGCGATTACTTCAACTAATTCTTTCATTTGCGTACCTCCGCAAAGACATCTTATTTCTCGATACCTGCTGCCTTGAATATCTTACCAACGACTTCTGTCGGCTGTGCGCCGTTGTTGAGCCATTTCTTTGCCGCTTCCTCATCAACCTTGATCGCGCTCGGATCACAGTTCGGATCGTATGTTCCGATCTCTTCGATGAATCTTCCGTCTCTCGGGGATCTTGAATCAGCTACCACGATTCTATAAAAAGGAGCCTTCTTCTGTCCCATTCTTCTTAATCTGATCTTTACTGCCATTTTTGTCACCTCTGTTTTTCTTTTTTGTTATTGTGTTGCTCCTGCCGTCAGCCCGCCGCGTCTGCGGCCGTCCGCGTCCGGCATGATCTATGTGTCAAAAGGGAAGCCGGAACCTGCCCTTCTTGCCACCTCTGCCGCCCATCATTCCCGGAAGCTTCTTCATCATCTTCCTGGATTCATTGAACTGCTTCACCATCCGGTTCACCTCGGCGATATCCACGCCCGCGCCCCGCGCGATGCGGTGTTTCCTGGATGGGTTCAGGATGTCGGGATTCCGCCTTTCCTCTGGAGTCATGGAGCGGATCATCGCCTCCATCCTGGACATTTTCTTCTCATTTTCCTCCGAGTCAAGGTCCGGCATCTTTCCCCTGCCGCCAAGCGCCCCCATTCCCGGCATCATACTCATGATGCTGGATAAGCCGCCCATCTTGCGCATCTGTTCCATACTCATCAGATAGTCGTCAAAATCAAACTGGGCCTTCTTCATCTTGTCAGCCATCTGCATGGCCTGCTCTTGATCGATCTCGGCGCCTGCTTTCTCTATCAGCGTCAGCACGTCTCCCATCCCAAGGATACGCGACGCCATTCTGTCCGGGTAGAACTGCTCCAGGTCAGAGAGTTTTTCTCCCATACCTGCGTAAAGGATCGGTCTGCCGGTCACTGCTTTGATGGACAATGCCGCACCGCCTCTTGTGTCGCCGTCCAGCTTCGTGACGATGACGCCGTCTATACCGATCTTGTCATTGAAAGCCGCTGCCACGTTCACTGCGTCCTGTCCTGTCATAGCGTCTACCACAAGGATTGTCTGGTGGACTTCCACAGCTTCCTTGATTTCCTGGAGCTCCGCCATCATGTCCTCATCGATGTGGAGACGGCCTGCTGTATCCAGGATCACGATATTATTCCCATTCTTCGCCGCGTGCTGCACCGCTGCTTTCGCAATGTCTGCCGGACGGTTCTTATCTCCCATGGAGAACACTTCCACGCCCTGTTTCTCACCGTTGATCTGCAGCTGTCTGATAGCTGCCGGGCGGTATACGTCACACGCCACGAGCAGCGGTTTTTTGCCTTTTAATTTATATTTGCCTGCCAGCTTCGCCGTGGTGGTCGTCTTACCGGCGCCCTGAAGACCTGCCATCATAATGACTGTCATGGCGCTTCCCGGCTGGAGCTTGATCTCGGTCGTCTCAGAACCCATAAGCCTGATGAGCTCTTCATGTACGATCTTGATCACCATCTGCCCCGGATTCAGTCCGTTCATCACGTCCTGCCCGACAGCCCGCTCCTGGACGTCTTTTATAAAGCTTTTTACGACCTTGAAGTTGACGTCTGCTTCCAGAAGGGCCATCTTGACCTCTCTGAGCGCGGCTTTTACATCATCCTCTGTAAGCCGCCCTTTGCTGCGCAGGTTTCGGAATACATTCTGAAGTTTTTCTGTCAAGCTGTCAAATGCCATTCTATAACTCCTCTTTGCCTTACCGTGTCTCTTCTGATGTCCTGCTTCCGGCCAATCATCGTCTGCCGCCTTCTTTCCGGCTTACAGCTCTTCGATGATCGCAGAAGAGATACCGCGGATACGCTGTATGATCATTTCCGGGTCCTTCTTATCCTGCTCCCACTCTTCCAGCATCCGGTCAATCTGGGAAACCTTTTCCTTCACAGCGAGAAATCTTTCTACCAGATGCAGCTTCGCCTCGTAGCCTTCCAGCGCCTTCTGGCACCGTCTGACAAGGTCATGCACTCCCTGCCGACTGATTCCCTGGCTCTCTGCGATCTCACTCAGAGACAAGTCGTCAAGGACGAACTGCTCATAAATCTCTTTCTGATGCGGAGTAAGAAGTTCTCCGTAAAAATCATATAATAATGCCTGCTCTAAAATCTTATCCATTGTTGTCACCCTTGCTATCATACACGAAGAGTACATAGGTGTCAAGTATTTTTTCTTTACAGTTTTTCTTTCCAGTCTCCTCTTCGCAGCCAGCCTATATTTTTGTACAGCTCCTCTATGATAATAGAATGCATGCTATATAATAGAGTACATTCTATACTTTCAGCAGCCTTTCCACATTGAGCATCCCCCATCCAGCCTCAGTCCCCGGAATCTTCACGCACGATTCCCTGAGTCTCAGTTTTACCTCCACATTGGTCATATCCGGGTATTTGGACAACAGGCAGGCGATCGCTCCGGAGACAACCGGCGCCGCCATTGACGTGCCTGTTTTCATAGTATAGGGATGCTCGCCGGGGCGTCCATATCTGCCATTGCAGCTTATGATCCCTGTCCCGGGAGCAAACACATCCGGCTTCACCACACATTCCCGGGTCGGTCCCCTCCCGGAATAATTTACATTTTTTCTGCGTCTCTGCACAGGCGGAAGTTCCGTATCCGGCACTCCCACGGTAATTACCTTGCGGCTGCTCCCAGGCACTGCCACGGTTCCTTCACCAGGCCCATAATTTCCTGCTGATACGACCACGATCAGCCCGCTATCCCACAGCTCCTCCACCGCGTCCAGGAACAGACGCTTCTGATGTGCCGCCAGATCCGGCTGTGTCCCAACAGAAATATTCACGATCCTCACATCATAACGTTCTTTTTCTGATAGAATCCACCTGATTCCTTTCAGCACGTTCTCCACATCTCCGTTCCCCTCCCTGTCCAGTACTTTTCCTACAAGGAGGGACGCATCCGGCGCCATCCCCGCATACAGCCCATTTGACACTTTTCCGCTTCCTGCCAGGATGCCTGCCACATGAGTTCCATGCCCGCTGTCATCATTATATTTCAGAGAATTTCCCACAAAATCTTTAAAACCGGCTGCCCGCCCCTCAAGATCAGGATGCCTGGACATCCCTGTGTCAAGCACGGCAATACAGATTCCCTTTCCCATCCACTTTTTATCCTTTATATCATTACACCAGTATCCAACCGCCTGTTTTACCCATCTCATAATAAATTCCTTTTTAATCAGAATATTCTCCTCTTCTGATTTTTGTCCCTGGAATATGCTTTTCTCCTGTTTCCCGGCAGACTGTAACCACTTTTCTCCCTCTGCATAATATAAAACTGTAAACAATAACCTAATTGGAGGATTTAACATGAGTGATTTAACTGCTACAAACTGTGGATGCGGATGCGACAACGGAAACGGAATGTCTTCCTGCCTGTGGATCATTCTTCTGCTTTGCTGCTGCGGCGGATGTGGCGGAAACACATTCAGCGGCAACGGATGCGGCAATGACAGCTGCCTGTGGATCATCCTTCTGCTCTTCTGCTGCGGCGGATTCGGCAACAACGGATGTGGATGCTGATCAAAGTTCAGACAATTCTGACAGCTTAGACCAAAGGGGTCAGACTCTTCTGACCCCGCACACAATTTTTGAAAAAGCAGGATGTACGTTTACCGTACATCCTGCTTTTTCACTTTACATTCAGTTTGCTTTATTCTTTTCTGCCTGATTTTTTACCTTTTCTTCTTTTTGAGAAACTTCCCTGCTCTCTTTTCCATTCAGGCGCCGCTTCAGCATACATTCTTCGTCGATTTCGTATACGGCGTTCCCGTCAATGATTAATTTTCTTGCCACTGTCTCTCCAGTCCTTTCTCTTTGTTCTTTATTATTTTATGAACCGTGTCTAAAATGGCTACGCTCCTTATATGCCCTGCAGACAGCAGCTCGTTTTTACAGCTTTCCCCTGAATCATAATTTTATTCATAACGGCATATATATTTACAACGCTACGTGCAGGAGTTTATATGGACAAAAATCTTCCCGGACCGATGACACCTTTTGACGAGCTCGTCACTTCACCGGAACTCCAGATCATGAAGCTCATAATCCCTTATGCTCCTGCATCCGGGCGACAGATGCTGGCAGCCTGTGTAAAAGTCATGGAACTCAGAGAGACGATCCGGATCTTCTCTGGCGGCCGCGGCGTTATCAGGGCGCAGATGCTGGGGGATGAAGAACACTCGTCTCCCATTGACATACTGAACAGCTTCCGCCCTTATCTTAAGCCCCGCGAATCTGCCGCGTTAGATATGGTGATCAACTTAAAGGAAATGATGTCTGTTATGGAAATGATGCAGAACAGCGGTTCTTCGGAAGATGGAGGACCGGCTCTCGATCCGATGGATATCCTGTCCGGCATGCTTTCCCCGGAACAGCAGGAAATGTTCCACATATACAGCGACATGTTTTCACAGGCAGAAGACCATGATCAGAAAGGAGATAGTACAGATGGAAGAATGGATGAACAACCCGGCAATGAAGAATATAGACCCGGCGAAACTGGAGCTGATCCGGATGGCAGCGGCACGGACAGAGGGTAAGACAGGAAAAGACCTGGCTCCGGTCATGCTGGCACTCATCACCAGCGCGAATAAGCAGGGAATCCGCTTTACTCCGGATGAGGTCACCCTTATTCTTGAAATATTAAAACAGGGAAAAAGCAAAGAAGAACAAGAACAGATCGACCGGACAGTGCGGATGACCAGCTCTCTTTTTCAGAAACATAAAAACTAACTGGAGGAGATCTGGATTTGCAGAGGAGACTGTCGCGAAGTAGATCATCCGAAAACCGAGGAGCGTATTTCCGAACGTCTTTCAGTACGGGGGTGCGGGTGGCTACGGCAACTTCGTAATAGGATATAGAAAAAGTAAAAATCTGGAATCATGCGTTAAACTATACATCAGGATCGTCCAAGGCGAAGCCAGGTTGCCCGATGCACAGTTTTGTTTTTAGCATGATTCCAGATTTTGTAGTTTTTCTCACCTCATGGAGCGGAGGCGAAGCCACCTGCACCCCCGCACTGAATACGTCTTAAATATTTCCTCTACGCAGTTTTTGGAAGATTTGCTCCATGAAAGTCTCCCCGACGATCCGGATTTAATCCGCATACCCATTTGGATTCTGGCTCTGCCATCTCCATGAATCTTCACACATTTCATCCAGTCCGCATTCTGCCGTCCAGTGCAGCTCTTCTTTCGCTTTGGATGCGTCGCAGTAGCATGTCGCGATATCGCCAGCACGGCGCGGCTTAATCTCATAGGGGATCTCTTTTCCGCACGCTTTGCTGAATGCTTTCACCATATCGAGCACAGAATATCCGTTTCCTGTTCCCAGGTTGTAGACAGATACGCCTGCTTTTTCCTTCAGTTTCTCCACCGAGCGCACATGACCGACTGCAAGGTCTACCACGTGGATATAGTCCCGGACTCCGGTTCCGTCATGAGTATCATAGTCGTCTCCGAATACGCCCAGGCGCGGAAGTTTGCCGATCGCTACCTGTGTGATGTAAGGCATAAGGTTGTTCGGGATGCCCTTCGGGTCCTCGCCGATGAGCCCGCTCTTATGAGCTCCGATCGGATTGAAGTAGCGGAGAAGCACTACATTCCACTCCGGGTCCGCTGTATGCAAGTCTGTCAGGATCTGCTCCAGCATCCATTTCGTCCATCCATATGGGTTTGTACATGTTCCTTTCGGGCACTCCTCTGTAATCGGGATAAACGCCGGGTCTCCATATACTGTGGCGGATGAACTGAAAATGATGTTCTTCACGCCGTGATTTCTCATCACATCACAGAGCGTGATCGTGCCGCCGATGTTATTCTCATAGTATTCAAGCGGTTTCTGCACGGACTCTCCCACTGCCTTGAGCCCTGCGAAGTGGATCACGGATTCTACATCCTCTTTGTCAAAAACTTCGTTTAACGCCTCTCTGTCACGGATGTCTACTTTATAGAATCTCAGGTCCTTTCCTGTGATCTGCTTTACTCTCTCCAGCGCTTTCTCTGATGCATTATAGAGATTGTCAACTACTGCCACATCATAGCCCGCATTTAAAAGCTCAACGCATGTATGGCTTCCGATAAATCCGGCTCCTCCGGTTACTAAGATCGACATACTCATATCCTCCTTGACTGATTCTGTGAATTTCTGCCGTGCACGGCGTTTCTTTGTTTCTTTCTGTGCCCATTATAGCACGAGTCCTGAGGAAATTCTTTATATTTTTAGTTCATCTTATGGTAAAAATGTTGCATACATTCCACCTGCCGGAGCTATTCACGACCATCCCACAGCTTCTGCGGATACAGCCCTGCATCTTTCAGCGACTGGACTGCCGCGACAACAACCGGCTTATCCTCTTTGTACGTGACGCCGTACCATTTATCCTCCGACTCCAGAACCTTTACCGTAGCGCGTCCTTCTTCCAGTAGTTCACTCACCACTGCCGGAAGGAAATATTCACATTTCAACGGATTCTCTTCCAACCCTTTTTCCAGGAATGCCGGGAATCCTGCTTTGATCTCATCCAGGATGCTGCGCGTGAATCCCCACATGTTCATGGACACAAGGGTATCTCCGTCAATTAACGTCCACGTCTGCCCGTCATCTTCGGAATACTCAATGCCTCCGTTCCTCTTCTCGATCCGGGTGCGTTCCGTCACACTGACAAGTTCGTTGTCTGCGTTCAGCCCGCACACGCCTCTCGCGACGTGTCCGTTGTCAGTCACTGTATTTTTCAGGCGGTAGCCCACCATGGTGTAGCGGTATTTATCGTCATCCTCGTGGGTGGTAAGGTAATCATAGATGGTCTGAAATGCATGGCGTCCGTAATAGTCGTCCGCATTGATGACCGCGAACGGTCCGTCAATCTCATCGATGGCGCTTAAGACCGCATGCGCGGTACCCCACGGCTTCACACGCCCTTCGGGGATTTCAAACCCTTCCGGAATATTTGCAAGCTCCTGGAATACATATGCCACTTCCATTACTTTTTCGATCCGCCTGCCGACCGCTTCTTTAAAGTCTGTTTCATTTTCTTTTTTAATGATAAAGACGACCTTCTCGAATCCCGCGCGCTTTGCGTCATAGATTGAGAAGTCCATGATGATATGCCCTTCTTTATCTACCGGATCGATCTGTTTCAGACCGCCGTATCGGCTCCCCATGCCTGCCGCCATGATGACTAAAACCGGTTTCTTCATTGTATATGTCCTCCTGAAATCTTATATCCTGATGGTGGATGTCCGCATGTCTGCCCTTCCACTCATTTCCTGTTCCATTGTATGATAAACAGGGAGGTTTTTCAAGACGTGCACTTTCTTTTCCGCTTTCAGCTTTGAAATAGCAGATATTTTATATTTCCTCTTGACTGTAAACCTTGTTGACACCTTATACTCAGCACAGATAAAATGATACAGCAAGGGGGTTTTACTATGACGATCAAAGAAATCGAAAACCTTTCGGGAATGACTCGCGCCAATATCCGCTTCTACGAATCGGAGGGGCTACTGACTCCCGCCAGGGATTCAAACGGTTACAGAAATTATACAGAAAAAGACCTTGAAACACTGAAGCGTATCCGGCTTCTGCGTACTCTCCATTTAAGCCTTGATGATATCCGCGCCGCAGGGAACGGTGAGAAGGATCTTGGAGACGTGCTCTTAAACCATCTCAGACATTTAAAAGAAGAAAAGAACGGACTGATACAGTGCCAGGATGTGTGTGAGCAGATGTGCCGTGACCATGTAGTTTACGACACCTTTGACGCACAGCATTATCTCGACCTGATGGATATGCCGCGCCACGCTGCTCCGCCGGAGCTTGAAGAAGATACCGTGCCGAAAGTGGCTGCTCCTTGGCGGCGGTTTTTTGCCCGGGAGAGCGACCTTACCCTGTACAGCCTGGTCTGGAGCGCCTTTTTGGCTCTTGTGATCGGTGTTAATATCAGCGAAGATTTCCCCATGGACGCTTCGTTGTCTTTCCTGCTCCTGAGCACGATCGGCAGCCTGTTCATAACAAACGTTATCGTCCTGCTGGTCGAGCCTCTGCTTCTGACATTTACCGGTACAACACCGGGCAAGTTCTGTTTCGGGCTACAGGTCACGGCAGACGGCGGGAAACGGCTCACTTACCGGGAAGCCCTCCGCCGTACATGGAATGTGCTCCGGAAGGGTTATGGATTCCTCATTCCGGTCTACTGGCTCATCCGCATGTACAGATCCTATAAAGCATGTAAAAATGATGAGACACTGTACTGGGAAGAAGACTCTGTCCTGAGTCTGAATAAGGGGCGTCTGCCTCTGGGGATCTGCGCCACGATCGTGTTCATCCCCTTTTCCACGATACTGCAAGACACACTGAACCAGTACGCGGCAATCCCGCCCAACACGGGAGATCTCACTGTGGAAGAGTTCTGCGAAAACTTTAATGACACGCAGGAATTCTTTGGTCTTGGGCGTCAGCTGAACCTGCCGCCCTCCATAACATCCGGCATTGCTGGAATTCCCGATTCTGCCCTTTATCTGGACGATCATGCAGAATGGGCGAAAAAACCAGGTACTCCTTACATCAATCAGAACGGAGAATACGCGCCGCTTCCCAAATTTCAATTCACAGAGAAAAACGGCGTCATAACCGGTATCAGTTTTTCTTATTCCGTAGAAAATGAAAATGTCAAAATCTCATCCTATGGAGAAAGCATGGCGCTTGCCTCCGTCTCCTACATCTGCGCACAGGATGGCTACTCGATCCAGCCGGATACGCCGGAAGAGATTTTCTCCCGGATCAAAGAGCACGGAGATTATTTCGAAGATTTCATCTTTACCGATGCCGGGATCATAGTAGAGTGCGATTTTAATTACGAAGGATATGATCTTGTCTTTGACAGCTATGACTCTGCGGTGCTGGAGCCAGTATATGGGGAAGACGCCCGGTTCAGCGTAGAATTTTCCATGAAAAGTGCCGGAGCGATAGAATAAAGCCCAAAAAGGGACACCCTGAAGTCAGGACCACCGGCTTAGCCGGTGGCTTGCTCTGCCCCTATAAGGGGCTATTACCTGCTTGCGCCCGAAAGGCGC
>CALWQP010000004.1 GCA_944383695.1 uncultured Mediterraneibacter sp.
CTCCAACCGTACAACTACGGCTGGAGATAGAAAAATTTTATTTTTTCATCTGTCTACTTGACAGGGAGCAGTTCAATCAAAATGGATGATTGTGCGGCATTCTCTTTTTATATGCAGGCCTGATTTATATAAAGCCTGTTCTCCCAATATCAGCATATGATATTGCAATCATGGGAATCTATACCGGGAATATCTTTCTTCTCTGCGCTTACGCTGAGATAAAAATCTATGTTGTTTTCAGTGGAGATCCTGTTCAGTTTCTGAAGGAAAGCCGCGAGGCTTTCAAGAGTGATGTTTGCCTGTTTTAATACACTGTCGATGAAGATGGCTTCAATGTCATGATTACCGGCTGCCATGCCGTAAAGAAAACCTACGAATTCTTCAAGAGTAAGGATATCTGGATAATCTGCCATACGGATCACACGGATATTGAAATCTACTGTACATGTATCCTTAGGGCTTTTTTTAATTAATACTACATTTCCGTTGGACGTTTTGACCTTATCGTTTGCAAGGTCGATCATTTTCTGCGTTTTTCCGCTGCCTCTGGGGCCTGTCACTAAATTTACCATGGCGAATCTCTCCTTTATGTAAGTATTGTTTGAGACTTTCACCTCTCAAATATGTTAAACCCATTATACACCATATTTATGTGTGGAACAACTAAAAAAACGATAAAAAAATAAAAATTTTTAAGCAATATGCCCATAACAGACATGGGATAGAGAAATACTGTATCTGAACAGCGATTTTTAAATGAAAGGATGTTGATGAGAAATGTTCTCAAAAACTCTATTGAAAACAATCGGGGGATATGGTACTATTTTATTAATTGAAAATCATTCTCAAAAATGTGGAGGGATCATGCCTACAGAAGTATTGTCCTATTTTCTGAAAAACAATGACCGCAGGATAAGGCTGGGATTTCAGATCGTCCTGCAGTGCGCGCCGTTTTTAAAAGGGATTAAAGTGTCCTGTGTCATATCGGTTGATGCCGTGCTCTATGGCGGGCTTTCTGAACTGTTTGAAAATATGGACATCTCATACCACAGACTGTCCTGTTCGGATGGGAAATGCCTTGTCCTTTTTTACCGCCCTGAAGAGCTGGACAGATACCTGAAACAGCCCGAAGTGAATGAGCTGATCCGGGAGTATGGATACACGGATATGAGTGTGGACAAAATACTGGAACGCCTGTCCGGACGGATTGGGGATTTTGCCCGGAGAGGGATAGGATTTCCCCATGAGATCGGAGTATTTCTCGGGTATCCGCTGGATGATGTGAAAGGTTTCATCAGGAACGAAGGAAAAAAATACCTCATGATCGGATATTGGAAGGTATACAGCGATCTTGCGGGAGCGAGGATGGTCTTCAAGGAATATGACCGGGCAAAGGACTGTGCGGTCAATGAATTCCTGACCGGAAAAAGTATCCGGGAAATTGCTCTGTGATCATAGAATGGAGGAGAAAAAGATGAGCATATCAGTGGTATATTGGAGTGGAACAGGAAATACTCAGGCCATGGCGGAGGCTGTGGCAGAAGGAATCAAGGAGGCAGGCGCAGACGCAGATGTAATAGATGTGGGAAATGCGGATGCAGCGGCGCTGGCATCTGAAAACGCATTTGCGCTGGGCTGTCCGTCCATGGGGGCAGAACAGCTCGAAGAATCGGAGATGGAGCCTTTTGTGGAAGAGCTTGAGCCTCTTGTCAGCGGAAAGAAGATCCTGCTGTTTGGGGCTTACGGATGGGGCGACGGAGAGTGGATGCGCGACTGGGCCGACCGCATGAAGAATGCAGGAGCCGTACTTGTGCGTGAAGAAGGTGTGATCGCAAATGAGACGCCGGATGACGATGCGCTGTCAGAGTGCCGGGCAGCCGGAAAGGATCTTGCGGCAGACGCTTAAGCCCAAAAGCTGTCCCGGAAAAGTATTTCGGGACAGCATAACTATTGACAAATTCTCTCCGGGATGCATATGATAGGATATCGATAAAAATTATCACGACTTTCAATATAGCAACGGAGGGAAAACATGAATCAGAATACAATGATAGGGATTCTCATACCATTTGCCGGGACTGTGCTGGGCTCGGCAATGGTATTTTTTATGAAAAAGGAAATGAACAAGCGGCTGGAAAAGATGCTGCTCGGGTTTGCTTCCGGAGTAATGATGGCGGCATCTGTCTGGTCTCTTCTGATACCTGCCATCGACATGGCAGAGCAGCAGGGCGGCATCTCCTGGATGCCGCCGGCAGTGGGATTTCTTCTCGGGATAGGATTTCTCCTCCTGCTGGATACACTGACTCCGCATTTGCATTACACAGAGGAAAAACCGGAAGGTGTGCCCGCTCATTTAAAAAAAACAACGATGCTTGTCCTTGCGGTGACCCTCCACAATATCCCCGAGGGGATGGCTGTGGGAGTCACCTTTGCGGGAGTCCTCGCCGATAACACGATGATGACTCTGACAGGGGCATTTGCCCTGTCCATTGGTATTGCGATCCAGAATTTTCCAGAGGGCGCGATCATATCCATGCCGCTGAAAAGCCAGGGGCTGACAAAGAAAAAAGCCTTTGCGTATGGAGCGCTGTCCGGCATCGTGGAACCGATCGCGGCGCTTGTCACCATACTCCTGACAGGGCTTGTGGTGCCCCTGCTCCCATATCTTCTTTCCTTTGCGGCAGGCGCAATGATTTACGTGGTGGTAGAAGAACTGATCCCGGAGGCACAGGCAGGTGAACATACGAATATCAGCACCGTGGGCGTGGCGGTCGGATTCGTGCTCATGATGATACTGGATGTTGCCTTAGGGTAAGAGCTAGTCCTGTCAGAGAGAAGCAAAAGCCTTATCATAAACAGGTAGACAATGATCAGAAAGACAATGACTATCATATGTAAGGAGACAGTTCCATGTACAAGATCTATATTGTAGAGGACGACGCGACCATTGCCGGGACGCTGAAGGAGCATCTGGAGAAGTGGGATTATAAAGTGCAGTGTGCAAGAGATTTCCGCAATATCACGGAAGAATTCGCCAGGTTTTCCCCGGAGATGGTGGTCATGGATATCCTTCTTCCTTTTTATAACGGATATCACTGGTGTACTGAGATCCGCAAAATATCAAAGGTCCCCATCCTGTTTCTCTCGTCGGCGGGAGATAACATGAATATCGTGATGGCAATGAACATGGGCGGGGATGATTTTGTAGAGAAACCCTTTGACCTGAACGTGCTGACCGCAAAGATACAGGCAATGCTCCGGCGCGCCTATTCCTTCCAGGGCAGGGTGAACCTGATCGAGCATGGCGGGGTGATCCTGAATCTGAACGACACGTGTGTCAGTTTTGAGGGGAAGAAGCTGGAGCTGACGAAAAATGATTTCCGCATCATGCAGGTACTCATGGAGAACGCGGGGCGCATCGTGAAGAGGGACGAGCTGATGCAGAGACTGTGGGAGAGCGATGAATTCATTGACGATAATACTCTGACCGTAAATGTGACCAGGCTTCGCAGGAAGTTGGAGGAAATCGGGATCAGGGATCTGATCAGGACAAAGAAAGGGAGCGGGTATGTGATCCAATGAAACATATTATTTTCACCTACTTAAAAAAGAACCGGAAGTCAGTGGTCTTTTATCTCTTTTTTCTGGCGCTTTTTTATCTTGTGCTGTACCTGTACGGTGTGCGTGCGGATGCGTTGTCCTATGCGGTTTTTTTATCCCTGGTCACTTTTTTTGTACTGGGGGTCTGGGATCTGTGGCGTTATGTCAGGAAGGTGAAGAGTCTGGATGAAGCCTTCCGGAATATGCCCTATGAGCTGGGAGAACTGCCGTGGCCTCAGGACATCCCGGAAGAGAAATACCAGGAGGAAATCAGGACTCTGGGAGAGCGCATCGTGAGACTGGAAAATGATGCCCGCATCAGCAGGCAGGAGATGCTCGATTTTTACAGTCTGTGGGCGCATCAGATCAAGACGCCGCTGGCTGCGATGAACCTTCTGCTCCAGTCCGCGGAAAACGGTCAGGGCCATATCCCCTCCCAGTCCGGGGAAACTGGAGAGGATGGCCGGGGCATGGAGGCGATGCGCATAGAGCTTTTTAAGACAGAGCAATATGTGGACATGGTGCTTTCCTATCTGCGCGCAGAGGACATGTCGTCGGACCTTCTCTTGAAGAAGTATCCTCTGGATGAGATCATACGGCAGGCCGTGCGCAAGTATTCCCGGATGTTCATCTTAAAGAAGATACGGCTGGAATACGAATCTTGCACAGAAGAGGTGCTGACAGATGAGAAGTGGCTTCTGTTCGTGCTGGAGCAGCTTCTCTCGAATGCTCTGAAATATACAGAGACAGGGATGATCCGGATCCGTACAGAGCCCGGCAGTCCGGCCGTGCTCCTGATCGAGGATACAGGCATCGGGATACAGACGGAGGATCTGCCTCGGGTGTTTGAGAAGGGATTTACCGGATACAATGGCAGGCAGGATAAGAAGTCTACCGGCATCGGTCTGTACCTGTGCCGGATGATATGCGAAAAGCTGAATCACACCATTACGATCACGTCAGAGCCGGGCAGGGGCACTGCGGTACGCCTGGATCTTTTCAGGGAGGAGAGGCGGCATGAATAGGGGACGTGACGGAAAAATCTGTGAACGTGACAGAAATGTAAGGATAAGGGAGTGTTTGTAAGGCAGGCTTATGGAAGGCTGCCTTCTGTCTTTTTATAATGGAGACATAAAGAAAAGACAGGGAGGAGATAAAAGATGTCATTGCTCGAAGTGAAAAACGTCAAGAAAATATATACCACACGGTTCGGCGGCAGCCAGGTGCAGGCTCTCTCTGACGTGAATTTTTCCGTAGAACAGGGAGAATATGTGGCGATCATGGGGGAGAGCGGGTCCGGCAAGACGACTTTGCTCAATATCCTTGCGGCCCTTGATAAGCCCTCGGGAGGAACAGTACGGCTGAATGGGCGCGATCTTAGCCAGGTGAAAGAGAAAGAACTGGCAGCTTTCCGCCGGAAGAACTTAGGGTTCGTGTTCCAGGAGTTTAACCTGCTGGATACTTTTTCCATAGAAGATAATATCTATCTTCCACTTGTGCTCGCAGGAGAGAAATATGAGCAGATGCGCTCCAAGCTGGATCGTATCGCCGGGAGGCTGGGGCTTACGGAGCTTCTTTTGAAATATCCTTATGAGGTGTCGGGCGGCCAGAAACAGAGAGCCGCGGTGGCAAGGGCGCTGATCACACGCCCCCAGCTCATCCTTGCGGATGAACCTACCGGAGCGCTGGATTCCCGCTCGTCCGACGAACTGATGAAGCTGTTCACCCAGATCAACCGGGAAGGTCAGACAATCCTCATGGTGACCCACAGCGTCAAGGCGGCGAGCAGTGCGGGCAGGGTGCTCTTTATCCGGGATGGGCAGGTGTACCACCAGATCTACCGCGGAAATCTGACGGACGAGGAGATGTACCAGAAGATTGCCGCCACACTGACCGTCCTTGCGACAGGGGGTGAGGTGCGTGAGTAGATCGTTTTATCCAAGGCTTGCCTTCATGAACTTGAAGAAAAATCATAAGATCTATGTACCCTACCTCCTGACATGCATTTTTACGGTCATGCTGTTCTATGCGCTGAATGCCATCGCGAAAAACAACGGACTGGCGGAGATCCGCGGAGGAAGGGCGCTTCCGGTGGTCATGGGCTGGGTGACGATGGTGGCAGGGGGATTTGCGCTGATCTTTCTGTTCTATACGAACAGTTTCCTGATAAAACAGAGGAAAAAAGAACTGGGGCTGTACCAGGTGCTGGGCATGGATAAGAAAAACTTAAGCGTGATGATGCTATGGGAGACACTGATCAGTGCGGCGGTCAGCCTGGGCACGGGACTTCTTCTTGGGCTTGCTCTGGGGAAGCTGATGTTTCTTATTCTCCTTAAGATCATCCACTTTGACGTGCCTCTTGATTTTACCATAGAGCCGGAGGCGCTCCTTCAGACAGTGAAACTCTTTCTTGCTGTGTTTGGGCTGAATCTGGTTTATGATCTGTTCCAGGTAAGGCGGGGCAGGCTCTCGGAGCTGGTGGGCGCGTCAAGGGCGGGCGAGAAAGAGCCGAAAGGGAAATGGCTGATCGCTTTGATCGGACTGTTTGCCCTGGGGAGTGGATATTATATCGCCCAGACGGTGGATTCGCCCCTGACAGCGGTCAATGTCTTTTTCTTTGCCGTGATCCTTGTGATCATTGGAACATACATGCTCTTTATCTCCGGGAGCATCGTACTGTTAAAGCTGCTGAAAAAAAATAAAAAATATTATTACAAGACAAAGCATTTCACAGCGGTGTCAGGAATGTTGTACCGTATGAAGCAGAATGCGGCAGGGCTTGCCAATATCTGCATCATGAGCACGGCAGTGATCGTGGTACTCTCCATGTGCGTCTGCCTGTACGCGGGGATCGAGGATTCTATGGATACCCAGTATCCAAAGGACGTGACGGTGAGCGTCCCGGAAGGCTCGGTGGAAGGGATGGCAGAGACAGAGCAGGTCATCGGGGAGTGCGCGGAAGAAGCCGGCGTCACAGTGGAAGGGCAGATCGGTTACCGCACCTTTCTTCTCCCCTGTATGCTCCGGGAGGGAGAAGCAGTGTTCGGCAATGCTATGACCTTTCAGGATGAGGCAAGCTTTGCAAAATATTACCGGAGCATGGTCCTGATCCCCCTGGAGGACTACAACCGGATATTAGGGTCGGAAGAGACGCTTGCGCCGGACGAAGCCCTTATCTACGCGCCGGAGGATAACTATACTTACGACAGCCTTCTTCTCGGAGATGAGCCGTATCAGGTGAAAGAAGTCCTGGAAAATATCCCTCTTATCTCAGATGGCCTCATGTCCAATATGGTGAAAGTCGTCTATGTGATCCTCCCGGATGTGGAATCCGTGGAGGGACTGGCGGTAAAATATGGGTTCGCATCCGAAGAGTTAAATCATGTCAGCTATTATTCCTGGTTTGATCTGGACGGGGAGGCGGAAGCGAGCGAGACGATGGTGCGGACTCTTGAAGAACGGATAACAGCGGTCAGCCCTGACGCCTATGTGCAGTATAAAGAGGACAGCCGGGGTTGGACTTACGCCATGAATGGCGGGGCGCTCTTCATCGGAATATTCGTTGGTGTGCTCTTTTTGCTCTCCACAGTGCTCCTGATCTATTACAAGCAGATTTCCGAGGGGTATGATGACAGGGAGAACTATCAGATCATGCAGAAAGTAGGCATGGACAGGAGAGAAGTGCGCCGTACCATACGAAGCCAGATCCTGGCGGTGTTTTTCCTGCCGCTTTTGGGTGCCTTCCTTCATGTGGCGTTTGCGTTTCGGGTCATGACCATGCTGCTCGAAGTCATGTTTGTGGCAAATGTACCTCTGTTCCTCCTGTGCACAGCCGGGGTGACGGCAGTGTTTACCGTGCTCTATGTGGCGGTGTATCTGATCACGTCCAGAGAATATTACCGCATAGTGCGGTGAAAATGCCCTGTAAAATATGGATGAAGGCAGGAAGCCTGCGGAATTTTTGACAGAGTCATGGTTCCGCAGGCTTCATTTCTGCCTTAAGCCGTGTCAGAAGGGCACTTGTTAGAAGAGCATGTGTATGATACACTGGCGATAGAACGGTTCATGCTGCTGTCAGCAGGTGGAGGAGACTGCATGGACAGAGCGGAAAGCGGACAATGACAGAGATTCAAGGCAGTGTTTATCTGCGGGAGAGTATGGCAATGGGTGAGAGTATGTATAGCGCGCAGCGCGTGATCAATGAAGTGGAGAAGGCGGTTGTAGGGAAGCGGGATGTTCTGACAAAGATCATGACCGCGATACTTGCGGGCGGGCATATCCTGATAGAGGATATCCCGGGAACAGGGAAGACGACCATGGCGCTGGCGTTTTCGAGGACAATGGGACTGAAGGTAAAAAGGGTCCAGTTCACTCCGGACGTGCTTCCGGCTGATCTGACCGGATTTACGATCTATCAGAAGGAAACAGGCAAATTCGTCTATCAGCCGGGGGCAGCCATCTGCAACCTGCTCCTGGCTGACGAGATCAACCGGACGTCTCCGAAGACGCAGTCAGCGCTCCTGGAAGTAATGGAGGAAAAGCAGGTGACCGTGGACGGGGTCACACACAGGACAGGAGAGCCGTTTATCGTCATCGCTACAGAGAATCCGGCAGGTTCAGCAGGAACGCAGCTTCTCCCGGAATCCCAGCTGGACCGGTTTATGATCTGCGTCAGCATGGGCTATCCTACTGTGGAGGAAGAGATGGAGATATTGAAACGAGACCAGAAAAAAGGATCGATCAGCGTGGAGATGGAACCGGTCCTCGACGCGGCACAGCTTCTTGCCATGCGCTCGGAGGTATCGGAGATATTTGTGCATGAACGCATTTACCGGTATATCGCGGAGCTGGCAAAGGCGACCAGGGAGAATGAGTGGACGGAGCTGGGGATCAGTCCGAGAGGGACTGTGGCGCTGACGGCAATGGCAAAGGCGTGTGCATGGATGAAAGGGAGAGCTTATGTGATTCCTGCGGATGTGCAGGAAGTATTCCCATGTGTGGCGGGCCACAGGCTCTTTCTGAATATGAAGGCAAAGGTGGGGCGTATCCGGGTAGATGAACTGATCCGGCAGACGCTGGAGAATGTCCCTGCTCCGGCGCTTAGAGGGTGACGGTCATGATAAAGAGGCTGGCAGGGTATCTTGTCCTGCTGCTTGCGGCGGCATACTTGTATTTTATGTATAATGAGACGGTCATTTCGGGAATCCTTGTGTTCCTCATCCTGTATCTGCCGGCGTCAGCACTGTATCTGATCCTGATACAAGGCAAGATAGACGCAGATCTGGGACGAGTCCCGGCCATGGGGGAAGCGGAAAAAAAGATCCGTGCAGGGGCAGTTGTAAGAAACAGGGCCCGCATGATGAGCATCCGTTATGAAGTGTTCCTCACATTGGGAAATATCCACGATAAGAAGCGGAAAAAGAGAAAGTATGCAGGCTCTGTCCCCGCAGGTGGTGAAGAGACTCTGTGGTGTGAATTTGAGACAGGGCGGTGCGGCAGTATTGAGGTGAGGATCGATACCATCAGGGTCTATGACTTTCTCGGTATTTTCTTCCTGCGTAAGAAAGTGAAGAAAAGGGCATCTGTAAAGATACTGCCTCAGTTCAGCCTGATGCCTGTGGAGATTACAAGAAAGACAAGAGAGTTTCAGGCGGAAGCGGAAGAGTATTCCGGGGAGAAAAGGGGAGACGACCCTTCAGAAATCTACCAGATAAGAGAATACCGGGTCATGGATTCTCTAAAGGACATTCATTGGAAATTAAGCGTCAAAGAGGAAGAACTGATGGTAAAGGAGAGGGGATTTCCTCTGGGATGTACTGTCTTGATCTGGTTCGATGTAAGGGCAGGGAAAGTGTCTGCAGAAGGATTCTCAAAGATGGTCGAGAGGGCGGCCTCCCTGTCAGTTACCCTGGCAGAAGAGAAATGTATTCATATGGCAGCCTGGTATGAAGAGAAGAACGAGCGTATCGTGAAGTGGCGGGTGCGGGATGAGGAAAGCGCCTGCAGTATGATCTGGCGGCTTCTTGATCTGGAGCCATGCAGGGATATAAAAAAGAGAGACGCCTGCTATGAGGATACCTTTAAGGGCCAGGAGTTCAGCAGTATCGTGATCATAGACGGCGCGGGGAAGATATGGAAAGACGGCGAAGCGCCAGAGCTGCTCCGGCTGTGAGACAGATGTGGCAGATAAGTGAAAAGGGGTGAAGGAATGGACAGAAAAAGTCCGGGGATAACAATATACCGGAAAGCACCCGGGGGAAAAACCGGGAGTAAGGAGCGCTTGTCCGAAGGGATTCTCTTTTTCGTTGCTGTTTCCTTTCTTGGGACGGTATGGTGGAATACATTCCTTTCCGTGTTTTTCCCGGGAGCGGATGGCAGATGGCTGTATGGGAGTCTTGTCATTGTGACGTTTGGGCTTACATTCCTTATATGCCGCGCTGGAGGCTGGACAGTGCTCCCTGTCTTTCTGGTGTCGGGGGTTTTTCTCTGGAGAAACAGGGAGTCAGTAGAAAGTCTGTTTTTTCAGGGCAGCAGCCCGGATACACGACTTGCAGGAGTGATGGCGGCTGTGCTGACAATTCCTGTGCTGGTATTGTGGATATTCGTCATTCGTTCCGGAAAAGCAAAGACAGTGGCGGGCGCCGCGGCGGCGGCCCCTTTCATCGCAGCGGCATGCGCAGGTTATTTTCCCTCATTCAGAGCTTCGTGGCTTCTTCTATTTGCGGGCGTGATGTACTATGTTGCGGGAGCTTTGGGGAAAATGCCGTTTTTGAAGAAAGTGCTGTCCCTTGTCATAGCGGCAGGATGTTTTGCTCTCCTCGCAGGGATTTCTGTTTTTGCAGGGAGTTATCTGGATACCGGGCGGGAGGTGGAAGGCAGCTTCTACCAGATAGCACGTGAGACGCTCCGCACAGATTTTGTGGGAGGGATTGAGAGGCTGATGCAGAGGGAAGCCAGAGAGGCCCCTGATCCGGAGAGAGCAGATGAAGTTCAGGAGGAAATGGAGCAGGAACAGCAGGAAGAGGCTGGACTGGCAGCGGAAGAGGAACCGCAGACGCCGGAAGCAGCAGGCGATGGCCCGGCAGGGACAGAGGGGAGTATGGACCGTCTGAAAGAAATCAGCTCCTTTGAGCCCGATCCCCTGGCCCATTCCTCAGTGATTGTTTTGCAGGAAAAGCCGCGTAATACTGTGTACGTGGCGCAGCGGACCGGAATTGCTTATACCGGGGACACATGGGAAGAAGGAGAAGATCAGGGAGTGTTTCTTCCCGAAGAATATCTGACATATCCTGAGGGACTGGATCAGCTTGAGGAACTGTGCCGGGACTGGGAGATAAGTTCCTACAATGCCGTGGGACATCAGATTGACGAAGCCTTTGCCTCCCTGGCAGTTTATGATACAGATCCGGGACCTACTCCTGCATCAGAGGACTTTGCAGAATATTTTCTGTTTGAAAACCATAAAGGGTTCTGTGTCCATTTTGCCACCGCGGCTGCGCTTCTCTACCGCATGTGCGGCTATCCTTCGGCATATGTGGAAGGGTATGCAGTGCCGGCATCTGCCTTTTATCAGGCGGAGGACGGCTCCTGGCAGGCCTATATCGACGGCAGCATGGGGCATGCGTGGTGCCGGGTATACGATGAGGATGAGGGAGGCTGGGTGAACAGGGAACACACTCCGGCAGCTTCGGGGAGCGTGACAGAAAAGATGTCTGAGGCAGAGCCCCGGACTGAGGCTGACCGTGGGGATAATATCATCCGGGGCCTGAGGACTGCGGCAGCAGTTCTTATCCTGCTTCTGTTCCTGGCAGGTGCATTTCTGCTCCAGGCAGCATTCAGGTGGAGAAAGCGCAGGGCAGGGATGGCGTATACTGCGGAAGGCAGTGGGATACCGGCAATGTACGATGCGGTCCTGAAGACGGCAAAGGCTGCCGGAGGCTCCGGGAAAGGCTCTGCGGACACATATGCGCGCGGCTCCGCAGACGGTCTGGGCATGGGGCGGCTGGATGCGCTGAAATCGAACTTCCCACAGATCAGCGGAGAAGAGTGGGATTGGTTCCATGAGCAGGTAATGCATACACTTTTCTATCACCCGGACATCGGAAGGGAGGAATGGAAAAGGGCATACAGGCTGTACCGGAGATTCTCAGAGACCGCCAGGGCGCGGATGGGAGCAGGAAAACGCCTGATCTTCCGTTACGTATACTGTCTGGATGTTTCTCCCCGGATGAAGACAAAGAAAAAGAAGAAAAACAGAAAAAGGAGAATACCAGACGATATGAAGATTTACAGAAACTGACGGTGATCTTGAAAAAGAGAAAGGTCCGGATGCATAAATTGCATACCTGTATACAATCCAAGGGAAATTCTTTTAATACACCGTTGCAAGATGCTGTCGAACAATGCTATAATTCAAAGTAGCGTACTTTTGCCCCGGGGCAGGAGAAGAATTGTGAGTAGGTGACTGATTTGAAAAATAAGATCAAGCGATTTGCCAAAGGGGATTTTCACATCCCGCAGCCGGAAATCATCTTTCCTGAGACACGGATCATCATGCGTGTCGGCGAGGGAGAGAAATACAGAGGGAGCTTCTCGCTCCAGAACCAGGGGGAGGGGACCATACGAGGTCTTGTATATCCCTCCTCTTATCGTGTTCAGTGTGACGAGCAGGGTTTTGACGGCAATCCAGTCAATATTTATTATACATATGACGGCAGCGGGCTTCTGCCCGGGCATGTGGAGCACGGCAAATTTACCATTGTCTGTAACGGCGGGGAATATGACGTGGCGTTTTCCGCGATCATTGAAAAGCCGTTTGTGATGACGAGTTACGGCAAGATACAGAGCCTTGAAGATTTTAAAAAGCTTTCGTTCCGGGATGCGGCTGAGGCGGTGAAGCTGTTCCGCTCCAGAGATTTCTATGAAATCCTGAAATACGAGGATAAACGGATACAGGCGCTTTATGACAATATGCGTAAATGGGAGCTGGACCAGCAGGCGCTGGAAGAATTTCTTGTGGGGTGCAAGCAGAAAGAGAAGATATTCCTGACTCTGGAGGAAGAGAGCAGGGCCTTCATCTCTCTCTCAGAAGCCCGCAAGGAGACTTTTACAGTCAAGAAGAATACATGGGGTTATCTGGAGATCGATGTGCGGACGGAGGGAGAGTTCCTCTCAGTGGAGCATACGCGGGTCACCACAGAAGAGTTTATTGGAAACTCTTACCGTCTGGAATATTTCCTGGATGTTGAAAAGCTTCACGAAGGAAGCAATTTCGGCAGGGTCATCCTGGAGTCGCCTTACGAGAGCCTGACATATGAGATCGTGGTGGAAAAGGATGTAAAAAGAGATGAGGAGCGGCGGGCCAATGACCGGGAGTTCGCCGGGATCATACGCAACTATTTGAAATATGAGGGCGGAAGGATGGAGCTTTCCGACTGGATAGAAGAGGCGGTGCGGCGGATCAGCCATTTAAGGGACATGGACCCGAAGAACGAATTCTACCTGCTTTTCCATGCCCATATCTGCCTGATCGGAGGCAGGGCGGAAGAGGCGAAGTGGCTCCTTGAATCTTATAATTATAACAGGTTTGCCATAGGAAAAGATGTGGAACTGAGTTCGTATTATCTTTACCTGACTACATTTCTGTCCAGCGATACCATCGGACAGAGGAAGGTGGCAGAGGAGCTTTCTCGAACATTCATGAAGCATCCGGACAGCTGGAAGATCCTGTGCATGCTGGTAGAGGTGGATTCGGAGTATAAGATCTACAGCGAGAGGCTGCGCGCCCTGGAGAAACAGTTTTATGAGGAAAAATCTCACAGCATCTGGTTCTATCTTCAGGCTTTCAAGTGTTTCCGGGATAAGAGTTCTTCCCTGAAGAAACTGGGAGAGTTCGAAGTGCGCGTCCTGCTCTTTGCGGTGAAGCATAAGCTGATGACAAGAGAGCTGGCGCTTTACACGGCGAATCTTGCCAGCCAGATGAAGGTGTTTGACAGACATCTCTATGATGTCCTTGTGCTTTCTTACAAAATATATCAGGAGGCGATGATCCTCACATCCATCTGCACTTTGCTGATCAAGGGAAACTGTGTGGACAGGAAATATTTTAAATGGTATCAGAAGGCAGTGGAAGCAGAACTTAAGATCGCGCAGCTCTATGAGTATTACATGGCATCCGTTGTCCCGGGACAGTTCCATAAGGCGCTGCCCAGGTCTGTGTACCTGTATTTTATGCATGGCAATTCACTGGATTACCATAAATGCGCGTTCCTGTACGCCAACCTGATCACTTATGAAGATGAGGCGAGCGAGATCTATGCTCATTACAGAGATGAGATGGAAGCGTTTGCATGGAATCAGCTTGACCGCAGGAATGTGGACGAGCAGCTTCGTATCATATACAAGCGCTTTGTCGTAGAATCAGCCATGAATCCGGAAAGGGTCAAGGCTCTGTACGATGTGTGCCATGCGTATTGGATCACAACAAAAGTCCCGGATATGAAATACATCCATGTGATCGCAGAGGATGGGACGATCACCCAGAAGGCGCCCTACACGGAGAACGGCGCCCGGGTATTTCTGTATGCCAAGACGGACCGGCTCGTGTGGGAAGCAAAGGACGGCAGGCATTACACGGATTCCATTCCTTATGAAAGCAAACGGCTCTTTTACGAGCTGCGCTACATGGATATGTGCAGGAAATATATCAATGGGCTGCGCAGGAACAGGGAGGAAGAGGAAGCCCAGGAGCTGACGCTGGATGTGGTACGTGAGAAAGGCCTGGAGAACTATACGGAAGAAGAGATGCTGGGGCTTTGCAGCAGGACGATCAGGGAAAACAACTATGAAAATGATGATTTCCTCACGTATGTGTGTTTTGAACTGTTCAAAAAGCAGCAGTATGACAAAGTGATCCTGACCTATCTGGCCAACTATTACTGCGGCGCTACCCCGGACATGAAGGTGCTCTGGAGGGAGGCAAGGGATTATGAGATACACACCCATAAACTTGCGGAGCGGATTCTCACCCAGATGCTTTTCTCGGAGGAACTCTTCCAGGAGGCGCAGATTTTTGAACAGTACTATGCAGAAGGAGCTTATTTCCGCCTGCAGCAGGCATATCTGGCCTATGTGTCCAGGGAGTATGTGGTTGAGGAGAGGAAGATCGGGCGCAGTGTGATCGACATCATCTGCCGCGAATATGAAAAAGGGGAGGACACGATCGATATCTGCAAGATTGCTGTGCTCAAATATTATTCCGGCAGGGAGTATAATGCGCAGACACGCAGGGCACTGAAGAAATTCCTTCAGGAGTTGTGCGCGAAGCAGATCTATTTTCCATTTTTCCTTTCTTACGAAAAGGACTGGCTGATCGAGCAGCAGCTATGGGATAAGACGCTGATCGAGTACAAGGGCCAGAAGGGCAGCAGGGTCATGCTCTATTATCAGCTCCAGAAAGGCGGAGAGGAGCCGGCGGATTATTCTACGGAGATCCTGACTCCCATGTACGAGAATCTCTATGTGAAGAAATTCGTGCTCTTTGCCAATGAGAAGCTGAAATACTATTTTAAAGAGACCATTGACGGAAATTCCTACCGCAGTGATAAAGAGACGTGTGTAAGGGAAACAGAGCCCGGAGAACAGGGCAGATACGGAAGGCTGAATGACATCCTTACAGAGTCCGGAGTCAAGCAGCGCAGGAGAAAGATGCAGGAATACGCGCTGGAGGATGCGGCGGCAGTCCATATGTTCACACAGGAATAAGGAGGGTGTCTTTCCATGGGACAAGGCAGTATCATAGGTTATGAAATAAATGAGAAGACATGCCAGATCAGTTTTTACAACGATCAGGAGCTGGAGCCGGACACGCTTGAGGTGGATTCCGACAACTATCAGATTCCCCTGATCATCGGAAAACTTCGGGATACATGGGCATACGGCAAGGAGGCAAAACGTCTTGTCACCATAAAGGAAGGTTTTACGGTCACAAGACTTTTGAGCAAGAGTCTTGCAGGGGACAAGATCGAATTTGGGGAAGAGACATACGACGCGGTCTGGCTTCTCTCACAGTTCATCCAGATGTCTCTTCAGTCTTTCCCAGAAATTGAAGGGATCGTGTTTACCGTGCCGGTGCTGACCGAGGAACTGGCGCAGATGCTCAGGGGGATTGCCGTGCGCATGAATATTGACAAGCGGCATATCTTTATCCAGGATTATAAAGAAAGCTTCTGCAATTATCTGTTCTATCAGCCAAAGGAGCTGTGGCAGTATGACGCGGCGCTCTTCTGCTGTGACCGGAATGAGATCCGGGCCTATATGCTCCGGCGTCTCCGCCCGGGACTGGGAGGCGGCAGGACCACCTTTGTGACAGTGGACGAGGTGGCCAGCGCGCATATGAAAGAACTGGCGGCGGTTTATCCGGTGCTGAATGAGGACAAGGCGAAAGAGGCGGATGCCATGTTCTGTAAGTTTATCGAGAGTGTCTTTGACAAGCGTATCGTATCTTCGGTATTTCTTACAGGAGAAGGCTTCGAGAATAACTGGTATCCAAAGGCTCTGAGGGTACTCTGCAACGGACGGCGCGCTTTTATCGGGAACAACCTGTACAGCAAGGGCGCGTGTTACACAGCTTACCGGAAGCTTTTCATGCATATCGAGAATCCGGTCTATCTGTCAGAGGACAAGCTGACAGACCAGATCACGGTGAATATGAGAGTGGACGGTCAGGAAATGTGGTATCCCATCGTTTCATGGGGAGCCCACTGGTATGAGTCGAACAACCAGTGGGAAGTCCTTATGGAAGATGTGAAGGATATTGAATTCCACATCGAATCCCTGATCCAGGGGAATGTGAGGACGGAGAAGATTTCTCTTGAAAAATTCCCCAGGCGCGCGGAATATTCCATGCGTCTCCAGATCGAGACACTGTTTCTGGATGAAAAGACATGTAAGATCACTGTGCGGGACGCGGGATTTGGCGATTTCTTCCCGCCCACGGATTTCCATGCGGAGAAGATCATACATTTAGGAGGCAATGATGGGAAATTTAATTCTTTGTCATGACAGACACGCGGCACATCCTTACGAGGTCACGAGGATACACAGCAGGATCTTCACCATCGAGGAGCTTTGCTATTATCTGTGTAACAATCTCTATCTCATCGACTACACGATCATGAACGAACAGCTCTGTGACTGGCTTGACGAAGAACTGGGAATGGAGGGCCTGGCGTCAGACCTGAGAGATGTGCTCCGGCTGCGCGGTTCCGTGGAGAAGTTTGTCCTGACGATCCTGAAGGCTTCGCGCATATACAGGGAGCCGGAGATGATACGCATCCAGAATGTACTGGAGCATCTGAAGAACCAGAAGGATATCGAGCGTCAGAAATTCAAGGGGGATAACCTGCTGGAGAGCGGGGAACTGGAGGAGGCGATCCTTGTGTACCAGTCCATCCTGAACGAGGAAAGAGATGAGACCGTGGATGATAAGTTTTACGGCAGGATCTACGCAGGGCTGGGAGCAGCATACGGAAGGCTCTTTCTATACCAGGAGGCGGCGCGCATGTACGACAGGGCTTACCAGATGTGCGGGGACAAGGCGCTCCTCAAACCGTATCTGTACGCATCGTATAAATATATGTCCCTAGAGGAATACCACATCCTTATCACAAAAAATGAAGAATATATGGAAATCAACGCGCAGATGAGGCAGGAGCTGGATGAGCTCAGGAAGAGCCTGCCTGTGGAGAACGATCCTTCCCTTCTAGAAAAGTGGAAGCGGCAGCACCGCAGAAGCCATACTTAGAGGCGCAAATGGCACAGAGCGCGGGAACAAGAGTTTGACACAGCGCAGCCTGTATGGTAGAATACAACGGTAACTTTACCATGGTACAGTGACTCATTGGTAGAGAAAAAAAGTAAAGCTGGATTTCCGGCGATGGAGGAAATTATGAAGAGAAGAGTATTAAGTATGCTGCTTTGCGCAGGGATTGTTGTTACCATGCTTGCAGGCTGTGGTTCAAAAGGAAGTTCCGGGTCCGGTGGGGACGCCGCTGAGACGGGCGATATGGATTATGTAAAAGAGAAAGGAACCCTGGTCGTGGGCATCACGAACTTTGAGCCCATGGACTACAAGGATGCGAGCGGCGAGTGGGTCGGCTTCGACGCGGACCTTGCGAGAGAATTTGCAGAAAGCCTTGGCGTTGAGGTGGAGTTCGTCGAGATCGACTGGGAAAATAAGATACTGGAGCTGGATGGGAAGACGATCGACTGTGTGTGGAATGGTATGACCCTGACTCCGGAAGTGACCAGTGCGATGGACTGCACGGACGCTTATCTTGAGAATGCCCAGGTCGTTGTAGTCCCCTCCGATGTGGCTGACCAGTATCAGGATGAGGACAGCCTTGCGGATTTAAGCTTTGCCGCTGAGGCAGGGAGCGCAGGTGAGGAAGAGCTTGAGGCGAGAGAGCTGAACGTTACCCCGGTGACAGCACAGGCGGACGCCCTTATGGAAGTGGCGGCAGGGACTTCTGACGCGGCAGTGATCGATCTGCTCATGGCAGCGGCAATGATCGGAGAGGGAACGAGCTATTCTGACCTTACATACACGGTACACCTGAACAGTGAGGAGTACGGCGTAGGATTCAGGAAAGGTTCGGATCTGACAGCAGAGCTGAATGATTTCTTTGCCAAAGCGTATGAAGACGGAAGCATCCGGGAGCTGGCGGAGAAATACGGAGTACAGGCTGCGCTGATCGAACAGTAACATAAAAAATTTACAGACGGAGATATGTCATGGAATTTTCAGAACAATTTCCAATCGTTGTACAGGCGTTAAATGTGGGATTCCTGCAGACCTTAAAATTATTTTTTGTGACCCTTTTAGGAGCAATCCCACTGGGGCTGATCATTTCGTTTGGGTCTATGTCCCGCTTTAAGCCCTTAAGTTTCATTACAAAGATCATCGTATGGATCATCAGGGGGACTCCTCTGATGATCCAGCTTTTGATCGTCTATTTCATGCCAGGGCTGATGGGCAACAATATATGGGGAGGCGGCGAGAGCGGACGTTTTCTCGCGGCTTCGGTTGCTTTTATCTTTAATTACGCCTGCTATTTTTCGGAAATCTACCGGGGCGGCATTCAGGGGGTTCCGGCAGGCCAGGAGGAGGCCGGGCTCGTGCTCGGCATGACAAAGACGCAGATATTTTTTAAGGTCAAACTGCTTCAGATGATCAAGAGGATCGTGCCGCCCATGTCCAATGAGATCATCACACTGGTGAAAGATACTTCCCTTTCCCGCATCATTGCGCTTCAGGAGGTCATATGGGCAGGGCAGTCCTTCATGAAGGGCAATATGGGGATCGCAGGAGTGATCTGGCCGCTGTTCTTTACGGCAGTGTACTATCTGATCTTTAACGGCATCCTGACGGTCCTTTTGGGACGTCTTGAGAAAAAACTGGAATATTTCAGGTAGGAGGCGGAACATATGGCAATCTTGGAAGTACAGCATGTAAGTAAGAGCTTTGGGAACACGGAAGTGCTGAAAGATATCAGCTTTTCTCTGGAAAAAGGAAAAGTATTGTCCCTCATCGGTTCGTCCGGAAGCGGGAAGACAACGCTGCTCCGCTGTCTGAATTTTCTTGAAAGGCCGGACGGAGGCGTGATCCGCGTCAACGGTGAGATGCTGTTCGATGCGGCTGATCCGGCGACGATGCAGGAGGGCGAGATAAGAAGAAAACGGCTTCACTTCGGACTGGTGTTCCAGTCTTTTAACCTCTTTCCGCAGTATACGGCGCTTCAGAACGTAATGCTGGCGAAGGAGCTTCTGGCAAAGGAGAAGCCGGATTATAAATCAAAGAAAAAGGAAATCCATGCACAGATCGAGGCTGAGGCAAAGAACTTTCTGGATCAGATGGGGCTGTCAGACCGGATGGACAATTATCCCCATCAGCTTTCCGGTGGTCAGTGCCAGAGGGTTGCGATCGCCAGGGCGCTGGCGCTGAAACCGGATATCCTCTGTTTTGACGAACCGACTTCCGCGCTCGATCCGGAGCTTACCGGGGAAGTGCTGAAAGTGATCAAAGGTCTGGCAGATCAGGAGACGACAATGATCATCGTCACCCATGAGATGGCGTTTGCGCGGGATGTATCCAGTCAGGTGATCTTTATGGACGGCGGGTGCATCATGGAACAGGGCACGCCGGAGGAAGTGTTCGAGCATCCGAAGGAAGAACGGACAAAGCAGTTTTTATCACGATTTACGAATCAATAAGGAGCGGGATTTCATGACAGGATTTGATAATATTACCACAGGACTCGGTGAGGAATGTGGGGTCTTTGGAGCCTATGACCTGGATGGACGCGACGTTGCCGCGTCCATCTATTATGGGCTTTTTGCATTGCAGCACAGAGGACAGGAGAGCTGCGGCATCGCGGTGACAGACACCTTTGGGCAGCGAAAGGTATTGTCCAGAAAAGGTCTTGGACATGTGAACGATGTGTTTGACGAAGAAGAACTGGAGAAGCTGAAGGGCAATCTGGGAGTCGGGCATGTCCGCTATTCGACGGCAGGCGGGACGAGGGTGGAGAATGCCCAGCCTCTTGTCATCAACTATGTGAAGGGCACGCTGGCTATCGCCCACAACGGCAATCTGGTCAATGCAGTGGAACTGCGCAGGGAGCTGGAGTATACAGGAGCAATCTTTCAGACAACGATCGACTCGGAAGTGATCGCGTATCATGTGGCAAGAGAGCGGTTAAATGCGGGGACCGCGGAGGAAGCTGTAAAAAATGCCATGAAAAAGATCAAAGGAGCCTATGCTCTCGTGGTCAGCAGTCCGCGCAAGATGATCGGTGCAAGAGATCCGTTCGGCCTCAAACCTCTGTGTATCGGAAAAAGGGACAATACCTATTTCCTGGCTTCCGAGAGCTGCGCCATTGCGGCCGTGGACGCGGAATTTGTAAGGGATGTGCGGCCGGGGGAGATCGTGTCGATCACAAAAGAAGGCATTGCTTCAGACATGAGCATGGCAGTCCCGGAAGAACAGCATGCGAGATGTATCTTTGAGTATATCTACTTTGCCCGGACAGACAGCACAATCGACGGAGTGAATGTCTATCGCTCCCGCATTCTTGCCGGGAAGGCTCTGGCAGAGTCTTATCCGGTGGAGGCAGATCTGGTGGTGGGAGTGCCGGATTCCGGCCTGGTGGCCGCAAAGGGCTATTCTGAGCAGTCAGGAATCCCATATGGCATGGCCTTTCACAAGAACAGTTATGTGGGCAGGACCTTTATCAAGCCAAAACAGAGCGAGCGGGAATCCAGCGTAAAGATTAAGCTGAATGTGATCCCGGAGGTAGTGAAGGGAAAACGCATCGTTATGGTGGATGATTCTATCGTTCGGGGAACCACCTGTGCAAATATCATTAAAATGCTGAAAAACGCGGGTGCGAAGGAAGTGCATGTGCGGATCAGTTCGCCGCCTTTCCTTCATCCGTGCTATTTTGGGACGGACGTACCATCGAATGAACAGCTCATCGCCCACTCTCACACACAGGAAGAAATCCGGCAGATGATCGGCGCGGACTCCCTGGGGTATATGGAAGTATCTAAATTAAAGGAAATGGTGGGAGACTTGAAATACTGTGACGCATGTTTTACCGGAAATTATCCCATGGAGGTTCCAGGGCGGGATATCAGTCACGCATTCGAATAGAACACTTTTTGGACAATAAAGTGTTGCCGGATCAAGGCGCTGATGTTACTATAATAGTCGGACAGATCCCTGTTCTCCAGAGGAATGCCTCCGGGAAGGAATACGCGTCTGCATGAGACTGGGATCAGCATACAAGTATACAGGACAAAGGAGATCAGTAATATGTCAAATGATCGTTATGTTAGCCCTCTTTCTGAGCGTTATGCGAGCAGAGAGATGCAGTACATTTTCTCGCCGGACAAGAAATTCCGCACGTGGAGAAGGCTCTGGATCGCGCTTGCTGAGACGGAGAAAGAGCTGGGACTCAATATCACAGACGAGCAGATCGAGGAACTCAAAAGCCATGCGGATGATATCAACTATGATGTGGCCAGGGAGCGGGAGAAGATTGTCCGCCATGACGTGATGTCGCATGTTCATGCTTATGGCGTACAGTGCCCGAAGGCAAAAGGGATCATCCATCTCGGAGCCACTTCCTGTTATGTGGGCGATAACACGGACATCATCATCATGTCTGAGGCGCTGAAGCTGGTGAGAAAAAAGCTGGTCAACGTGATCGCAGAACTGGCGAAGTTCGCGGAGGAGCAGAAAAGCCAGCCAACGCTCGCTTTTACCCATTTCCAGCCGGCACAGCCTACAACTGTCGGCAAGCGGGCGACTCTGTGGATGCAGGAATTTGAAATGGACCTGGAGGATCTGGACTATGTGCTCGGCAGTCTGAAGCTCCTGGGGTCAAAGGGGACGACAGGCACGCAGGCAAGCTTCCTGGAGCTTTTTGACGGCGACCAGGAGACGATCGACAAGATCGATCCCATGATCGCGGAAAAGATGGGATTTAAGGCCTGCTATCCGGTATCCGGACAGACATATTCCAGAAAGGTAGATACAAGGGTGTTAAATGTCCTTGCAGGCATAGCGGCAAGCGCCCATAAGTTTTCGAATGATATCCGGCTGCTCCAGCATTTAAAAGAAATCGAGGAGCCGTTTGAAAAGACGCAGATCGGGTCCTCGGCCATGGCGTACAAGAGAAACCCCATGCGCAGCGAGAGGATCGCGTCTCTGTCCCGCTATGTGATGATCGATGCGCTGAATCCGGCAGTCACATCCGCGACACAGTGGTTTGAGAGGACGCTGGATGATTCGGCAAACAAACGTCTGAGCGTTCCGGAAGGATTTCTTGCCATTGACGGTATCCTTGACCTGTGCCTGAACGTGGTGGATGGGCTTGTGGTTTATCCGAAAGTGATTGAGAAGCGGCTTATGTCGGAGCTTCCATTCATGGCGACAGAGAATATCATGATGGACGCGGTGAAAGCAGGGGGAGACCGGCAGGAACTCCACGAGAGGATACGTGAGCTTTCCATGGAGGCGGGAAAGAATGTGAAGGAAAAAGGACTGGATAATAACCTGCTCGAACTGATAGCGGCAGATCCGGCGTTCAACTTAAGCCCTGAAGACCTGCAAAAGACCATGGATCCTGCAAAATATGTGGGACGGGCAAAAGAACAGGTAGAGGCATATTTGAAAAATGTCATCCATCCTCTTCTGAAAGAGAACGAAGATGAGCTGGGCATGAAAGCAGAGATCAATGTCTGAGAGAAACAGAGGATCGTTACAAAAAATTGCAAAGGAATGTTGCAGGGGATTGCGGCATTCCTTTTTCTCTGATACCTTATCCTCGAAAAGCAGATGGAAGATATTTCCATTAAATGTTGTGGCGTAGAAAGGAAAGGGAATCAAAATGGAGTGGTGTGGGAAACTTTATGAGGAATGGAGATCAGAAGAAAATCTCCACAGACTGGAACGGACTGTGCTTGTCCTCATTGTTTTTGTCATGGCGGCAGGCTGGGTCTGGGACACAGGAGTGGGGATACCGGGCATGGACAGAGAATATGCGGGGTATCTGCCGGAAACGGAAATCGAAACAAAGCCTGTTTCTGCTGCACCTGAGATATTGCCGGCGGCGGAGGCTTCCGGATGCAGTCCGGTACCGGCAGAGCTTCTGGACATGTCCCGGGATGCAGCAGGGCAGGAGACAGTTACTCAAAAGATCACGGCAGCCATAACGTCTAAGGGATTGGCAGCCGGAGCAGAGACTTTTCCTGCTGAGCCAGAGTACCCGGCAGGGAGCGTGCCTCCCATAAGTATTCCGAAGGAGGAAGTCCCGACAGAGACGGTGCCTCCAGCAGACGCTACGGAGGAAGAAGCTCCGGAAAATACAGTACCGGCGGCGGTGGGCGGATTTCTTGTGGATGAGCATGGGATGATCTGCGGGATCGAAGAGCCGGCTGTCGTTTCGGACGGTTATCTTATCCTGCCCTCTGAAGGGTGCACAGGAATCGCGGCAGGAGCATTCGCCGATGCTCCGGTCGACATCACAGAGATCTATATCCCTGCAAATATCATGTATATAGAGGAAGGTGCTTTTGCCGGGCTTGGTTATCTGGAGTGGCTGGAAGCAGAAGCTTCGGACAGTTATTATACGGAAGACGGTGTGCTTTTCTCAGAGAATGGGACCTGCATACTTGGCTTTCCGTCTGCAAGGACCGGGAATTATAAAGTCCCGGACAGAGTCACCAGATTTGCGGAAGGTGCATTTGCCGATGCAAAGATCGAGATCATAGACGCAGTCGGCTGTTCCCTGGGAGATACAGGCAGCCTGCCGTCATCCGTCCTGCTGCTCCGTGCAGAGGATCTGCAGGGCTGATATGCAGGGACCGGAGCTGGAGAGGCCGGAGTTGTTTATTGAAGAATCCTCTGATATGTTCTATAATACCGTATATAGGAACATTGGCTGCTGAATGAAATGCAGCGGAAAGGAGGGAACTTTATGAGAGAAAATAATATACTCCAGATATTAAGAGAGAGCAGGTATACAGTTGTCTTAAGCGGCGCGGGCCTGATGGCGGAAAGTGGGTATCCGCTTTTAAGGGACGGCGCGGAGTCCTATGAGATCGAGGATAAGTACGGCTATTCTTACGAAGAGATATTCAGCAGCGGATTTTACGCTGCGAGGAAAGAACTGTTCTTTCGCTTTTATAAAGAAGTCATCCTTAAGGCAGTGGACATCCCGCCGGGAAAAGGGTTTCACATGTTGAAGAAGCTTCAGGACTGCGGACTTGTGGACTCGGTCATCACCCGCCGCATCGCGGGGCTGGAGGAGAGGGCCGGGTGCAGAAACGTAGTGAATATGAAGGGCACTGTTTTTGACAATGTGTGTCCGGCCTGTGGAAAACATTATCCTGTGGAATACATCAGGGAGTCGAAGAATGTTCCTCTTTGTGAAAAATGTCTTGTCGCGCTCCGGCCTCAGGTGTGTCTGTTCGGTGAAATGATCGACAACGGCATTATGACAAAAGCGGCGGGTGAAGTGGAAAAAGCGGACGCGCTCCTCGTGCTCGGAGCCAGCCTGAACACTCCGCTGTGCAGCCAGTTGCTGCAGTATTATACGGGCACGGATCTGATCCTTGTGACAGGGTCGGAGCACTATACAGACCAGCGAGCGGATTTTGTCGTGTATGGGAGATGCGATGAATTTCTTGAGAGACTGGCTGACGAGTGCGGGAAATAAAATACAGACCATGATTGGAGAAAAAAGATGAGCAACAGAGTAAGAACAAGGTTTGCGCCCAGCCCGACAGGGCGGATGCACGTTGGCAATCTGCGGACAGCGCTTTATGCATACCTGATCGCGAAACACGAGGGAGGAGATTTCATCCTCCGTGTGGAGGACACGGATCAGGAGCGTTTTGTGGAAGGCGCGCTGGATATTATATACAGGACGCTGGAAAAGACCGGGCTTAAGCACGATGAAGGACCGGACAAAGACGGTGGATACGGACCATATGTGCAGAGCGAAAGGCAGGCATCCGGGCTGTACCTGGAGTATGCGAAGCAGCTTGTGGAACAGGGAGACGCATACTACTGTTTCTGTGACAGGGAGCGTCTGGAATCATTAAAGACCTCTGTATCTGACGATGGGACGGATATCGTTGTGTATGATAAGCACTGTCTGAGCCTGACCAGAGAAGAGGTTGAGGCGAACCTTGCGGAGGGAAAGCCGTGGGTCATCCGCCTGAATGTTCCGAATGAAGGGGAAACGACGTTCCACGACGAGATTTATGGGGATATCACAGTTCCGAACAATGAACTGGATGATATGATCCTGATCAAATCGGACGGATTCCCTACCTATAATTTTGCAAATGTCATTGATGACCATCTCATGGGGATCACCCATGTTGTGAGAGGAAATGAGTACCTGTCCTCCGCGCCGAAGTACAACCGGCTCTACGAGGCGTTCGGATGGGAAATCCCGGTGTATGTGCACTGTCCGCTCATCACGGATGAGAACCACAAGAAGCTGAGCAAGCGGTGCGGGCACTCCTCCTATGAGGATCTGATCGGACAGGGGTTTGTGTCTGAGGCTGTAGTCAATTATGTGGCTCTGCTGGGCTGGTGCCCGGCGGATAACAGGGAGATATTTACTCTGGAAGAACTGGTGGAAGCTTTTGACTACCGGCACATGAGCAAATCCCCGGCTGTTTTTGATACTGTGAAGCTCAGATGGATGAATGGAGAATATTTGAAAGCCATGGATTTTGACCGGTTTTATGAACTGGCAGAGCCCTATATCCGCAAGACGGTCACAAAGGGTTATGACCTGAAGAAGATTGCCGCGCTGGTCAAGACAAGGATTGAGATCCTGCCGGATATCTGTGAGCAGATTGACTTCTTTGAGGAAGTGCCGCAATATGACAATGAGCTTTACACACACAAGAAGATGAAGACAGATCCGGAGAAGGGGCTTGCCCTCCTCCAGGATGTGCTCCCGCTTCTCGAGGAGCAGCAGGATTACAGCAATGACGCTCTCTTTGAGATGCTCAAAGGATTTGCGGAGCAGAAAGGACACAAGATCGGCTATGTCATGTGGCCGTTAAGGACCGCGGTCTCGGGCAAACAGAATACTCCGGGCGGCGCGACAGAGCTGATGGAAGTATTGGGAAAAGATGAGTCCCTGAACAGGATCCGAAAAGGGATCGAAAAGCTGAGTTAGAGAGGAGACAGATGGGATTTAGCCAGGCACAGAAAAAGGCTGTCACCCATGGGACCGGACCCTGCCAGGTACTGGCGGGGCCGGGTTCCGGGAAGACGCTTACCATTGTTAACAGGATCAGGTATCTGATCGAAGAATGCCATGTAAGACCAGAAGAAATTCTGGTCGTTACTTTTACCCGTTTTGCTGCGGCAGAGATGAAAGAGCGGCTGTCCGGGCTGATGGGAAAGAAAAACATTCCGGTCACGGCAGGCACGTTTCATGGGATATATTACGGCATCCTGAAGTGGGCGTACAGGTTTGGGCCGGAGAATATTCTGTCAGAGGAGGAAAAATACCAGCTCCTGCGCATGACCATAGGCCGGCAGGAGCTGGAACTGTCTGATGAAGAAGATTTCCTTAAGGATGTTGCGGAGGAGATCGGAAAAGTGAAAAACAACCGGATCGATATCCAGGAGTTCGTGTCGTCAAAATGCAGCGCTGAAACATTCCGCGATATATACAGAGAGTATGAAAAAGAGCGCAAAGCTCTGCGCAAGATCGATTTTGACGACATGCTGGTCGTCTGCTATGAGCTCTTTGCGGCCAGGCCGGATGTGCTGGCGCAGTGGCAGAAAAAATTCCGTTACATCCTTGTGGATGAATTCCAGGATATCAACCGTGTACAGTACGATGTGTTGCGGATGCTGGCGCTCCCGGAGAACAATCTCTTTGTAGTGGGAGATGACGACCAGGCGATCTATGGCTTCCGGGGCGCTGACCCGGAGATCATGTTCCGGTTCGGGAAGGATTATCCGGGAGCGGAGCAGATCCTCCTTGATGTGAATTACCGCTCCACCTCAAACATTGTTGCCAATTCCCTGAAAGTGATCGGCAATAATGAGAGGAGGTTCGACAAGAAGATTCAGGCCGTAAGGGATAAAGGAGATTTCCTGCATATACAGGAGCTGAAAGACCCCAACGAAGAAGCAGAGTATGTGGCGGATGAGATCGCGAAGAGAATAGACAGGGGAGTGCCGGCGGAAGACATTGCGGTGCTTTTTCGGATACACACAGACGCGCGGCCGGTGACGGAGGAGCTGATCAGGAGAAAGCTGCCTTTTCAGATGAGGGAGCATCTGCCGAATCTCTATGACCATTTTATCGCAAAAGATATCCGGGCATATTTCCATCTTGCCACAGGAGAGATCAGCCGCGGGGACATGCTGAGGGTCATGAACCGCCCGAAACGTTATATCGGGAGGGACAGTCTTGCTGAAGGCGCGTCTTTTGAGGAGATGAGGAAGTTCTACTGTGACAAAGACTGGATGCTGGACCGGATCGATCAGTTTGAGTGGGATGTAAAAATGCTTTCCCGGATGGCGCCCTATGCGGCGGTCCAGTATATCAGAAAACGAATCGGTTATGATGATTTTCTGAAAGACTATGCCTATGCAAACCGGATCGAGCGCGCAGACCTTAATGAAGTGCTCTCAGAGATCGAGGAAGCGGCCCGGCCGTATACAACAGTTGAGGAATGGTTCTGCCATATCGAAGAATACACAGAGGCCCTGAAGAGAAAGGAACGGCAGAAGGATCTGCCGGGGGAAGGAGTGCGGCTGATGACACTCCACGCGGCAAAAGGCCTGGAGTTTGACACCGTATTCCTGATCGGGGCGAACGAGGGAAGGATGCCATATAAAAAGGCAGTGACTGAGAAGGAGGAGGAAGAAGAGCGGCGGCTGTTTTATGTAGGGATGACCCGGGCGGAAAATGTGCTCCGGATCTGTTACGTAAAAGAAAAAAACGGGAAAGGTGCAGAACCTTCCCGTTTTGTGGATGAACTTCTGGAAGAGGGATGACCGGATCACTCGATGTCATCCAGATCGATATCGCTGAAATCCTGCTCATCCATCCAGTCGCTGAAAGCTTCAGATGCGCGTTCAAACTCCTCGTCATCAAGGATGTTTTCAAGATCCGGCTCTTCCTCTTCGCCGTTGTCAATGAATCGGTAGAGATAGACCTGGCCGTCATCATTATCCCCGTTTTCATCAAGGGGAAACAGAGCGATATATTCTCTGCCGTCAGTCTCAAAAATGGTGAGGACAGCGCACTCCAGTTCTTCGTCATTTTCAAGTGTCAGTGTTACGGTGGGTAATTCGTTTTCGTTCATATGTGTTTCTCCTTCTGTCTGTTGCGTGTGATATGCAGAAAGCCGTCCTTCTTCCGGGAGGGAGGGCTGCTGCAGCAGTATCGTACCATGATGGTATCAGAAAGAAATAAAAAAAGCAAGAGATATGATTATTGACATTCCCCTGAAACACGATAGAATGAAAGAGTGGACGACAACGAGAGCAGGACAGAGAGGAAGACAGATGAAGAAAAAAGGGATCGGCATCATACGGATGGTTGTGTTTGCCGCTGTTTTGATATCAGGATGCAAAAAGGATGTAGGCACGCCGGAGGACAATGCCGTTGTGGAAGAGGCGGAGGAAGAGTCGGAAGACCAGACAAAGGACTGGATGTTCGGGTACAGCTGCCCGGATCTTTCCAATCCTTTTTATCAGGTACTGAAGGATTCTGTCGGGACAGTGCTGGAGGAGCTGGGGAATTCCATAATGGTGCGGGATGCGCAGCAGGATGCAGATGTGCAGGCCACGCAGATACAGGAGATGATAGACGCAGATGTGGATTTAGTGTTTCTGTGTCCTGTTGACCCGGAACAGATCACAGAGTCCCTGGAATCTCTGAGGGAAGCAGGCATCCCGGTGGTGAATCTGGGGGGCCGCGTGACAGAGACTGGACTGACAGACGCGTTTATCGGTTCGGATGACGAGAATGCGGGTAAAGTCTGCGCTCAGGATCTGGCAGAGAAGAGACCTGACGGAGGGAAACTGGTGCTTGTAGAAAGTCCGGCAAATGCCGCGGTCAATGTGCGGATCACGGGATTTGAGGAGGCAGTCAGCAACAAAGGGTTTGAAGTTGTCAGGAGGGTCGACGCAGAAAAGACAGGGAGCGGGATCCAGGCGGAGATAAAAAGTGTCCTGAGTGAAGAGGAACGGATCGATGCCATTATGTGCGGGAATGACCAGATGGCGCTCCAAGTGATCCAGGCGCTTGATGCTGCCGGGCGGAATGATATCCTTGTATATTGCGTGGGCGGCTCCCCGGAGGTAAAGACCGTGCTGGCAGATCCGGAAAGCGCGATGGCAGGTATCGGAGCGCAGTCGCCTATCAATATGGGAAAAACAGCCGCGAAGACAGCAGCAGCCCTTCTGGACGGAGGGGCATATGAAAATGAGATCAGCGTGGAGACTTTCTTTATCAACAGAGAAAATCTTGATATGTATGGAACTGACGGCTGGCAGTAGGAAAGGAACAGGCTATGAAGAAGACGACAGGAAGACCACAGCCGTTTGGAGCGGCAGTAGAAAGAGACAGAGTGAACTTTTCCGTGCAGGTGCCATCGGGAAGATCCTGTGAGCTCCTTTTGTACAGAAAAGGAAAGGAGCAGCCGGCAGCCCGTTTTGACATGCCCGAGAAGGAAGGGATCGGCGAAGTGCGTTTCCTTGCGGTAGAGGGGATAGATGCTGAAAAGTACGAATATAACTTCGAGATAGACGGCAGGGTATCGATCGATCCGTATGTCAGGGAAATCACCGGAAAAGAAGTATTCGGGAGAGAACGTGACCTGTCTGCGCATCAGATCCGGGGAAAACTGGTATCGCCGGAGTATGACTGGGAGGATGACAGAAGACTGCACCTGCGCTGGGACGAAGTCACGGCCTACAGTCTCCATGTGCGCGGTTTTACAAAACACAGTTCTTCGAAGGTCAGACATAAAGGCACCTATCTGGGCGTGATCGAGAAGATTTCATATTTGAAAGAGCTGGGGATCAACCAGATCCAGTGTATGCCGGTTTATGAATTTGAAGAGTGCCAAAAAGGAAAGATCAATTACTGGGGGTATGGCCCTGCCTATTATTTTGCGCCCAAAGAGGCGTATGCCGCGGGAAACTCCGCGGTGCGGGAGCTGAAGGACATGGTCAGGGCATGTCACCGGGAAGGCATTGAAGTGGTCCTGGAGATGCCGTTTGCAGAGGGGATTCCTGTACAGACAGTGCTGGAGTGCCTGCGTTTTTACATGCTGGAATACCACATAGACGGTTTTGTGGTGAATCCATATACTGTTCCCTGGGAAATCCTGCAGGGGGATCCCTTTTTAAAAGATATCAAGCTGATACGCAAGGATGATGCCTTCCAGAATATCATGCGGCGTTTTCTCAAAGGGGATGAAAATATGATAAGGGATGTGAGCTGGGCGCTCAGGCGTCATTCCGCGGCCGATGGGAAATGCAATTATATCACTGGGCAGACCGGGTTTACGCTGTGGGACCTTGTTTCTTATGACTGTAAGCATAACGAGGCGAACGGCGAGAACAACGCGGATGGGCCGGATTATAATTACAGCTGGAACTGCGGGGTGGAAGGCCCCAGCCGAAAGCGGGCAGTGACGGCTCTTAGAAAGAACCAGGTGAGAAATGCCTTTTTTCTCCTTCTTACAGCCCAGGGAACGCCATGCATCCTGGCTGGAGATGAGTTTTATAATACGCAGAAGGGCAACAATAATGTATACTGCCAGGACAATGAGACTGGCTGGGTGGACTGGAGCAGGCTTAAGACAGACGATACGCTCTTTACATTTGTAAAGGAGCTGATCACTTTCCGCAGACAGCATCTCTGTCTGCACCGTGAGGAAGAACTTAAAGGAATGGACCGGACCGCGTGCGGCGTGCCGGATGTGTCCTACCATGGGGAAAGTGCATGGCAGATAAAGGATGAGGTGTCCAGCCGCCAGCTTGGAGTTCTTTATTCCGCGGCGGGCCCGGGAGATCAGGAGTGTTTTATCGCCTATAACATGCACTGGATGCCGCATACGTTTGCGCTTCCGTCTCCGGGAAAAGGCAGGGGATGGAAACTCGCCGCAGACACGCAGGACGGAATCCTGGAGGATCCGGCATCTTTGAAGGAGCAGAAGAGCATTGAGCTGAGGGAGCGGAGCATCACCATTCTGACCGGTACAGAGATGAAAGAAAAAGCAGACAAGGGAAAAGGGCGGAAAAGAGCATGAAGGCGCTGAAGCATTTCAGGACGATCACAAAGCATAAGATCCTTGTCATGAAAGAGTGTTTTCGGGTAGGACTCTACCGACAGGGACTGCTCCATGACCTGTCCAAGTACAGCTGGACAGAATTCAGGGTGGGATGCAGGTATTATCAGGGCAATCGCAGCCCAAACAACGCGGAGCGTGAAGACAAAGGCTGTTCCTCTGCATGGCTGCATCACAAGGGGAGGAACAAGCACCACTATGAATACTGGATCGATTATGGACTAGATGGAAGCGCGGGGCTCACAGGGATGAAGATGCCGGTCCGGTATGTAGTGGAGATGCTTCTTGACCGTATCGCGGCGAGCAAAGTATATAAAGGGGATCAGTACAAAGATTCTGATCCTCTGGAATATTATCTGAACGGGAAAGCGGGGGAGCTGATGCATACCGAAACAAGAGAACTTCTGGAGAAGCTGCTCCGCATGCTGGCAGAACAAGGGGAAGAGAAGACGTACCGGTACATCAGGAGAGAAGTGCTGAAAAAACGGAGATGATCCCGGAAAATGTCCGCGGCATCAGGAGCGGATACCGCGGATGGGATTCCAGTCAGGGGCTATCTGTTTGATTTATTCCGGATAAAAGAGCTGCGAGTCCTGGATGTCGGCCAGCACGTTTTTTAGGAATCTTTTTGCAAGATATCTCGCCATGGGAAGATTCATGTCCAGATAATTACCGCAGTCGCGGGCGGATGCGCCGGGGATCTCGCCCTCATAGGAAGCGATGAAGGAGAACATTTCCTTCATAAGAGGGACGATGTCATGAGAGGTATGATCTCCTGCGAGGAGAAGGTAAAATCCTGTCCGGCATCCCATGGGACCGAAATAAAGCACCCTGTCCTTGTATTCTCCGTGGTTCCGGAGGAAGGTTGCCCCCAGATGCTCGATCGTGTGGACTTCCGCGGTGTTCATGACCGGTTCATCATTGGGGCTTGTCATACGGATGTCGAAAGTGGTGATGACCGCGCTGCCGACTGTGTCTTTTCTTGAGACGTATATGCCCGGAACGAGCCGGATATGGTCAATGGTAAAACTTGTGATCTTGTTCATGTCTGTATCATTCCTTTCTTTGGGAAGTATCGGTTTCATTATAGCCTTCGGCGAGAAAAAAGACAAGGATTCAAAGGAGAGAATACATATGAGATTATATATTGTCCGCCATGGAGAGACGGACTGGAACAGAGCACGCAGGGTACAGGGCCGCATGGATATCCCTCTCAATGATTATGGGAGACACCTTGCAGAAGAGACGGCGGAGGGGATGAAAGGTCTCTGCATTGACATTGGATATACGAGCCCGCTTTTAAGGGCAAGGGAGACGGCACAGATCATACTGGGAGACCGCAAAGCGCCGCTTTATGATGATGAAAGGATCATTGAGCTGTGCTTCGGGAGTTATGAGGGCCTGTGCTGCAGCGGAGAGGAGCGGGAGCCCGGGAGTGAAGAGTTCAACCGTTTTTTCACAGACACAGAGCATTATATTCCTCCGGCAGACGCTGAGACGATCCGGCAGCTTTATGACCGCACCGGAGATTTCCTGAAAGAGATGTGCGTAAGAGAGGAGCTTCAGGACAAGAACATTCTCGTGTCCACGCATGGAGCTGCAATGGCGGCGCTGTTAAACAGGGTCAAGGGCAATCTGTCCGTGGCAGATTTCTGGCGGGATGAGGTGCCCCCGAACTGCGCGGTGACGGAAGTGGAGATACAGGACAAAAAGCCGGAAATCATAAGAGAGGGTATTATCTACTATAAAGAGAAAGTCAGGAAATGGAAGGCAGTGTAGTGTGCTGCCTTTTTAATTTTTTTCTTGCATTATACCCTGATAGGGTATATAATGTGTTCAGTGGGGAAAATACCCCACGGGGGTTTATTGCCGGACAGATAAGAAAAACGTATCAGTCTTATTCTTTACAAAAGGATGATATGGTGAATATTTCAGCAGAAGAAGGAGGCCTGCGATCATGGAAGAGGTATACAAAGTATGTCCCGGATGTCAGCATAAAACAAAGGAACGTTCGGACAAAGACAAAAAGAACATGATAAACCGTTTGAGCCGCATTGAGGGACAGGTGAGAGGGATTAAGAAGATGGTAGAGAGCGATGCCTACTGTCCGGATATCCTGATCCAGGTGTCAGCGGTCAATGCCGCGCTCAACAGCTTTAATAAAGTGCTTCTTGGGGAACATATCCGGACCTGCGTGACAGAGGATATCCGGGAGGGAAAGGAAGAGACCATAGACGAACTGGTCCTTGTCCTTCAGAAGCTGATGAAATAAATTAAGAAAGAGACAGAGCAAAGGAGTGATGTTATGGAACAATATAATGTGACGGGCATGAGCTGTGCCGCGTGCAGCGCCCGCGTGGAGAAAGCAGTCTCCAAAGTGCCGGGAGTGACTTCCTGTTCGGTGAGCCTGCTGACCAATTCCATGGGAGTGGAAGGGACGGCGGCTCCGGAAGAGATCATGGCTGCCGTGGAGGAAGCCGGATATGGAGCGGTCCGGAAGGGATCACAGGCAGAGGACGGCAGAAGATCTTCTTCATCTTCTGCGTCAGCGGTGGAGGATTCTCTGAAAGACAGGGAGACGCCGAAAATGAAGAAACGGCTGATCGCTTCCCTGTGCTTTCTTTTCCCTCTGATGTATTTTTCAATGGGGCATATGATGTGGAACTGGCCCGTGCCCTCTTTTCTTGAAGGCAACCATGTGGCGACAGGGCTGATCCAGCTCCTGCTTACAACCGCGGTTATGGTGATCAACCAGAAATTTTTTATCAGCGGCTTTAAAGGCCTGATCCACCGGGCCCCCAATATGGATACACTTGTGGCGCTCGGAGCAGGGGCTTCTTACGGATACAGCCTGTACGCGCTCTTTGCCATGACTGATGCGCAGATGCGCGGGGATATGGCGGGCGCCATGTCCTACATGCATGAATTTTATTTTGAATCCGCCGCAATGATCCTTACACTGATCACATTGGGCAAGATGCTGGAGGCGCGGTCCAAAGGGAGAACCACGGATGCCTTAAAGAGCTTGATGAAGCTGGCGCCGAAGACGGCGACGGTAGTAAGAGACGGCGGGGAGGAGACAGTCTCCATCGACCAGGTGCGAAAAGGCGATATCTTTGTCGTAAGGCCGGGGGAAAATATCCCTGTGGATGGGATCATCCTGGAGGGGCACAGCGCGGTAAATGAATCCGCGCTCACCGGAGAGAGTATTCCCGTGGACAAGGCGGCAGGTGACGCGGTGTCGGCCGCAACCTTAAACCAGTCCGGATTCCTGCGCTGCGAGGCATCGCGGGTGGGCGAGGACACTACACTCTCCCAGATCATCCAGATGGTGAGCGATGCGGCGGCGACTAAGGCGCCCATTGCAAAGGTGGCGGACCGGGTATCCGGGGTATTTGTCCCAGCGGTCATCGTTATTGCCCTGGTGACGATTCTTGTATGGCTGATCGCGGGGCAGACGGTCGGATTCGCTCTGGCAAAAGGAATCTCTGTCCTTGTCATCAGTTGCCCCTGCGCCCTGGGGCTTGCGACTCCGGTGGCAATCATGGTGGGCAATGGAATAGGCGCGAAGAACGGCATTATGTTCAAGACGGCGGTGTCCCTGGAAGAAACCGGAAAGACCCAGATCGTCGCCCTGGATAAGACAGGCACGATCACCAGTGGAGAGCCGAAGGTGACAGATATCCTTCCCGGGGCTGGTGTGACGGAGGCAGAGCTGCTTGCGTATGCCTATGCCCTTGAAAAGAAGAGCGAGCATCCGCTTGCCCGCGCGGTCATTGCAATGGCAGAAGCGGAAAAAGTCGATGACTCGCTGGAAACAGATGATTTCCATGCAGTTCCGGGCAACGGACTGACAGGAACTCTGGGCGGAGTGGGTCTGGCGGGCGGAAACCTGGCATTTATCGGTAAAAAGTCCGTGATCCCGGAGGAAGTAAGAAAAAAGGCAGAGCGGCTGTCCGAAGAGGGGAAAACACCTCTGTTCTTCAGCAGGGATGGTGAGTTTATCGGTATTATTGCTGTGGCGGATGTGATCAAAGAGGACAGCCCGAGAGCTGTGAAAGAACTCCAGAATATGGGTATCCGTGTTGTCATGCTTACCGGCGACAATGAACGGACAGCAAAAGCCATCGGCGCTCAGGCCGGTGTGGACGAAGTCATAGCCGGTGTGCTTCCGGACGGCAAGGAAAGCGTGATTCGCGCTTTGAAGAAGAAGGGCAAGGTGGCAATGGTCGGAGACGGTATCAATGATGCTCCTGCGCTGACAAGGGCGGATATGGGAATCGCCATCGGAGCGGGAACAGACATTGCCATTGACGCGGCAGATGTGGTGCTGATGAAAAGCCGTTTGAGCGATGTGCCCGCAGCTATCCGCCTGAGCCGCGCCACACTGCGCAACATCCACGAGAATCTGTTCTGGGCGTTTTTCTATAACGTGATCGGCATCCCGCTGGCGGCAGGCGTCTGGCTTCCGCTCTTTGGATGGCAGTTAAACCCTATGTTCGGGGCAGCGGCAATGAGTCTGTCCAGTGTCTGCGTGGTCAGCAACGCGCTGAGGCTTAACTGGTTTAAGCTGTATGACGCCGGCAGAGATAAAAAAATAAAAATGAAAAAGAAAGAGGAGGAAACAACAATGACAAAAACAATGAAGATCGAGGGTATGATGTGTGGACACTGTGAGGCAAGAGTGAAAAAGAGCCTGGAAGCTCTGGCGGAAGTGGATGCGGCAGAGGTGAGCCATGAGGCAGGGACAGCCGTTGTCACACTGAATGCAGAGGTAGGCGATGATATCCTGAAAAAAGCAGTGGAAGACCAGGATTACAAGGTGCTGGACATCCAGTAATAGTTATCCGGATTTTTGCTGTGGCAGCCGGTACAGGTCTGAACCTGTACCGGCTGCCGCATGCTGTATGAAAAAGAAATGGCGGGATTTGTATCGTGCATAAAGCCTGGCTGTGGGGACAAAATATATTGACTTATAGAATAGCAGAGGGTAAAATGTATACGAAAAGGCTATCCGTAAACACAGATGATCTGGATAGCATTTTTTAACATTAGAGGCAGATTCCGGGAAGGCTATCCCGGAGAATGGCAAGAAGGAGGAAAAACAATGAAAAAGAAGATTGTCAGCGTATTTTTGTGCGCAGCTATGGCAGTCACCCTGGTCGCAGGGTGCGGAGCTCCGGCTGCGGAGACTGGCGGAAATGAGGACGGAGGCTCTTCCACAGCGACTTTGGAAGGAATCCCGAAGGACGAGATCAAGGTGGGATTTGTCCACATTTCAGACCCGAGCGACATGGGATACACATACAATCACGATCTGGGAACACAGGAGATGCAGGAAGCGCTCGGATTAAGTGACGATCAGATCATTAATAAATACAATGTGGCAGAAGACGCATCATGTGATACGGCTTTAAGAGAGCTGGTTGATGCGGGCTGCAACATCATTTTTGCAACAAGCTTTGGTTTCGAAGATTATGTAGTGGAAGTGGCGAGGGAATACCCGGATGTCCAGTTCTGTCACGCGACAGGGTATCAGGCGAAAGATGCGGGGCTTGACAATCTCCACAATTATTTTGCGTCAATCTATGAAGGCCGTTACCTTGCCGGTATCGCAGCAGGTCTCAAGACAGAGTCCAATAAGCTCGGCTATGTTGCCGCATTTCCGTTTGCCGAGGTCATCAGCGGATACACCGCGTTCTATCTGGGCGCCAAGAGCGTAAACCCGGATGTGACCATGGAGATCATGTACACCAGTTCATGGAATGACCCGACGGTTGAGTCTCAGGTGGCGAAGGCGCTGATCGACCGCGGATGTGATGTGATCTCACAGCACTCTGACTCTACGGCTCCTGCCACAACGGCAGAGGACAACGGTGTATGGCAGGTTGGATACAACAATGATATGATCGAGGCTGCTCCGAACGCATCTCTTATCTCTCCGCGTATCGACTGGGGCATCTATGTGACAGAAGCCGTACAGGCTATGATCGACGGTGAGGAAATCCCGGTTGACTGGTGCAAAGGTCTCGCAGATGGCGCGGTTTATCTGTCACCTCTGAATGAGAATATTGCGGCAGAGGGCACTCAGGAAGCGATTGACGAGGCGGCAGAGAAGATCAAATCCGGTGAGCTCCACGTATTTGAAGGTCCTCTCAAAGGCGTGAGCCCGGACGGAGAAGAGTACGAAGTGGCAGAAGGCGAGTACTTCCACGAGCAGGAGGAGGCCTCTGCACCCTCCTGGCTGTATATCGTTGATGGATGTACTGTAGTCGAGTAGTTGAATAAAGACCGGACAAGACCGGGAGAATATATGACAGAGCCGTCTTCGGACGGCTTTGTTCGTATCAGGCACACAGAAGAAAAAGAAGGAGGATGAGAGCTTGAGCGGGGCAGCAGAATATGCGGTAAAGATGCATCATGTGACGAAGACCTTTGGAAAGGTGACCGCAAACAAGGATGTCAATCTTGAACTGAGAAAAGGAGAGATCCTTGCGCTTCTCGGGGAGAATGGGAGCGGAAAGACAACCCTGATGAATATGTTGTCAGGGATTTATTTTCCGGACCATGGCGAGATTTATGTAAAGGGAGAAGAAGTGACGATACGTTCTCCAAAAGATTCTTTTACGCTTGGGATCGGCATGATCCATCAACATTTTAAGCTGGTGGACGTCCTGACCGCGGCAGAGAATATCGTGCTGGGGATGGAAGGAAAGGCAACTGTAAACCGCAGGGAGATCAACAAAAAAGTGCGGGAACTGGCAGAAAAATACGGATTTGACCTGGAGCCCTCCAAAAAAATCTACAATATGTCAGTGTCAGAAAAGCAGACAGTGGAGATTTTAAAAGTCCTCTACAAGGGTGCGGATATCCTGATACTGGATGAGCCTACGGCGGTTCTGACTCCACAGGAGACAGACCGGCTCTTCGCGGTGCTGCGAAACATGAAAAAGGATGGGAAGTCCATCATCATTATTACCCACAAGCTGAATGAAGTGCTCGCGATCTCCGACCGGGTGGCAATCCTGCGTAAGGGCGAATACATTGGCGTGGTCAATACATCAGAGACAGATCAGACACAGCTTACAGAAATGATGGTCGGCCGTCCGATCAGCCTGGAGATTGAAAGGCCATTGGTAGAGCGGGGAGAAAAGCGTCTTCAGGTGATCGATCTGACCTGCTTAAACGGAGACGGCGTCAAAGCGCTGGACAATGTATCTTTTGAGGCTTACGGCGGAGAAATCCTGGGGATCGCAGGCATTGCGGGAAGCGGGCAGAAAGAACTGTGCGAGATCATTGCCGGGCTGTACCCATCCATCGGTGGTTCTGTGCTTTACTCCGGGAACCATGAAGGAGTACCGGTACAGGAGCGCATCCTTGGTTTGAAGCCGGATGAGATCGTCAAGAAAGGGATTTCCATGGCTTTTGTTCCGGAAGACAGGCTCGGCATGGGGCTTGTGGCAGGGATGGACATGACCGATAATGTGATGCTCCGGAGTTATAAGTCCAACAAGGGGATTTTTGTGGACCGCAGGAATCCGAAAGAGCTGGCTGAGAGACTGGTCGACGAGCTTGAGATCGTGACGCCGGGAGTGGACACGCCGGTGGGAAGGCTTTCCGGCGGAAATGTGCAGAAGGTGCTCCTGGGGAGGGAAATCGCCTGTCACCCATCTGTGCTGATCGTGGCATACCCGGTCCGCGGGCTGGATATCAACTCTTCTTATCGGATTTATGACCTGCTCAACGAACAGAAGAAAAAAGGTGTTGCCGTCATCTTCATCGGTGAGGATCTGGATGTGCTGATGCAGCTTTCCGACCGCATCATGGTCATGTGCGGCGGCAAGGTGAGCGGTATTGTGGATCCAAGGGAAGTGACGAAAGAAGATATCGGACTGATGATGATCCACGCGGGAGACCCGAAGTCCGGCAGCGGGAATGAGGAGGTAACGGCATGAGCGCACATTCAACACAGGCAAAAGAACCATTTTTGAGGATGGTCAGGAGGGATGCGATCTCCAGCCGGAAATCTTGGGGGATTCGGGCGGCAGCGTTTCTCCTTTCACTGGTGACAGGGGGGATCGTCATCCTCCTGCTGGGACATAATCCCATTTCTGTATATTTTTCTATGGTAAAAGGGGCGTGGGGTTCTCAGACAGTGATTTATGAAACGATAAAGATCGCAGTCCCTCTTTTGATCACTGCCATCGGAATTTCCTTTGCATTTAAGATGAAGTTCTGGAATATCGGAGGCGAGGGGCAGATTCTTGTGGGGGCAGTGGCGGCCGGGGCATTTGGCCTCTTTACTGCCCACATCTTCCCGAAACTTCCGCTTGTGCTCCTGATGATGCTGGCAGCGATCGTGGCAGGGGGACTTTACGGACTTCTTCCCGCTGTGTGCAAGTCAAAATGGGGGACAAATGAGACGCTCTTTACCTTGATGCTCAATTATATTGCGCTTGCGTTTATCAAGTACCTGATGAACGGACCGTGGAAGGCTCCGGGCAGCAGTTATCCGAAGATCGCCATGCTTGTTCCGGGAGCCCGCCTTACAAAGGTGCTGGGCGTGCACTGGGGATGGATACTGGCTCTGGTCCTGGTAGTGGCATCCTATATTTATTTTAACAGGACAAAACAGGGTTATGAGATTTCTGTGGTGGGCGAGAGCAACAATACGGCAAGATATGCAGGGATCAATGTTGGGAAAGTATTCCGCAGGACCATGTTTCTGTCAGGCGCTCTGTGCGGGCTTGTGGGTATGCTCCAGTTCGCGGGATCTGACTATACGATCACAGAGGGAACCGCAGGCGGAGTGGGATTTACCGCGATCACCGTGGCGTGGCTGGCAAAGATGAATCCTTTTGGAATGCTTGTGGTATCTGTGTTTATAGCTATGCTGGAGAGGGGCTCCAATGCGATCCAGACACAGTTCAAGATTCCTGCGTCAGCGGCGGATCTGCTCATTGGTATTATTTTGTTCTTTATGCTGGGCTGTGAGTTCTTTATCTCATACAGGCTGATCGGAAGAGGGAAGGAGGAACACCATGCTTAATACATTGAACGGTCTTTTTATCGCAGCGGTTCTTGCGGGGACGCCGCTTCTGCTCGGCGCCCTTGGAGAGATCCTGACCGAGAAGTCAGGCAACTTAAATCTTGGCGTGGAAGGTATGATGTTCATGGGTGCCATCACCAGCCTTGCCGGTTCCTATTACTATGAGCAGGCAGTGATCAGCGCCGGAGGAAGCCCGAACGGTATCCTTTCCTCGGCAATCGCCCTTCTGACCGCTTTCCTGGCTGGAGCAGGCGGGGCGCTGATATACAGTTTCCTGACGATCACCCTGCGGGCGAACCAGAATGTGACAGGTCTTACCCTGACGATTTTCGGAACCGGCTTCGGCAATTTCTTCGGAGAGTATATCGGGCAGAAGGCCGGCGGATATGTGGCAGTTACAGAGACTACGAAGAAAGCATTCTCCAGCCTGCATATCCCGGTCCTGTCAGATATTCCTGTGATCGGTCCTCTGTTGTTCCAGTATAACTGGCTGGTATATTTCGCCATCATTGCGGCTATTGTCATGGCATGGTTCTTCAACCGTTCCCGGGTGGGCCTGAACCTGCGCGCGGTAGGTGAAGATCCGGCGACAGCAGACGCAGCGGGAATTAATATCACGCTTTATAAATATATGGCCACTGTTATCGGCGGCGGCATCTGCGGCATTGGAGGCATGTATATGAGTATGGTGACTACCTCCGGCGTGTGGGTTCACAACTGTGTCAGCGGCTATGGATGGCTTGCTGTAGCGCTCGTTATCTTTGCGACATGGAGTCCGGCGCGGGGCATGCTCGTGGCGCTTATATTCGGCGGACTTACGATCATGCGCATGTATATAAATATCCCCGGTCTCCCGGTGCAGATTTATGACATGTTCCCATATATCGCCACGATCCTCGTGCTCGTGATCACAAGCATGAGACAGAGCAGGGAACATGCACAGCCAAAGAGCTGCGGACTCAATTACTTCCGGGAAGAGAGATAAGAAATCAAGAAAGAGATGTATCTTTGGGAAAAGAATGGTACAATAGAAGAAAAGTGAAAAGGGCGGGTGAGACTATGAAGCTTACTTTTATCGGAGCTGCCCATGAGGTTACGGGAAGCTGTCATTTTCTCCAGGCGGCGGGAAAAAATATCCTGATCGACTGCGGCATGGAGCAGGGGCCGGATCTGTACGAGAATCCGGGGCTGCCGATCCCGGAGAAAGACATTGATTATGTATTCCTTACCCATGCGCATATTGACCATTCGGGTATGCTCCCTAAGCTTGCAAAGAATGGGTTCAAGGGGCAGATTTTTGCTACTTTTGCAACTGCGGATCTGTGCAATATCATGCTGCGGGACAGCGCGCACATTCAGGAATTTGAGGCGGAGTGGCGCAACCGTAAGGGCAGGAGAGCGGGGCAGCCGGAGTATGAGCCTGTATATGTGATGCAGGACGCGCTGGATGCCATCGAGCTGCTTGTTCCCTGCCAGTATGGCGAGAGGATCACGATCTGCGACGGCATCCAGATCCGTTTTACAGATGTGGGGCATCTGCTTGGCTCGGCAAGCATCGAGGTGTGGGCAACAGAGGGGGATGTCACAAAGAAAATCGTATTTTCAGGTGATGTGGGCAATCTGGACCAGCCGATCCTCAAGGACCCGACCTATACAGAGGCTGCGGACTACGTGGTCGTGGAGTCTACATACGGAAACCGGATACACACGGCAGAGAAGCCGGATTATGTGGGAGAGTTTACAAGGATATTGAAGGCCGCCTTCGACAAGGGCGGCAATGTGGTGATCCCATCGTTCGCAGTGGGAAGAACGCAGGAAATGCTTTATTTCATCAGGGAGATCAAGGAGAAAGATCTTTTGCCGGAATACAAGGATTTTGACGTGTATCTGGACAGTCCTCTGGCGATCGAGGCCACCAGGGTATTCACAAAGAATATGCGGGACTGCTTTGACAAAGAGGCTATGGAACTGGTCAATTCCGGAGTGAATCCTCTTGTTTTCCCCGGACTTCACATATCCACTACAAGCGATGATTCTAAGATGATCAATTTTATTGAGAAGCCCAAGGTGATCATATCCGCTTCGGGAATGTGTGATGCAGGGCGTATCCGCCATCATCTGAAGCACAATCTCTGGCGGCCGGAGTGTACGGTCCTCTTTGTCGGATATCAGGCGAATGGGACACTGGGACGCCGTCTGCTGGAAGGTGAGAAGAATATCAGACTTTTCGGCGAGCCGATCGAGGTCCATGCCAGGATCGAGAGTCTTCACGGCGTCAGCGGCCATGCAGACATGAATGGGCTTCTGAAATGGATCGGCGCGTTCCGCTCCCCCATTCAGAGAGTGTTCGTCGTGCACGGCGAAGACAGTGTGACAGAAGAATTTGCACAGACTATAGAGGAAAAGTTCGGTTATAGCGCATGGGCGCCTTATCCCTGCGGCGAAGCGGATCTGCTTACCAATGAGATCACAAATGAGGGCGTGCGCATCCCTGTAAAGCCAAAGAAGGCAGCGCAGCGCAGGGCCGATACAGCCTTCGAACGGCTTGTGGCTGCCGGCAAGCGGCTGCTTGATATCATCTATCGAAACGAAGGCCTGTCCAACAAAGATAAGGCGAAATTTGAGACGCAGATCAACAATCTTGCGGACAAATGGGATGAGTGACAGAGTTTATGACAGGCATTTTGTCAAGGGCTAAAACTTTATAAAATTTTCCTGCTCCCGGAATATCTTTCTCCCTGAGTGAGAATCATTCTAAGTAGAAAATGCTTAGGAGGATTCTTGAGATGATGGTGAACAAGGTTGAACTGTGCGGTGTGAATACATCCAAACTGCCGCTGTTAAAAGAAGAGGAAAAGGCGGAGCTGTTCGAGCGGATCAAGGCAGGGGACGAAGAGGCGCGGGAGAAATATATCAAAGGAAATCTAAGGCTTGTATTAAGTGTTATAAAACGTTTTGAGAGCAGCAGCGAGAATGCGGATGACCTCTTCCAGATCGGATGCGTAGGGTTGATGAAAGCGGTGGACCATTTTGATCCGTCCAGGATGGTCAAATTTTCCACATATGCAGTGCCCATGATCATCGGTGAGATACGTCGCTATTTGCGCGACAACAGTCCTATGAGGGTTAGTCGTTCGCTGAGAGATACAGCTTACAAGGCGATTTATGCCAAGGAAGGATATATCCGGCAGCATATGAAAGAACCGACCGTGCAGGAGATTGCGGATGAGATCGGCATTGCCAAGGAGGATGTGGTCTATGCTCTGGATGCGATCCAGATGCCGATGAGCCTGCATGAACCTGTATATAGCGATGGCGGGGATACGCTGTATGTGATGGATCAGGTCAGCGATAAGAAAAATAAAGAGGAAAACTGGGTGGAGGAGCTTTCCCTGGAGGCGGCGATGGAACGGCTCAATGAGAGAGAAAGGTATATCATTACCCTCCGCTTTTTTGAAGGAAAGACGCAGATGGAGGTGGCAGAGCAGATCAACATCTCACAGGCGCAGGTGAGCCGGCTGGAGAAAAACGCCCTGAAAGTCATGAGAAAATATCTTCTGGGTGATTAGGAGAAAATATCCGCGAGGCGGACACAGAGAGGATGAAAGACAACAATGTACAAAGCATGTATATTTGATCTGGACGGGACGCTGACAGATACACTGGAATCCCTGACTTATTCGGTCAATCTGACAATGAAAGAGATGGGATTTCCGGTGATCACACAAGAACAATGCAGGCGTTTTGTCGGGAATGGGGCAAAGGTCCTGATCGAGAAGGCACTGAGAACGGGTGGAGACAGGGATCTGGTCCACTTTGATGAGGCGATGAGGTTATACCGGAGTATATTTGATGAAAACTGTACGTATCATGTGAAGCCGTACAGCGGTGTGCCTCATCTGCTGGAAGAACTGAAAAGCAGAGGGATGAAACTGGCAGTTCTCTCGAATAAGCCGGACCGGCAGGCGGTATGTGTGGTGGAAAAAATCTTTGGGAAAGACTTGTTCGATTTTGTCAGAGGGCAGAGGGAAGATGTGCCAAGGAAGCCGGACCCGGCTGCTGCGATTATGATAGCAGAAGCGTTGGGCGCGGACCGATCGGAAACGCTTTACATTGGAGACTCTGAGGTGGATGCCGCTACAGGCAGGGCTGCCCGCATGGATACAGTCCTTGTTTCGTGGGGGTTCCGTCCCCGGGAAGAACTGGAGAGGGAGAACACTGCCCGGATCGCAGATTCGGCGGACGAGATAATCGACATGATAGATGGGAGGAGAGATACAGATGAGTGATTACAGTGAAGCATGCCTGAGAACCTTTTTAAAAGAACAGAAGAAACTTTTTAACGAACCTGTGGCAGAGACTTTGGAAGAGGCGGAAGCCTTTCTGGAAGACTGCATGGCAGTCGTGGCTGATTCTCTGGATGAGGTGAGGGAATACTTTGAAGAAGAGGGCATTGATGTGGATGGGATGACGACGGATGAGCTCGCGGAGGCATCTGAGGTATTTCCGCTCCCGGACGGAACATATCTGATCGTAGAAGGCTGAACCGGAAGTAAAGCCGCAGTTATTGGACTGCGGCTTTTTCAACGGCTTCTTTTATGGCATCGAGTATGATCTGAGATGTGTAAGGAGTATCTTCCGACAGGGAGACATCGTCCAGCGACTGTGTTTCATAGACCTGCTCCGCGATATCTTCTATAGCTGGCTGGATAAGAGGAAACATCGTTGTCACTGTCTCATCCAGATTGGAAAAGCGGATGGAATTGATGCGGGATTCATCCACGGACACTTCCACCTCCAGGTTGGTGTTGTTCAGAGTGAGAGAAGAAGTATAGATGCCAGGGGTATACTGCTTCCCGGTATCTGTGCCGGCTGTGTCCTTATCCGGACGGAACATGATAAAAAGAAGGATGACAAGCAGAATCCCAAGTGCCGCAAATATGGCAGTATAGATGATCTCCTTCATGTGCAGGACAACGATTTTTGTTCTGGAACTCATAGAGTTACCTCCCGATCGATTCGGCTGCCGGTTTTACGGCGGTCCGTTTTTTATAAGTGTATGACCGGAAAAAAGAAAATATTCATAAGCACTGCGTGACAAACAGAGAAGGATGCTGTAAAATAGCTTTCGAATATCAAATGTAACAGGAAGGATGACTGGCGTATATGTTTATAATAGCTGGACTTGGAAATCCCGACAGACAGTACGAGGGGACAAGGCATAATGCCGGCTTTGATGTAATAGACCGGCTTGCAGAGAAATACAATATATCAGTGGACACAAAAAAACACCGGGCATGTATCGGGAAAGGCGTTATCGAAGGGCAGAAAGTGATCCTTGCAAAGCCCCAGACATATATGAACCTGAGCGGGGAGAGTATTATCAGTCTTGTGGACTATTACAAGGCAGACGAGGAAAATGAACTGCTCGTGATTTATGACGACATCAGTCTGGATGTGGGACAGCTCCGCATCCGCACAAAGGGAAGCGCAGGGGGACACAATGGGATCAAGAACATCATCGCGCATCTGGGAACCCAGGTGTTCCCGCGTATCAAAGTGGGAGTGGGGGAAAAACCAAAAGGATATGATCTGGCGGATTATGTCCTGGGACATTTCTCTAAGGAAGAAAAAGAGCGGATGGACGAGGGGTATGAGCATGCGGTCCGCGCAGCGGAACTGATCGTGTCAGGACAGATAAACGAGGCGATGAACGAGTACAACCGCAGGAAAAAAGAACAATGATCCGAACGATCCAAGGGGAAAATATTGAAAAGAAGGCAGGCTGAATCTATGCAGGCTTTATTGGAACCGCTTACAGAACTGGCAGATTATCAGGATATTATAAAAGAAAGAAGTAAAGAAAAAGGCATCATACAGATCGCGGGTTGTGTGAATTCCCAGAAGACCCATCTGATGTATGCGCTGGGCGATGGCTGTGAATACAGAGTCATCGCTTTTTCCAGTGAAGAAAAGGCGAAAAAGGCCTATGAAGAGTACCGTCTTTTTACAGATGCTGTCTTCCTGTATCCGGCAAGAGACCTCCTTTTCTATTATGCAGACATTAAAGGAAAGGCGCTCACAGGCCAGAGGATGCAGGTGCTGCGGCTCCTCATCGAAAAAGAAGAAGGCGCGCCTGTCACGGTGATCACTACTATGGATGCCTTTCTGGACGGACTTCCCCATCCAACTGAGATACTGAAAGAACGGATTTTCGTATCTGGAGGAGATCAGATCGATCTGACGGAATTTGAGACCCGGCTGGTTTCCATGGGGTATGAGAGGGAGAGCCAGATTGAGGGACCGGGACAGTTTGCGGTTCGGGGAGGCATCCTGGATGTCTTTCCCCTGACAGAAGAGCTTCCTGTGAGGATCGAACTGTGGGGGGATGAGATTGATTCCATCCGCAGCTTTGACGTGGAGAGCCAGCGATCAGTGGAGAACCTGAGCAGGGTCACGATCTATCCGGCGTCTGAGAACTGGCGGGACGAGCTTGAGACAGTTTCTTTTCTGGAGTATTTCCCGAAGGAGAAAAGTCTTCTGTTTTTTGATGAGCCCCAGCGTCTCCAGGAAATGGCGGAGGAAGTGGAGCAGGAATATTTCCACAGCAGGGAGAGCCGGATCGAGGCGGGGATGGATGAGACTGTAGAAGACCGTCTGAAAGTATTCCGGACAAGAGACATCATCGGGAGGATGAACCAGTACAGCGGCATAGCTGCCACAACATTGGAATCCCGGTGCGGGATGTTCCAGACGAGGAAGTCATACAGCCTTCAGGCAAAGGGAGTCAATCCTTACAACAGCAGCTTCGAGCTTCTGACCCGTGATCTGAAGAGGCTGAAGCGGGAAGGATACCGGACTGTCCTGCTGTCTGCTTCCAGGACAAGGGCAAAACGTCTTGCCGAAGATCTGAGAGATTATGATCTGAGCAGTTTCTACAGCGATGACATGGAGCGGACAGTGAAGGCCGGCGAAATCATGGTGTCCTGCGGGTATGTGTCGGAGGGATATGAGTATCCTATGCTGAAATTCATGGTCATTTCAGAGTCGGATATTTTCGGCAGAAAGAAAAAGAAGAAGCGCCGCAGGAAGTATGAAGGGCAGAAGATCCAGGATTTCGCAGAGCTTAAACCGGGGGATTATGTGGTCCATGAGAACCATGGGATCGGCGTTTACCAGGGAATCGAAAAAATCGAGGTGGATAAAGTCATCAAGGATTATATGAAGATTTCGTATGCAGAAGGCGGAGTTCTCTATATCCCGGTGGCGCAGATGGACCTGATCCAGAAATACGCAGGGGCGGACGCCAGGAAGCCGAGACTGAACAAGCTGGGGACGATCCAGTGGGGAAAGACAAAGAGCCAGGTAAAGAAAGCTGTCCAGAGTGTTGCTGAGGACCTTGTGAAGCTGTACGCCGCGCGCCAGCGCTCCGAAGGCTTTGTCTATGGACCGGATACGATCTGGCAGAAAGAATTTGAGGAAATGTTTCCTTTTGAAGAGACGGAGGATCAGCTCCAGGCTATTGAGGACACCAAGCGCGACATGGAGAGTGCGAAGATCATGGACCGCCTGATCTGCGGGGATGTGGGATATGGGAAGACGGAGATTGCCATCCGGACTGCTTTTAAGGCGGTACAGGAGGGAAAACAGGTCGTGTACCTAGTGCCGACTACCATCCTGGCACAGCAGCATTACAATACATTCGTGCAGCGGCTCAAGGATTTTCCGGTGCGCATTGACCTGCTGTGCAGGTTCCGCACGTCATATCAGCAGAAAAAGACGGTTGAGGACCTGAAGAAAGGCATGGTGGATATCGTCATCGGCACCCACCGCGTCTTGTCCAAGGATGTGGGATATAAGGACCTGGGACTTCTCATCATTGACGAGGAGCAGCGGTTCGGCGTAACGCATAAAGAAAAGATCAAGAAACTCAAAGAAAATATTGATGTGCTTACCCTGACCGCCACACCTATCCCAAGGACGCTCCACATGAGCCTGATCGGGATCAGGGACATGAGCGTTCTGGAAGAAGCGCCCCACGACAGAATGCCCATCCAGACTTATGTTATGGAATATAATGACGAGATGGTGCGGGAGGCCGTCGCCAGAGAACTGTCAAGAGGCGGTCAGGTCTATTACGTATACAACCGGGTCACGGATATCGCGGATGTGGCTGGCAGACTCCAGCAGCTCGTGCCGGAAGCAAATGTTGCTTTTGCCCATGGGCAGATGCGGGAGAGAGAACTGGAGGACATCATGTATGATTTCATCAATGGAGATATCGATGTGCTCGTCTCCACTACGATCATTGAGACCGGACTTGATATTCCCAATGCCAATACCATGATCATCCAGGACGCGGACCGGTTCGGTCTGTCCCAGCTTTACCAGCTCCGGGGGCGCGTTGGACGTTCCAGCCGGATGGCATACGCGTTCCTTCTCTACCGGAGAGATAAGCTTTTAAAAGAAGTAGCGGAGAAGCGTCTTGCTGCGATCCGGGAATTCACTGACCTGGGATCAGGTATCAAGATCGCCATGCGCGACCTGGAAATCCGGGGCGCAGGCAATCTGCTGGGGGAAGCGCAGAGCGGACATATGGAGGCAGTAGGATATGACCTCTACTGCAAGATGCTCAACGAAGCAGTAAGAAAGCTTAAGGGTGGAGAGGATGAAGAAAGCTTCAGCACCTCGGTGGACTTGAACATTGACGTCTATATTCCGGAATCTTATATTAAAAATGAGTATCAGAAGCTGGATATCTATAAGCGAATTGCCGCCATTGAAAATGAAGAAGAGATGGATGACATGACAGAAGAATTGATCGACCGTTTCGGCGATATTCCCAAAAAAGTGCAGCAGCTCCTCCATATTGCGGCTCTGAAGGGTCTGGCGCACTCGGCATACGTGACAGCGGTAGAGCAGAAAGGCCAGGATTTTAAATTTACAATGTACGAGAAGGCAAAGATCGATCCCCAGAAAATACCTGCGCTTCTTCAGTCTTACCGAAATGAGCTTGTGTTCAGGGCTGAGGAGCCCCCCTATTTTCTATATAAGAAAAAAGGCAGGAGCGGAAAGGAGAAGGGAGAAGATATTCTCGCGTTCCTTCGCAGGATACTGGAAGACATCAGGAGTCTGAGGCTGTAGTGGCATTTTGGTCCCTATATGTAATCTTCGGCAGAAGTCTGTATGCTGGCGGAGAAGTGTAAACATTTTGTGATTCGTACTTGTTAGTTTAAGGAAAACACGATATAATGTATCAGTGTATGCGGGATTCACAGAAGAATTTCCCTCGTGTGTGCCCGGTATATAAGGGTATGCAGGATACAGAGAGAAAAGAGGAGGCTAATTATGGTACGGTTTGGAAAAAAGGCTGCGATCCTGACAGCGGCAGGTGTCCTGGCGGCAATGACTGTAACAGGATGCAGCGGTTCGATCGATACAGATGCGGTTGTTGCAACAGTGGGAGATGAGGAGATTCCCCTGGGAGTGGCAAATTTCTACGCGAGGATGCTGCAGGGAGAGTATGAGACATACTATGCCGGCATGATGGGAACGACTGCGGAAGAGATGTGGGCTCAGGATGCAGGCGATGACAAGACATATGAAGAATCTATGAAAGACACCATTATGGAGAACCTGGAGAATCTGTATATCATTTTCCAGCACGCGGCTGATTACGAGGTTACGCTGTCCGAGGATGAACAGAAAGCGATCAAGGATGCGGCAGCTCAGTTCAGCGAGGATAATACGGACGAGGCGAAAGAGACAGTGTCGGGATACCAGAAGTATATCGAGAAATTCCTTGAACTTTCAACGATCCAGAACAAGATGTACAGCAAGATGAGAGAGGGCGTTGATGAGGAAGTGTCTGATGAAGAGGCAGCGCAGAAGAGTATGCAGTATGTGTTCTTTTCTTATACAACAACAGATGATTCGGGAAATTCCACGGAGCTGACGGATGAGGAGAAAGAAGCTCTTAAGACATCTGCGCAGGATCTCTCAGACAGAGTGAAGAACGGCGAAGATATAGAAACTGTTGCCTCAGAACTGGGAGCGGAGGTGCAGACAGCTACATTTGATTCAGAGAGCACGACCCCCAATGAGGATCTGGTGGCTGCCGCAGATGCGCTCGCCGCTGAAGGTGATGTGACAGACGTGATCGAGACGGATTCAGGCCTTTATGTAGGCAGACTGACCAGCCTGCTTGACAGGGAGGCAACAGATCAGGAGAAGGAAAATATCGTTGAGCAGAGAAGACAGGAACAGTACGATTCCCTGCTTGAAGAGTGGAGAGACGCCGCGGGCATCGAGGTCAACAAAAAGGTGTGGAACAAAGTAGATTTTGACGATATCGGTGTGACACTCACCACCTCCGAGGAGGAAACCACCGGGGATGGAACAGATGGAACATCAGAAGACAGCACAGCGGAAGATAGTTCCACAGATGCCGCAGCGGACGCTGGGACTACGGATGACACGGCCGCTGAGGACGGAAGCACGGATACAGCCGGGACGGATGCTGCGGAATAAGCAGATTAAAGAGACTAAGGACGGAGCCTAATCATTACGGCTCCGTCCTCATTTTATAATACATAAGCACTAAAAATATTCCTGCGGATTTCCTAATCCTTTGTTCTTCCTTATAATCGTATTTGAAAATTTCTGCAATATTCTTTTAAAAATATCTCTAATAATATTTATACTTCGTTAACAGAAAATGTGGGATATCATTTTATCTGTCATTAAAACAAATGTTAAAAAATAAAAAAGCTTTGTTTCTATTTACATTTATTTCCAGAGTCTTTATACTATGAATAGAAGATCATAAAATGATACTTGATTTAAACAATTCAGTCCCATACAATGACTGCTCATCACCAAATGCCTCTGTCTGCAGAGGTGTAAAAATCACAAAAGCCCGAAAGATGACCATTTGGGGCTTGACAAAATAGGAGGATGGAAATGATTTCTGTGTCAATGTTATGTCGAACTCTTGTAAATATTACAGTTGCTGCAGTATGTGTGGCGTGCATATCCGGATGTGGCTCTGATACCGACAGGCCGCCATCCGTTTTAGGCGACCTTGCATATACTGCGGAAAAGGAGGAACTGGAATATACACTTCTTCTTCCCGAAGATGATAGGCTTGTCCCATATCTTGTGCTTACCGATGACTACAACAACACTGGGAATTGCCTGCTGCTTCGAAAATATCTTCTTGACGAGACAAGCATCTTTAATGTGAACGCCATTTTTTCTGGCTATTATGAAAACAGCGAAATAGATCAGATGCTGGAACAGGATTTTCTCCGTAAGCTGTCTCCAGACGCGTCCGATCTCATCGTTCCCACAGAGATCCCCATTACCGCAAGGGAAAGTCTGCACGGCGGCGGAGACAGTGTTATTGAGATTGAACGCAAAGTCTTTCTGCTGTCAGCCACTGAAGTGGGTAAACCAAGGCTTCGGACTATTTTAACTGAAGGAGAAGCCCTGAAGTACTTTTTCAATAATGAGCAGCGAATTGCCTGTTTCGAAACTGGTGAAGCAGTACCCTGGTGGCTGCGGACTCCTGTTGCCTGGTACGACAATGTGGTCTGCGGCGTAGGAAGTAATGGTATTATAGGAAGCGGTGGTGTGGGCACCATTAATGGGGATGAAAAAAATGGAGTTCGTCCTGCCTTTTGCATGCCCGCGGATATTCCGATATACCTTGGAGATGATGGATATTATATCTTAGGAAATCTCTGATTATATAGAAATGAAGAAGACATATGTTATTGTATCCTGTTGCCATGGGAGAAAACGAGACCCTCCCCATCAACGCTGGACAAAAAATTTTACAATCTGATAAAAGGAGAAAATTCAAATGCGGAAAGTATTTAAACGTTTTACAGCTCTGTTTCTGGCACTGGTACTGAGTATCAGTATTCTGCCGCTTACGAGCATGGCTGAAGAAATCAGTGATTTCACTGAGCCTGTGTCAGAAACATCCACAACTGCAGAGAATACCAGTGATCTGAACACAGAAGATCCGGCACCTGAATCTGCGGAAACAATTGACAAAACAGCCTCTGACGTAGATGACGGTGATCAGGATCAAGATATTACAAAAGATGAATATCTTACTGCTGATGGGCTTACTGTAGAAAAAAATACTGCACAGGAATACAGTAATCAGAATGCTTTAAACGAAGATACAGGGTTCTCTCGCTATACCGTGCTAATTCTGGATACTTCCGGAAGTATGGGCGGAACTCCCAGAACAGTACAGAAGGAGGCAGCGATTAAATTCTGCAGTGCAGTTCTCAATGCTGGTGGCACAAACTATGTTGCTATCGTCAGGCTGAACACCAGTTCTTCTGTCGGCTGTACTTTTACTAACAACATTGACACTTTGACGAATTATATTAACAGCATTCCCGCAAGCGGCGGTACGAACACCAATCAGGCTCTGCAGAGAGCAGAAGAGCTGCTTGACGGTATCCCTGCGGGCGAAAATGCCCAGATAATCAAAAATATTGTTCTTTGTTCAGACGGTCTTCCTGGATCCGGTTCAACTTCTGCTTCGGGTAAATATACCAGTTCTGATCATAGCAGCTACAGATATGCCAATGTTGCCTATGATACTGCGGCGGGAATTAAAGAAAAAGGATACACGATCTATTCCCTTGGTTTCTTCCACAGTCTTTCCGGTACAAATCTTGATTTTGGCCAGTTGTTTATGTCGGATCTGGCCTGTGATGGATGTTACTATGAAGTAACAAATGCTGATGATCTGGAGTTTGTCTTTGGAGAAATTGCGGCAGAAATAACAGTTTCCCCCTATGAATTCAGTTTTGCCGGTTATCTCGTCAAAGATGATGTAACTGAAACCTGTTATTACTCCGACGGATATTTCTTAAAAGACTCTGCCACTTACAACAGCCATCTGGCGACCATGTCTTTGTGTTTTGAATTGACTACCTGGTCCAGATACTCGGGCAGTTGGGCGACGGATGAACATGGAAATGACGTTCCTGTGGATGCGGAAAATACTCGTTGGATGAATGCGTATAAGCTGCTCACTGATTTAGGGTATGATAATTTTAAATTAAATGATTTCTGGGATGCTGAGCCTACAAAAGATTCCATTGGCGCGGTAGCTGCATCAAAAATAAATCAGTACGACAATAGTACCATGATCGCTGTTGGGGTGCGCGGCGGCGGTTACGGTCAGGAATGGGCCAGTAACTTTACTGTCGGAAAGACAGGGGAGCATGCCGGCTTCTCTGAAGCGAAGCAGAATGTGCTGAACTTCCTGAAAGAGTATATCGCAGACAATCATATTACGGGTGAAATCAAAATCTGGCTTGTCGGTTACAGCCGCGCAGGCTGTGTTGCAAATATGGTTGGAGGTGAATTAGTTGACGGCTACTCTCTGGGAGAGAATGTAACGGTAGCTCAGGAGGACTTGTTTGTCTATACATTTGAAGCTCCTCAGGGCGCGTTGAAAAGCGATACCTCCAGCGGAGATTATTCCAATATTCACAATACCATCAATTTGAATGATATTGTTCCTCTTGTTGCGCCTACTTCCTGGGGATTTGCCAGATATAACACTGACTACTGGCTTCCCAGCGCTGAGACATCAGGAAACTTCTATTCCCAGCGTTCCAATATGCTGAGTTATTATGAAGATTTCGAGGGAGATACATGTTATAATATTCCGGAATATGGAACTCAGTTTGAGGTTGTCGCCGACTGGTCAAAAATCCTTCCCGGCGGCGCTCCCTTTATTTCCATTAATTATTATGATGCTCCTACCAGAGAAATATTGATCGAATCTTCGGACTTCCTGTTTGATGGAGCGATCGGAGGCAGGGAAACATACTACTATGATTTTCAGGCGGGTATCCGTGAAATTATGGCATTGCTGAACGGAGGAGCATTGACAGATCTTCTGGACGAAGGAATATCCGCTGAGAAGTTTTTTGAAAAGTTCTTTGGCGAACTGACGGTTGACCGGATCGTCGAAATTGTAAGTCCTATGGTTGCTCTGAATTTTGACAGCTTTGAAACTCGCAAGGAGAAAGTAAAAGACAATCTTTCTGATTTTGTGAAAGATGTTCTGGGTGACTCTGATCTGTGGGGGACGGCTGCTTTCGCGGCAGGCTTTGGCGATACGCTGACAGATACGCTTTGGCGCATCTTTGCAAGTATTCTTGACGATCTGTTTAACAAGAATACAAATACCCTGCAATCCCTTGCCAATCTGATCACGATGGTAGCTGAAGGCGGCCTTGCGCAGGCCCATTATCCTGAACTCACGCTGGCATGGGTTATGTCTCTGGATAGCTACTACGAAGAGAATCAGACGGATTTCTCCTGTACAAATTACCGTATTATACATATCAATTGTCCTGTGGATGTGGAAGTATACAGAACAGATACCAACACTCTTGCGGCGGCGATTACTGAGGATACTGCGCAAGATATCCCCGAAAGTTCTGTCTATGCGTATCTGAATGCGGATGGCGAGAAAATCATTATTCTGCCTTCTGATACTGATTATTCGCTTACTATTACAGCTACTGATGACGGTACTATGAGCTATGCCGTAGACGAGTATGATCTGACCAGTTCTTCCAACACCCGAATCGTCTGCTATTTCGATGTGGAAATTGCTGAGGGCGATATCCTGACTGCGATCGTTCCTGCACTGGAAGAATCCGAACGGCAAACTGCGATTCCTGAAGGTTCTTCCGCTGCATATACTCTGACTGCGGGAGATGGCCGCGATATCACTCCCGACAGTAACGTTACCGGCGCCGCTGCCTCAAATGCTGTCTATACCGTCAGTGTTTCCAGCAACAGTACCGCCGGAACTGTGTCCGGCGGCGGTTCGTACACATTGGGAAGTTATGCAAAGGTAACTGCAGACCCTATGAATGGATGCACCTTTTTGGGATGGTATCAAGACGATGTTCTTGTTTCTGAGGATCTTACATATCGATTCGCTGTAACTGAGGATACTGCGCTTGTAGCACACTTCAGCAGTGCTGAAACTTATACATTGACAGTAGTTAAATCCGGTGACGGTACTGTTTCCAATGAACCGGTCCAGGTGACTGCAGGCACACAAATTTATCTGGAAGCAATTGCCGGAAATGCGGACGGTTTTATCTGCTGGTCGGCTTCTGCTGGGGAATTTGAAGATATCAATAGCGAAGTGACGTGGTTTACTATGCCTGAATGTGACGTTACGGTAGTCGCCTCTTTTACTTTCAATATCACGGTAAAAGATACTGAAGATGGAGAGGTTAAGATTGACAATGATTCTCCTGGTGCCGGCGAAAATGTGACTATCACCGTCACTCCTGATGAAGGAAAAGAGATTGCTGAAGTTATAGTCATGGATGAAAACGGAAATAAGATCGCAGTGACTGACAACGGTAATAACACCTATACTTATTTGCAGCCTGACAGTGATGTAACGATTGAAGTTATTTTCAGGAATATACAGAGTCCAGGTTCCGTTGATCCTTCTGGGAATTCTTCTGAAGGTACAACCGCTAACGCGGCCTCCCTGGCTACAGGCGATCACGCACCGGTTGCATTGTGGTCTGTTGTTCTCTTAGCGGCTGCAGGTATATTAATTGCACTGCTGGGAATTGTGAAGCGTTACAATCGTTAAATGCCTGTTTAATAGAGTAGAGCTGAAAATTGGAATTTCCCTTGAGATAACAGGTTAATCAAAACGATTGGCAAATATATGGCTGTACGACGCATTTAACTGACTAAAAAAGAGCAGGCAGTTAAATGCGTCTTTTGTTATAAATATACCATTTAAATATATTCGCATTTCTCAAAATAATGCATCAGGATATCCGCGCAGTTCTCCACGCCCAGTTCGGAAGTGTCCAGGATCATGTGGTAATCATTCACATCACCCCAGGTCTTTCCGGTATGTTCATAATAATAGGAGGCTCTCTCCTCGTCAGTTCTCTCCACCTTTTCCTTTGCCTCATCATAGGTCAGGCCTTCCTTGCCCATGATCCTGTGGATGCGGTCTTTTCTGTCAGCGCATATGAAGATGTTCAGTACATTCATCCTGTCTTTCAGAATGTCAGAAGCGCACCTTCCAAGGATAATGCAGGGCTTTTCTGCCAGCTTGCGGATGGCTTCCGCCTCGCTCTCATACATATGATCGTGAAGCTGCTCCTCAATGTAAGCCTTGTCGTATACAGGAATATCGAGACGTTCGGAAAGTTCTTTTGCGATGATGCTTGCCCCGGTTCCGAAACGACGGCTCATGGTGATAACTAATTTCATAAGAACTCCTCCTTCGTAGATATAAATGTAGGATAACTGCTATTATAACACTTCTTCTGCGATTTGTCTTGCGAGAGATACAATTTCTTCCCGCTGGGAATCTTTGACAGCGGACTTGATGGTGACAGGCGTCCCCAGCAGGCGCATATTCTTCATCTCGCTGACTTTTGCCGATATGAGTTTGGGGGACTGGGGAGCCCAGGTGCCGTTTCCGAGGACTGCCACTGTGCGGTTCTGGAGCGAAAGCGCCTTCATGTCCTCCAGGTAAGTGTCCATGAGCGGATAAATGCCGTTGTTGTAAGTCGGCGCGGCGAGTACAATGTGACTGTACTTAAAGCTGTCGGAGATCAGCTCGGATACATGAGTCTTGGAGATGTTATGTATCCGGATGTTTTTCACCCCTGACTCCGCAAGAGTCGCGGCAAAGATTTCCACCATGTTCTCCGTGTTCCCATACATGGACGCATAGGCGATCATAACGCCTTTCTCTTCTGGTTCGTATCTGCTCCAGATATCATATTTTCCAATGATATAATCAAGATCTGTGCGCCAGATGGGACCGTGCAGCGGGCAGATGACGCTGATATCCAGGCCTGCGGCTTTCTTAAGGACATTCTGTACCTGGACGCCGTATTTTCCTACGATATTTGTATAGTAGCGGCGCGCCTCATCAAGCCAGTCTTTGTCAAAATCAAGCTCATCATTGAAGATGTTCCCGCTGAGCGCCCCGAAGATACCGAAGGCGTCAGCGGAGAAAAGGACCTTGTCTGTCTCATCGTAAGTCATCATCGCTTCCGGCCAGTGTACCATGGGAGCCATCAGGAAATGAAGAGTGTGCCTGCCGGAAGAGAAAGCGTCCCCTTCTTTTATAGTGACCGTTCTGCCTTCCAGATCAAAGTCAAAGAACTGGCTGATCATTGGAAATGTCTTGGCATTCCCGATGATCTTTATATCCGGGTAGCGGAGCACCAGGTCTTCGATCATGGCACAGTGGTCCGGCTCCATGTGGTTCACTACGAGATAATCCAGGGGCCGTCCGTCAAGTACGGCCTTAACATTCTCAAGGAACTGGTGTCCTATGGCGTCATCTGTGGCGTCGAAGAGGACCGTCTTCTCATCAAGAAGCAGGTAGGAATTGTAGGAAACTCCTTTGGTGAGCGGAAAAATGTTCTCGAACAGTTCCAGCCTCCGGTCGTTTCCTCCGACCCAGTACAGATCTTCAGTTATTTTTCTAAAACAGTGCATGATGATTCCTCCTTATACAATGACCGATCACGTGCGGTCAGACAAAATCTTAAGACGCTTCTATTCTAACATAAAAGCAGAAATTCGCAATATGCGGAGTGGGTCTAAAATGTATTTATTTACGATCATTATGACAAAATAGGACAATTTGAGTCCAAAATCTGTAAAAGATGGGGCTGACAGAGATAAAATTATCTGGTAGAAGCAAAGAAAAATCTATGCTAATATAGGAAAAAAGGAGGATGTGAAGATGTTATTTGTATGTTACCCGAAATGCAGTACATGCGTGAAAGCAAAGAAATGGCTGGAAGAAAAAGGAATGGAGTATGAGCTCCGTGATATCAAGGAAAACAACCCCACCGCAGAAGAACTGAAAGTCTGGTGGGAGAAGAGCGGTCTGCCGCTGAGACGTTTTTTTAACACCAGCGGAAATCTGTATAAAGAGATGAAATTAAAGGACAGACTCCCGGATATGAGCGAGGCAGAGCAGCTCTCGCTCCTTGCCACGGACGGCATGCTCGTAAAGCGCCCGGTCCTTGTGGCTGGAGATACGGTTCTGGTCGGATTTAAAGAAAAAGAATGGGAAGAAAAATTGATTTAGCACTTTAACTTGAAAAAGCGATGTGGTATACTAGTAACAGTTCTGCCGCGCGGACGGACTGGCGGATGCTGCTTCGCCGCAGCCTTTCTTATCCTGCAGACCGGTCTGGATCTCCGTGAAGGCATATGAAGGAGGTATACACAATGATATGGGCAAAGGAAGAGACTCTGCCAAGGGGTGAGCTCGAGGCCATACAGCTTGCAAAGCTTAAAAGTACGGTCCGTTATATTTATGACAGAGTGCAGCCTTACCGTGAAAAAATGGATGCGGCGGGGGTAAAGCCGGAGGACATTCGCGTTCTGGACGATCTGAAGAAGCTTCCCTTTACATATAAAGCGGATTTCAGGGAGCATTATCCGGATGGGCTGTTCGCGGTTGACAAGAAGGAGATCGTCCGCTACCATGCGAGCTCCGGAACGACAGGAAAGCCGACCGTTGTGGGATATACGAGGAATGATCTGGAAATGTGGCTCAACAACGTGGCGAGGCTTGCCTGCATGGGAGGAGCCACGGCAGATGATGTGGCCCAGATTTCTTTTGGTTACGGCACGTTTACCGGCGCTCTTGGACTCCACGGAGGGCTGGAGAAGATCGGAGCATCCGTGATACCGATGTCATCGGGAAACACGAATAAGCAGATCATGTTCCTTCAGGACATGGGCGTGACCCTTCTCGTAGCGACTCCGTCCTATGCGCTGCATTTGGGCGAGGAAATCCGAAAGAGAGGGATTGACCCGGCGAAAGACTTGAAGATCCATATCGGGCTGTTTGGCGGTGAGGGCATGACCGAGCCCATGCGCGATGAGATGCACAAAGCATGGGGGGAGCGGTTTGTCTGTACACAGAATTACGGAATGAGCGAGCTGTGCGGACCAGGCGTTGCAGGAGAGTGCACGGAGCTGTGCGGCATGCACGTCAATGAGGACTGGTTCATCCCGGAGATCATCGATCCGGAGACCGAAGAAGTGCTTCCTCCGGGTGAACTGGGTGAACTGGTCGTAACCTGTCTCGGCAAAGAAGCGCTGCCCCTGGTCAGGTACAGGACTGGCGACCTGACAAGGCTGATGTACGAGCCGTGTAAATGCGGCCGCACGACGTGCAGGATGGAAAATATCTCCGGACGTGCGGATGATATGCTCGTGATCCGGGGCGTCAATGTATTCCCGACCCAGATCGAGGAAGTCCTCCTAAAGATCGAGGAGATCGGACCGCACTATGAGATCCTGGTAGAAAGAAAGAACCGTCTGGATGTCATGACGATCACCGTGGAGCTGACCGATGACCGGCTGCTTGACAGCTATGGAAAGCTGAGCGAACTGGAGGGCAGCATCCAGCGCGCCCTGAAGTCGCAGCTTGGACTTGCGACACAGATCCGCCTGGTGGCTCCGAATTCGCTGAAGCGGTTTGAGGGCAAGGCAAAAAGAGTAACAGATTTACGAAAGGATGGGCTGTAAAATGGCAGAGAAAGTGATCATGCTGGGCAATGAGGCGATCGCCCGTGGGGCATATGAGGCAGGGGTGAAAGTGTCTTCTGCGTATCCGGGCACACCCAGTACAGAGATAAGCGAATACCTTGTCCAGTACAGAGATGATGTTTATGAAGAGTGGGCTCCGAATGAGAAGGTGGCGACAGAGGTTGCCGTGGGGGCGAGCCTTGCGGGAACAAGGGCAATGGCATGCATGAAGCATGTGGGACTGAATGTGGCGGCTGACCCGCTGTATTCAGTATCTTATATGGGTGTGAACGGTGGTCTGGTCATCGTGGTCGCAGACGACCCGGGACTGTACAGCTCTCAAAATGAGCAGGATACAAGGATGGTGGCAAGAGCGGCGCAGATCCCGGTGATCGAGCCGTCGGACAGCGCGGAGGCAAAAGATTTCTTCAAGACAGCCTTTGAGCTGAGCGAACAGTTTGACCGCCCGTTTATTTTCCGTACGACAACCAGACTGGCGCACTCCCAGGGACTGGTAGAGCTGTGCGACCGCGTGGAGCCGGAGGATAAGCCCTATGAAAAGAACGTGACAAAAAATGTCATGATGCCGGGCAATGCAAAAATCCGTCACATTGAGATCGAGAAGCGCAATCTGGAGCTGGCAGAGGCTGCAAACACGCTCCCGATCAATGTGGTGGAAATGAATGACACGAAGATCGGCGTCATCACCAGCGGGATTCCCTATCAGTATGTGAAGGAGGCGCTGCCTGAGGCATCCGTACTGAAGCTGGGCATGGTGAATCCTCTTCCACGGAAGTTGATCGAGGATTTTGCGTCAAAGGTTGACACTTTATATATAGTAGAAGAACTGGACCCGGTGATCGAGGAGCAGGTGAAGTCCTGGGGCATCAAAGCCATCGGGAAAGAAATCTTCACCGTGCAGGGCGAGTACAGCGCCAACATGCTGAGAGAGGCCATCCTGAAACAGAAACTGGAACTGAAAGAGCCGGAAAAAGCGCCGGGCAGACCGCCGATCCTCTGTCCCGGATGTCCTCACAGAAGCGTGTTCTATGTGCTGAATAAGCTCAAAATGCACGCGGCTGGCGATATTGGCTGCTACACACTTGGAGCAGTGGCGCCGCTGAGTGTCATTGACACGACTATGTGCATGGGCTCCAGTATTTCAACTCTCCATGGAATGGAGAAGGCGAAAGGGAAAGACTACATAAAGAACTGGGTGGCAGTGATCGGTGATTCCACGTTCATGCATACAGGCGTTAATTCCCTGATGAATATGGTGTACAACAACGCGACAGGCACGGTCATCATTATGGATAATTCTACCACAGGCATGACCGGCCATCAGGACCATGCGGCCACAGGCAGGTCTCTCCAGGGCGATCCGGCCTATTCCATCAATATTCAGGCGCTCTGCCGGGCCATCGGCGTAAAGAATGTATATGAGATCAATGCTTTTGACCTGCCTCTTCTTAAAAAGACGATCAAAGAAGAGGCGGAAAAGGATGAAGTATCTGTTATCATCACAAAGGAGCCCTGTGTCCTTCTGGACAAGAGAAAGAAACCGCTCTACATCGCCCGCGAGGAGAAATGTAAGAAATGCGGCATGTGCATGAAGCCGGGATGTCCTGCAATGACAAAGAATCCGGATGGGACTATCCATATCGATGATACGATGTGCACGGGATGCGGCCTCTGTAAAGATCTCTGCAGCTTTGACGCCATCGAGCTTGTAAAGGAGGGGGAATGATTATGGCAGTAAAGAATATTATGATCGTGGGCGTGGGCGGTCAGGGAACTCTCCTCACAAGCCGTATCTTAGGCGGGCTGACCATAGCGGGGGGCTATGACGTGAAGCTGTCCGAGGTGCACGGTATGGCGCAGAGGGGCGGAAGCGTGGTTACTTTTGTACGTTATGGAGACAAGGTCGCCGAGCCCATCGTAGAGGAAGGGCAGGCGGACGTGATCATTGCGTTTGAGCGGCTGGAAGCACTCAGATATGCACATTTCCTGAAAAAGGACGGCGTGCTCATTGTCAATGACTGGCGGATCGATCCCATGCCTGTTGTGATCGGCGCGGCACAGTACCCCGAGCATATTTTGGAGGATCTGGAAAAAGACCACAAAGTCTACAAGGTGAACGCGACAGAAGAGTCAAAGAAGCTGGGGAATCCCAGAGTGTTCAACCTTATCGTGCTGGGGATCGCCGCTCAGCATATGGACTTTACAAAAGAACAGTGGTATGAGGTGATCGAAAAGACCGTGCCTCCGAAGACGGTAGAGATCAATAAGAAGGCATTTGACGTTGGTTACAGCATTGCGCAGTAACCGGGACTGGAATAAATTTTTTATACAGAAGGGCGGTGATAGCAATGATCAGGCAGATATCAGTTTTTGTGGAAAATCAGCCGGGCAGCATGATGAATGTGACCTCTGTCCTTACGGAGGAACATGTGAACATCCGCGCGATCTCAACATTTGACACGCCAGAATTCGGCATCCTGCGCCTTGTAGTCGATGATCCTGTCCGAGCAAAAGACAGCCTTACAAAGAGAGGGTTCGTCACCCGGGTGACTGACGTGATCGGCACAGAGCTCAAAGATGAAAAAGGAAATCTCAATCAGATGCTCAAGATACTTGCAGACGGACAGATCAATGTGAATTATATTTATTCTTTTGTGATCCGCGAAGGAAAAGCTCCTGTCATGGTATTTCATACGGATGATTTCGAGAGAGCGGAAAATGTCCTCCGGGCTGCCGAAGTAAAGCTCGTGGAGGAAGAAGAATTATAAGGATATCAAAGGAGAAATAATAATATGGCGGCAGTATCATTGGAAAACTGGGCAGAGCGGATCCGTGATCCGAAGATTGAATGTATGAGCAGGGACGAGATGGCGGACCTTCAGAGCCGGCGTCTTGTGGATGTGGTAAAGCGAGTATACGATAACGTGGAATTTTACCGCAGAAAAATGCAGCAGAAAGGCGTGGAGCCGAGAGATATCAGATCCATCGAGGATATCGGGAAGCTTCCGTTCACTACAAAGGAAGATTTAAGAGACAACTATCCTTTCGGACTCCTTGCAGTCCCGATGAAAGATGTGGTGCGTGTGCAGGGGACTTCCGGAACCACCGGAAAGCTCACCATTGCGCCCTATTCCAAGAAGGATGTGGATGTGTGGGGAGAGTGCGTGGCAAGAGGGCTCACCATGGCGGGACTTACAGATGAAGATATCATTCACGTCTGCTATGGGTATGGACTTTTCACAGGAGGACTGGGGCTGGACTACGGTGCGGCGGCGCTGGGCGCAACAGCGATCCCCATGTCAGCGGGCAACACCAGGCGTCAGATGATGTGCATGGAAGACCTTGGAGCTACCGCGTTTGCATGTACGCCTTCTTATGCCCTTTACCTGGCGGAGTCCATCCAGGAAGCCGGGCTTGTTGACCGTATGAAGTTAAAGGCAGGCATCCATGGGGCAGAGCCGTGGACAGAGGAGATGCGAAAGAAAATCGAGAGCATCCTCCACATCAACTGTTTCGATATCTACGGACTGTGCGAGATTACCGGGCCGGGAGTGGCTCAGGACTGTATCCACAAGTCAGGGCTTCATGTCCATCATGATTATTTCTATCCGGAGGTGATCAATCCCGCGACGAATGAGCAGTGTGCGGACGGAGAGACCGGGGAGCTTGTATTTACAACGCTGGCGAAGGAGGCAATGCCCCTGATCCGTTACCGGACCAAAGATCTGACCAGCATTGACCACAGCACATGTGAGTGCGGGCGAACCCTTCCGAGGATTTCCAAGTTTACCGGAAGGACGGACGATATGAAAGTCATCCGCGGTGTCAATGTATTCCCGACCCAGGTAGAGACAGCGCTTCTCTCCATGGGAGGTGTGGTAGCGCCGCATTACCTGATGATCGTTGACAGAGAGGACAATATGGATGTCCTGACCGTCATGGTGGAAGTGGACGAGAGCGTATTCTCTGACGAGATCCGCAAGCTGGACGCGCTTCGCAATAAGATCGCGGCGACTCTCAAGACAGCGCTCGGTGTGTCCGTGAAAGTAAAGCTGGTTGAGCCGAAGTCCATCCAGAGAAGCGAGGGCAAGGCAGTCCGCGTGATAGACAACAGGGATTTGAAATAGCAGAGGGAGGTAGAAGATATGGGAATCACGATCCAACAGTTATCGGTATTTTTGGAGAACCGTGAAGGAAGGCTGGACGAAGTGCTCTCTGTCCTTGCGGGCAATGATGTGAACATCGTTGCGCTCAGTCTGGCGGATACAACGGAATACGGCATGCTCCGCATGATCGTATCGGACCCGAACAAGGGAAAAGCAGTCCTGAAAGAAAATGGGATCACAGCTATGCTAACCGATGTGGTCGCTCTCAGAGTGCCCCACGAGACAGGTTCTCTGAGCCGCGCCATGCATCAGATCGTGGACGGCGATGTGAACATTGAATACATGTATGCATTTGCCAATGGAGCGGATGCTTCCGCAGTCCTGAAATGTGACGATCCGGCAAGGGTAGTGGACATCTTAAGAGGAAGCGGGTTTGACGTTTGGGAGGCGTCGGAAGCTTACGTTTCAAATATAAAGAGCACAGTGTAAAATCAAAAAGAACACCGGACAGTATCTTTATCTGCCCGGTGTTCTTTCTTAATCTCATTTCTCTGTATTGCTTTTTAATAATAAATCAAGTCTGTTTATATATTAAAAGGTACATTAAAAAATCTGATTAAAGTTTTACTACATTCGTTGCCTGTGGTCCTTTAGCTCCTTCTGTCACTTCGAATTCAACAGCCTGGCCTTCCTCCAGAGTTTTGAACCCATCCATTACAAGTCCTGAGTAGTGAACGAAGATGTCGTTGCCCTCAGAATCAGAGATGAATCCATAGCCTTTCTGGTTGTTAAACCATTTCACTGTACCTGTCATTGTGTTGCCCTCCATTAAGAATAAATAAGTTTCTGTACTGATCCTGAAGAGGAACAATACTGGCTCAGTTTAGCATGTTTACCAATAAAAGTCAACGGATTTCTGTACTGCTCCATAAATATATACAAAAAACGACGGATGCTTGTATTCGTGAATGTGGATCTGTGATGCGGGAAACTTTGCTAAATAGTGCAACAAAATGCGGTTTGTGATAGAAACAGCAATTGAAAATTCGATGGATGTGGTATATACTGATAAAAGAATCACGAAGTCAAAGGAGGACAAACAATTATGAAAGAATTTAAATACGTGGTTACAGATCCGGAAGGAATCCATGCAAGACCGGCAGGAATCCTTGTTAAGCAGGCAGCCGGCTATCAGTCGGATGTAAAGATCACAAAGGGAGATAAGACTGCAGACGCAAAGAGGATCTTTGGTGTAATGGGTCTGGGAGTTAAAACAGGAGAGGAAGTTACGATCACAGTTGAAGGAGCAGATGAGGATACAGCGATCGCAGAATTAGAGGCCTTCTTCAAAGAGAATCTGTAAATAGTTTAAGGAGAAGCAGGCCATGGTAACGATAAGCGGTAAAAGTGTGTTTGGCGGTGTGTCTATCGGGAAACTTGTGTTCTATAAAAGGAACGATAAAGTGATCAAGAGGATACACGTCGATGATGTGGATACAGAATGGAAAAGATTCCAGGATGCAAAAGATACAGCGGTATCTCAGTTAAAAGAGCTGTATAACAAAGCGATCGAAGATGTGGGCGAGGCAAATGCCATGATCTTTGAGATCCATCAGATGATGCTCGAAGATCTGGATTACCTTGAGTCGATCGAGAATATAATCCGTACCCAGGAGGTCAATGCGGAGTTTGCAGTGGCTACGACAGCGGACAATTTTGCAGGGATGTTTGCGGCGATGGATGATGCCTATATGCAGGGACGCGCGGCGGACGTAAGAGATGTGTCTGAACGTGTTCTTGATATTCTCTGCGGTGTGGATACAGGAATTAAAGAAATGACAGAACCGTGCATTATTGCTGCAGATGACCTTGCCCCGAGTGAGACTGTGCAGCTTGACAAGAGCAAAGTGCTTGGATTTGCGACGATGTACGGATCGTCAAACTCCCACACAGCGATCCTGGCCCGTACAATGAATATACCTGCTGTGATCAGTCTCGGAGAAGAGCTCCGTCAGGAATATGATGGAAAGATAGCAGCCATTGACGGCTTCACAGGAACACTTTACATCGATCCAGATGACGAGACGATGAAAGCAATGCAGGAAAAGCGGGCAAGAGACCTGGAACAGAAAGCTCTTTTGGAACAGCTCAAGGGCAAGGAAAATGTCACAAAGAGCGGACAGAAGATCAATGTGTATGCAAACATCGGAAATGTATCTGATCTGGGGGCTGTACTGAAGAATGATGCCGGCGGTATCGGTCTTTTCAGAAGTGAATTTCTGTATCTTGAGAATACAGATTTCCCAACCGAAGATCAACAGTTTTCCGTGTATAAACAGGTTGCAGAGAGCATGGCAGGAAAGAAAGTCATCATCCGTACCCTGGATATAGGCGCTGACAAGCAGGTTGATTATTTCGGGCTTGATAAAGAAGAAAACCCGGCGCTGGGTTACCGCGCGATCCGAATCTGCCTGACAAGGCCGGAAATTTTCAAGACACAGCTCCGCGCCCTGTACCGCGCGGCGGCATATGGAAATATCTCCATCATGTTCCCGATGATCATTTCTGTGGATGAAGTGAGGAAGATCAAAGAAATCATCGCGGAAGTGAAGGATGAACTTAAGAGTGAGGGTATCCCATTCAAAGAAAATGTAGAGCTCGGCGTCATGATCGAGACTCCGGCATCGGTAATGGTGAGCCGTGAGCTTGCGAAAGAGGTTGATTTCTTCAGTGTAGGTACAAATGACCTGACTCAGTATACTCTGGCGATCGACCGTCAGAATTCAAAACTTGACCAGTTTTATGACCCGCACCATCCGGCAGTGCTCGCCATGATCAGGATGGCGGCTGAAAACGCACATGCGGAAGGCGCGTGGATAGGTATCTGCGGAGAACTTGGAGCTGATCTGGAACTTACAGAAGAGTTCCTGAAGATGGGACTGGACGAGCTGTCCGTGTCTCCGGCTATGGTGCTTCCGCTGAGAAAACGTATAAGAGAGTGTGAGTAAATCTGTAATCATGCGAAAAACAAAACTGTGCATCGGGCTTGTCTTTCTCTCAGACAAGCCCGATGCACAGTTTAACGTATGATTGCAGATTTTTATTTTTTAACTGTCCCCACAAGAAGATTCTTGTTTTGATATGTGAAAAAATTGTCAAATCTGTCCATTTTTGAATTGAAATTCCAAATCTACTGATATATACTAAAATAGGCAGAGATTTTGGTTTATTTTAAACAAATTTAATAATATGGAGGGCTAGATTATGAGCTACAATGCGACAAAAAACTCAGCAAGCAGACGGATTGCCACTTTGCTTGATGAGGGCAGTTTTGTTGAGATCGGCGGCGCTGTCACAGCGAGAAGCACGGATTTCAACCTGCAGGAAAAAGAGACTCCATCGGACGGCGTCATTACCGGGTATGGAGTGATAGACGGTAATCTTGTATATGTATACAGTCAGGATGCCGATGTGCTCAATGGGGCAATTGGAGAGATGCATGCGAAAAAAATCGCGAACATTTATGATATGGCGATGAAGATGGGAGCGCCGGTGATCGGCCTGATCGACTGCGCCGGTTTAAGGCTTCAGGAGTCCACGGACGCGCTGGAAGCATTTGGCGGCCTTTACTATAAGCAGACGATGGCTTCGGGTGTGGTGCCCCAGATCGCTGGGATCTTTGGCATGTGCGGCGGAGGCCTTGCAGTAGTTCCCGGTCTGGCTGATTTTACATTTATGGAGGAAAAGGAAGGGAAGCTTTTCGTGAATTCTCCGAACGCGCTGGAAGGAAATGAGATATCCAGATGTGATACTTCAAGCGCGCAGTATCAGAGCGCTGCAGCAGGGCTTGTGGACGGGATTGGAACAGAGGCGGAGATCCTCGGACAGATCCGTTCCCTTGTATGCATGCTCCCTGCAAATTATGAAGACGATCTTTCCTATGAAGAGTGTACAGATGATCTGAACCGTGTATGTGCAGATATCGCGAATGCTGCGGAGGACACTGCCATCGTTCTGTCACAGATCGCGGATGATCAGCTCTTTTTTGAGATGAAAAAAGATTATGCCAGGGAGATGGTGACCGGATTCATCCGCCTTAACGGTATGACTGTGGGAGCTGTGGCTAACCGCACAAAAATCTATGGTGCGGACGGCAGCGTGGAAGCGTCCTGTGAATGTGCGCTCACAGTGGACGGATGCAAAAAAGCAATTGATTTCGTGAATTTCTGTGATGCATTTTCCGTTCCTGTACTCACTCTGACAAATGTTGCGGGCTTTGCGGCTACAGTTGAGTCTGAAAAGAACATGGCAAGGGCAGTCGCAAGACTGACTTACACATTCGCGAACGCAACCGTTCCGAAGGTGAATGTGATCATCGGCAAGGCGTACGGAAGCGCCTATGTTGCAATGAACAGTAAGTCGGTCGGAGCTGATATGGTCTACGCGTGGCCGGGGGCTGAGATCGGCATGATGGATGCGGACCTGGCTGCAAAGATCATGTATGCTGATGCGGATGCCGGCACTCAGAAGGCAAAGGCGGCAGAGTATAAAGAACTGCAGTCCAGCCCGAAGGCAGCGGCAAGGAGAGGATATGTGGATGCTATCATCGAACCCGCTGACACAAGGAAATATGTGATCGGCGCATTTGAGATGCTGTTCACAAAGAGAGAGGACCGTCCGGACAAAAAACACGGAACGGTTTAGTGAGGTGAGGCGAAGTGAAGAAAAAAATCAGTTTATTAGGACTTGTCCTCATCCTTGTTCTTGGATTGGCCACAGGATGCAGCAAGTCCGACACGACACAATATGATCAGGTACAGATGGAACAATATGCTGACTTTATCCTCCAGAACTTCAGCATGATGTCAGAAGAAGATATGGCAGGATTTGGGGATATGTCAGAATTGCAGCTCGATCTGACTCTGCTCAATATCGGGATCCCGGTCACGGGTGAAAACTTCCTTGCCATGCTCAATGCATGGAATGCAGGCGTGGAAGAGTGCGGTGCGTTTGTTGACCGGGGAGACTATACGATGGCGGTCACAAATGACGGACCTGCTCTGACAGCAGAAGTGAATTTTGCGGACAGAACTGGAACGATCACAATTGCTTTTGATAAAAAGATGAATATGGAGAGCCTTACGGTGAACGCAGATTATGCGATAGGCGAGATCCTTCAGAAAGCAGGGCTGAACACAGTTCTTGGTATGGGAACTACATTCGTCGTATTGATCTTCCTTTCATTTATCATATGGCTTTTGAAGTTCATCCCGGTTCTGGAGAAGAGCTTCCGGAAGAGCCCGGAGACAGATCCTTCAGATGGAGGGGCGGTGACAGCGCCCGCGCCGATTCCGGCGGCGGAGGCTGACCTGTCTGGCGATACGGAACTGGCGGCGGTGATCGCGGCTGCAGTCGCGGCTTCTGAAGGGACTTCCCCGGATGGATTTATTGTAAGATCGATCAAGAGAAGAAAATCAAATAAATGGAATTAGTGATGAGGAGGATTCGAAAATGAAAAATTATACAATTACAGTAAACGGAAATGTATATGATGTGACAGTGGAGGAGAAGGGCGTAGGAGTGGCTCCGGCAGCACCGGCGTCAGCCCCCGCACCGGCAGCGGCCCCCATACCGGCGGCAGCACCGAAAGCAGTGGGCGCAGGAAAGATCCAAGTAAAGGCAGGCGCGGCCGGCAAGGTATATCAAATCCCTACCACAGTCGGACAGAGTGTGCAGGCGGGAGATGCAGTCATTATCATCGAAGCCATGAAAATGGAGATTCCGGTCGTTGCCCCGGAAGCGGGAACTATTGCCAGCATTGATGTGGCGGTAGGCGACGCCGTTGAGGCAGGAGCAGTACTCGCTACGTTAAACTAGTTACTCACCAGGAGGTTTGACAAATGGAATATATTATGAATACACTGGGGAACTTGGTAGAGCAGACCGCATTCATGAACCTTACGGTGGGGAACCTGATCATGATCGGTATTGCCTGCATCTTCCTCTATCTGGCGATCAGGCGCGGTTTTGAGCCGCTGCTGCTTGTCCCGATCGCCTTTGGCATGCTGCTGGTCAATATCTATCCGGATATTATGATCAGCCCCGAAGAAGCGTCAAATGGGACAGGAGGACTTCTGTATTATTTCTATCTGTTGGATGAATGGTCCATCCTTCCGTCCCTGATCTTCCTCGGAGTCGGCGCCATGACGGATTTCGGGCCGCTGATCGCAAACCCGAAGAGTTTCCTCTTGGGAGCTGCGGCGCAGTTTGGTATTTTTGCAGCGTATCTGGGCGCTATGGCAATGGGATTCTCGGATAAGGCGGCAGCAGCCATCTCTATTATCGGCGGCGCTGATGGACCGACTTCCATCTTCCTTGCAGGAAAGCTGGAACAGACGGCGATCCTCGGACCCATCGCGGTGGCGGCATATTCTTACATGTCGCTGGTGCCGATCATCCAGCCGCCGATCATGAAACTTCTGACAACGGAGAAAGAGCGCAAGATCAAAATGGAACAGCTCCGGCCGGTATCAAAGCTTGAGAGGATCCTGTTCCCGATCATCATCACGATCGTTGTGTGCGTGATCCTGCCCACGACAGCTCCGCTTGTGGGTATGCTCATGCTTGGCAACCTGTTCAAAGAGTCCGGCGTTGTACGGCAGCTCACAGATACGGCGGCAAATGTGCTCATGTATATCGTAGTCATCCTGCTCGGCACATCTGTAGGCGCAACAACCAGTGCGGAGGCTTTCCTGAACTGGGATACTCTTAAGATCGTGTTCCTCGGTCTGATCGCATTTGCATTCGGAACCGCTGCCGGCGTCCTTTTCGGAAAACTTATGTGCTGGGCAACAGGCGGAAAGGTAAACCCATTGATCGGTTCAGCAGGCGTGTCCGCTGTTCCTATGGCGGCGCGGGTTTCGCAGAAGGTCGGTGCTGAAGCGGATCCGACCAACTTCCTGCTGATGCACGCGATGGGCCCGAACGTTGCAGGCGTTATCGGAACCGCGGTCGTTGCCGGGACATTTATGGCGATCTTTGGCGTTAAGTAATAGATTTGGAGGACAAAGAAATGGCAGAAATGGAAAAGAAACCAGTTAAGATTACAGAAACGATCCTGCGTGACGCACACCAGTCACTGATCGCGACCAGAATGACAACGGAGCAGATGCTCCCGATCATCGACAAGATGGACAAAGCAGGATATCATGCAGTAGAGTGCTGGGGCGGCGCTACATTTGATGCTTCCCTGCGTTTTCTCAAAGAAGATCCGTGGGAGAGACTCAGGAAATTCCGTGACGGCTTTAAAAATACAAAGCTTCAGATGCTTTTCCGCGGTCAGAATATTCTCGGATACCGTCCGTACGCAGATGATGTGGTTGAGTATTTCGTACAGAAATCCGCGGCAAACGGTATTGATATCATCCGCATCTTTGACTGTCTGAATGATATCCGCAATCTTCAGACAGCGGTCACGGCAGCGAATAAGGAGAGGGCACATGCACAGGTGGCAATGTCCTATACACTGGGCGACGCCTATACATTGGACTATTGGGTAGATCTTGCCAAGAGAATCGAAGATATGGGGGCAAACTCTATCTGCGTGAAAGATATGGCAGGTCTTCTCTGCCCATATCAGGCAACAGAGCTTGTAACTGCCCTGAAAGAAGCAGTAGACATTCCGATCGAGATGCATACACACTATACATCAGGCGTGGCTTCCATGACATACCTGAAAGCTGTTGAAGCAGGCGCGGATATCATCGATACCGCAATCTCTCCATTCGCACTGGGAACATCCCAGCCGGCCACAGAGGTCATGGTAGAGACATTTAAGGGTACGCCCTATGACACAGGACTGGATCAGAAACTCCTCTCTGAGATCGCGGATTATTTCCGCCCGATCAGGGATGATGCGCTTGAAAGCGGACTGCTGAACCCGAAGAACCTGGGCGTGAATATTAAGACGCTTCTCTATCAGGTACCGGGCGGCATGCTTTCCAACCTGACTTCCCAGCTCAAGGAGCAGGGCGCGGAAGACAAATTTTACGAAGTGCTCGAGGAAGTTCCGCGCGTGCGCAAGGATCTGGGCGAGCCGCCGCTTGTCACCCCATCCTCTCAGATCGTCGGGACACAGGCTGTGTTCAACGTGCTGATGAGCGAACGTTATAAAATGGCGACAAAAGAGACAAAAGACATCCTTGCAGGCAGATACGGCGCTACCGTGAAGCCGGTGGATCCTGAAGTGCAGAAGAAGATCCTGGGCGAGGATGCAGAGATCATTACCTGCCGTCCGGCGGATCTGATCCCGAACGAGCTGGATACGCTCCGCAAAGAGTGCGAGCAGTGGATCCAGCAGGATGAGGATGTGCTGACATACGCACTGTTCCCGCAGGTAGCTGTGGATTTCTTCAAATACAGACAGGCACAGCAGACAAAGGTGGATGCCGCTGTGGCAGACACAGAGAACGGTGCATATCCGGTGTAGCTGCTGGCCATGTCACTTTGCTCTCGTTTTTCCTTCTTATTTAATAAAAATTTTTTATAAAAAAGATTGCGCCGCGCCCGGTATGATCCGGGCGCGGCGCTTTTTAGAGCCATCGTCAGTTCTGGAAATCATGGTTTAACTGTGAGTGCTCCTGTCCACAACAGCGCCTGGGGCAAGAGAAGTGATCGGTATGTTGACATAATGTGCGCTGCTTCCACTGTTTTCATACAGCAGACCAATCGATCCGTCCGCCTGTTCCGTCAGGCTGGAGTAACCGTAATGAGCGCCGTTGCTGGTGACCTGGTAGGTATAAGCCAGCGTCATGCTCTTGTCATCTTCAAGCAGGAACGTGTATATCTTGCCATTAGTACGACTAGAGCCGTTCCCGGCAGCGGTGGATACCATGATGGCGGTCTTTCCGTCAATGGTCCCGGAGTAACGGATCGCAGATATCTGATTGTTGCTTGTCTTGGAGGCTTGAGTTTCCACAGGCTTTCCTGCCACCCATTTGTTGGCTGTACTGTCCCACGTATGGTCAGTGTAGCGCAGAACCGTGTTGCCATCCCTGTAAAAGTGGCGGATGGTAGTCTCGTCAATTTGTACCAGACAGCTCTCACTGGACCATGTGTTCGTAGTGGAATCATCGGAACGTGTCCATGTTTTTCCATTGTCCGTGGAGTAGATAAAGCTTGCAATCTGATTATGGTTGTTTCCCTTATTGTTGGTAAAGGTGTAGCAGGGGAACACGATAGTACCGTCCTCCAGGCAGAGCCCGGCGCCAGGCCCCACGCCATAAAACTCATCGGGATTGCTGCGGTCTCGTACCTGACCATTTAAAATGGAAGGAGCGGACCAGGTCTCCCCGCCGTCATTGGATGTGATCAGCCACAGATAGCATGCGTTGCGGACATGAAGGTCGGCATTATAGTAAAATACATTCTGCTGCACATAGTCGGAACTGCCCAGTTGCTGGCAGTAAATGGGCTGTCTGTTTGAGTTATACAGATAGTAGTGGTCATCTACATAATACTCTGTCGTGCCGCTGACAGAGATGACAGGAGCAAACCCATCACTGAAATCGCCTATATAGTGGGTATAATTATCGTTGTTCTGCTCATTGGTCTTCGGGGTATTATAAAGTACCAGCCGGTCTGTGCCATCGATCATTTTGTAACCGGAAGTTTTACCGGGGCGCATAGGAGAGGTATTAAGACCTACGCCTCCCGGGAACAGATCTACCAACAAATAAAGCGTGCCGTCGCTGCCCTGAACCATGGCAGGATCGATGAAAGCGGTCCCATAATTCTCCTTGGCATTGACACTGTCGTTAAAGTAGTTGGGGAAGCTGTATTTCCAGGTCGCGCCGTTATCCTCGGAGATGGAAAAGATGGTGTCCAGGGAGCAGGCGTCGCCAGTGTGGTTCCAGCGGGCGTCAATGGCTGCCGCCAGATTGCCGTTGTCAAGGGTGATCAGCGAGGGGATACGGAAATTAGCGCTGCCGCCGGTTCCGGATGGGAATGGCTGTCCCTGAGTGGTACCTGTTCCCGGAGTGCCGGAAGCGATCTGAGTCTGATCTGCAGATTTTTTATAAAGGTACACTTTATAGGGGGTCGTACTGCTGGTCCAGCCGTTTTGGTTATCGTAAGTCAGATAATAACTTGTACCGCTGATATTCCGGCTGATGGTATATCCGTCACCGCTCTGTTGGATCTGAAAATACTGAGGACTGCCAGTTTGTGCAGTGAGCCCGTCTGTATTAATGTTGAGATACCTGCCGTTATTCCTGTTGATCTGGATGGAATAACCATTGCTTGAAGCGGAGATGAGCCAGTGATGCGCGCTGGTACCGGGCTGCACGACGCAGTCCTCAGGAGCGAGAGTATCAGCGGGTGTGCGGCCGTCAGTTTTCACTTGACAGCGGTCTACTGTAACGGAGTCTCTTGTATGGTGAAGGATACGCAGTTTTTCTCCGTCAGCAGCGGTGGAAGAAACGATAGAGTAAAATCCGTCATCTACGTTCCTGTTGCTTATCTTTGCGTATACTGGCTTTTTGTAAAGGTAGATTTTATAAGCTGTCGTACTGCTGGTCCAGCCATTCTCATGATCGTAGGTCAGATAATATTTTTGACCGTTGATGTCCCGGCTGATGGTATATCCGTCACCATTCTTTTGGATCTGAAAATACTGGGGACTGGCGGTTTTTGCAGTGATCCCGTTTGCATCAATATTGATATATCTGCCATTGTTCCTGTTGATCTGAATGGTATATCCGTTTTCCGAGGCAGAGATGACCCAGGAATGTGCGTTGGTACCCGGATGTACAGTGCAGTCCACAGGAGTAAGAGTTTCACCAGCGGTTTTCACCACACAGCGGTCCACGCTGGTTGAGTTTTTGGTGTGGTGAAGGATTCGCAGTTTTTCGCCATCAGCGGCAGTGGATGAAACGATTGCATAAATTCCGCTGTCAACAGCAGTACCGCTTACTTTCATATACTCTATCGCTTCTGTGCCGGAAGCCGCGGAGACTGTCATGGAAAACAGCGGAAGAGTCAGGCAGATGCTGAGCAATAGAGCCGTCAGTTTGTGCTTTTGTGTTTTTTTCATATTTTTTATCCTTTCTTTGATTTGGAACAGCGGTATCTGCAAAGTGCGCTCCTCGCACTGTGAATCTCTATTCGATAAGGATATGGTCTGCAGTCCTGCTTTTCCATTGTTTTCCATTTTATCATAAAAGAAAAAAATTATCATTATTATTTTTGTGATATTGTTTTATTTGTGAGTAAAATCTGCAAACGGAAAAAGATCCGGTCACTGCTTTTTATTTGTACATCGGATGATTTTAGTGTTATGATAGAGTAGGCTGTAAAATACACTCCGAAGATTCGGGGTGATTTGCTGTGACTTATTTCAATGACAGGAGGTTTTCCTGATGAAAATTTCTGACAGGATTGCTGCCCTTCGCGGGGAGATGGAGCGGGAGGGAATTGATATTTGGATCGTCCCTTCTTCGGATTACCATCAAAGTGAATACGTGGGAGAGCATTTTAAGGCCCGGCAGTATATGACCGGATTCACCGGATCTGCGGGCACTGCCGTGTTTACACGAGATAAAGCCTGCCTATGGACAGACGGCAGATACTTTATACAGGCGGAGAAAGAATTGGACGGAAGCGGCATCACCCTCTGCAAGATGGGTGAACCGGACTGCGTCGCGATCGAAACATTTCTGGAAAAGGAGCTCCCGGTGGAGGGCGTGATCGGATTTGACGGAAGGACAGTGGGGATCGGAGAAGGAAAGGGGTATGAGGCTGCTGCGGCGCGAAAAAGCGGGACAGTAAGTTATCAGCATGACCTTATAGGCAGTATATGGAAGGACAGACCGGAACTTCCGAGAGAAAAAGCGTTTGCCCTTGAAGAAAAATATGCCGGGGAGAGTGCGGCATCCAAGCTGATGCGTGTGCGGGAAAAGATGCAGGAGCAGGGCGCGGATGTCCATCTGCTGACGAGCCTGGACGATATAGCCTGGCTGCTCAACATCAGGGGAAATGACGTGGCATACTGTCCGTTAGTCCTCAGCTATCTTATTTTATATATGGATCGTGGAGAACTCTATGCGGATGCGAAGAAGTTTTCTTCGAAGATGCGGGCTGACCTTGCGGGGAACGGCATCATACTCCGCCCTTATGATGAAATAGAGGAAGCCGTGTCAGCGATTCCTGCATCATCCTGTGTCCTGCTTGACGCGGAGCGGGTAAGCTACGCGCTGTACAGAAGGCTTCCTGAAAATGTCAGGATCAAAGAATCGGAAAATCCGGAGATTCTGATGAAATGTATTAAAAATGATATTGAGGCTGCAAATATCAGGAAAGCACATTTAAAAGACGCGGCAGCACATACCAGATTCATGTACTGGCTGAAAAAGAATATCGGAAAGCAGGAGATCACAGAGATATCCGCCGCTGAGAAGCTGGAGTCCTTCCGCAAGGAGCAGGGGGGATATCTGGGGGCAAGCTTTGAACCCATCAGCGCATTTGCAGAACACGGCGCGATCGTCCATTACAGTGCGACAGGGGAGACAAACGCATCTCTGACAGAAGGAAAGCTGCTGCTGACAGATACCGGGGGGCATTATCTGGAAGGATCGACAGATATTACGCGGACAGTGGCGCTGGGAGAAGTCTCCCAAAAGGAAAAGGAGGATTTTACCCTTGTTGCCCGGGCAATGCTGCGTCTGATGAACACAGTATTCCTTTATGGGTGCAGCGGAGCGAACCTGGACTGTATTGCAAGAGAGGTCTTCTGGAAAAAGAGGGTAAACTTTAATCATGGCACAGGACATGGGGTGGGGTATCTTCTCAATGTCCATGAGCCGCCTGTTAATTTCCGTTGGAAAGAAGGAAAGACGCCGGCGCCGGTACTGGAAAAAAACATGGTGATCACGGATGAACCGGGCTTATATATCGAAGGCGCCTATGGTATCCGTCTTGAGAATGAGCTTCTGGTGCGCGAGGATGAGAAAAACGGATATGGACAGTTCATGCGTTTTGAACCGCTGACGTTTGTTCCGATCGATCTTGATGCTCTGCTTCCGGAGGAGATGACAGAAGAGGAAAGAAAGATGCTCAATGTTTACCACAAAAGAGTCTATGAAACCGTATCTCCTTATCTGAATGAGGAAGAGAAGCAGTGGCTCAAAGAATATACCAGGTCCATCTAAAGTTTTCCTGACGGGAGACAGACGTGGACGAGGCTTGTGAAAAACAGAGTAAGAAAAAATAAGGAAAGAATATAATGGAAATAACAGAAAATACGACAAACGAACTGCTCCTCAGAATCGAGGGGAAATATGCGAAGATGAGCAAGGGACAGCGCAGGCTGGCAGACTATGTGTGCGCGAATTATGACAAGGCAGTGTTCCTTACCGCGGCAAAGCTGGGCGAGACCGTGGGTGTCAGTGAGTCCACGGTAGTGCGTTTTGCGATCCAGCTTGGCTATAAAGGATATCCGGACTTTCAGAAGGCGCTGGAAGAATTGGTAAGGAACAAGCTCAATTCGATCCAGCGGATGGAGGTCACATATGGCAGGATCAGCCAGAGTGAGATTTTGGAGACGGTCCTTCACTCAGATATAGAGAAAATCAAACAGACTCTTGCGGTGATCGATGATAAAGCTTTTAATCTTGCCATTGATACCATCCTTGGCGCAAAGCGGATATATGTCATCGGAATCAGGAGTTGCGCTCCGCTGGCGGCATTTTTCGGATTTTACCTGAATCTGATCTGTGAGAATGTTACGACTGTAGACACGAACAGTTCCAGTGAAATATTTGAACAATTAATACGCATTGATGAAAAGGATGTGATCATAGGGATCAGTTTTCCCCGATATTCTATGCGCACACTGAAGGCTTTGGAGTTCGCCAGCAACCGGAAAGCAAAAGTGATCACTCTCACGGACAGCATACACTCCCCCATGAATCTGTATTCTTCCTGCAATCTGATCGCGCGCAGTGACATGGCGTCTATCGTGGATTCCCTTGTGGCGCCTTTAAGCGTGATCAATGCGCTGGTCGTTGCGCTGTGCATGAAGAAACAAAAAGAAGTCGTTTCAACGCTGGAAACACTTGAGGAGATATGGGGAGAATATCAGGTGTACAGCGGAGACGAACTGAATCCCGTGAGCAGGTCGTTTTCCGTAAAGCGTACAGAAGCGGCCACAGAATCTGCCGGGTCACAGGAAAACGGAAAGGAAGGACATAAAGATGCATAAGGTTCTTGTAGTCGGCGGAGGCGCAGCAGGAATGATGGCAGCAGTCACGGCAGCGAGAAACGGCGGAGAGGTCCTTCTCATTGAAAAAAATGAAAAGCTGGGAAAGAAGCTGTTTATCACAGGGAAAGGACGGTGCAATATTACAAACTCTGGGGATATTGAAGATCTCTTTTCCGCAGTTGTCAGTAATCCCAAATTCCTGTACAGCAGCTTTTACAGTCTGACAAATGACCAGGTCGTAGACTTTTTTGAAGAACTGGGAGTGAAGACCAAAGTCGAGAGAGGTGGAAGAGTCTTCCCGGAATCTGACCATTCTTCCGATGTGATCCGGGCGCTGGAACAGGAAATGAAACGGCTCGGGGCGGAGGTAAGCCTTAAGTCAGAAGTAAAGGAAATACTCACTGAAGAAGGAAGCGCAAAAGGAGTCCTTCTCTCATCCGGTAAAAAACTGTATGCGGATGCAGTGGTCATAGCAACAGGCGGGATTTCTTATCCCTCCACAGGTTCCACCGGAGACGGTTACCGGTTCGCCCGGGCGTGCGGGCATACAGTGACAGACCTTTCTCCTTCTCTGGTGCCAATGGAAGTGAAAGAGTGGTATGCAAAAGAATTAATGGGCTTATCCCTGAGAAACATTAAAATACGGATCACTGCCGGAAAGAAGAATCTGTATGAAGAATTTGGGGAAATGCTCTTTACTCATTATGGCGTGACAGGCCCTGTTATTTTAAGCGCCAGCAGTATTGCAGGGAAACGCCTGAAAGAACAGGAGCTGACGCTCCATATTGACCTGAAGCCTGCTCTTACGGAAGAGCAGCTTGATAAGAGAGTGTTGAGAGAATTCGAAGCCAGCCATAACCGCCAGTTTAAAAACGCGGTTGACAGCCTCTTCCCCGCAAAATTGAAGCCAGTGATGGTTGAACTGTCCGGTATCCCGGAAGAAAAGAAAGTAAACGAGATCACAAAAGAAGAACGGAAGCATTTTGTACACCTCATCAAAAACTTTAATATGACCCTCACCAGCCTGCGGGGGTATAATGAAGCGATCATCACAAAAGGCGGCGTGTCTGTAAAAGAGATCGATCCAGGGACCATGGAGTCAAAGCTGGTAAAAGGCCTCTATTTTGCCGGAGAAGTGCTCGATCTGGATGCAGTGACCGGAGGATACAATCTGCAGATCGCGTGGGGCACAGGATATCTGGCGGGATTAAACGCAGGTGTCCGGGAAGATATCTGAGGATGCTCCCGGGAGGATAGGGGGCGCTTACGCAGGACAGCGGAGTATTAAAAGCGGATAGAATTTACCTCTTGAATTGTTCGAACATATGTGCTATTATATAGAAAAAGAACATATGTTCGAATGTTGAAAAGAGGTTTTTTAATGCGGGACAGGATACAGAAAGAAATTTCCCTTTATGAAAAACTCAATATTTTATCTGATGCGGCGAAGTATGATGTTTCCTGTACTTCAAGCGGCGTGGAACGGCAGGGCGACGGAACCGGCATGGGAAACTGCTTAAAAGCCGGAATATGTCACAGCTTTTCGGCGGACGGCAGATGTATTTCCCTTCTTAAGATATTGTTTACGAATGAGTGTATCTATGACTGCAAATACTGCATCAACCGTGCCTCAAATGACGTGGTAAGGACGTCATTTACGCCGGAAGAGGTGTGTACTTTGACGATGGAGTTTTACAGGAGAAATTATATTGAGGGGCTCTTCTTAAGTTCCGGTGTGCTGAAGAGCCCGGATTACACGATGGAGCTCATCTACGCCACTTTGTACAGGCTGAGGCATGTATGCAATTTCCAGGGTTATATTCATGTGAAGGCCATCCCGGGAGCGGACCAGAGACTGATCCGGCTGACGGGATATCTGGCTGACAGGATGAGCGTGAACATGGAGCTTCCCACAGCAGAAAGCCTGCGTCTTCTGGCGCCCCACAAGTCCAGAAAGAATATCCTTGAACCAATGCGGTTTGTTCAGGAAAAGATGAAGGAGAATCGTCAGGAGATCACACTGTACCGCAGCGCTCCCCGGTTTGTTCCGGCAGGTCAGAGTACTCAGATGATCATAGGAGCAACCCCGGAGACGGATTACCAGATTCTCCGGGTGACAGAATCGCTGTACAAAAAGTTCGATTTAAAGCGCGTATTTTTTTCGGCGTTTGTCCCTGTCAATGAAGACAAGGCGCTGCCTGCCATCAGGGAACAGGGACCGCCGCTTTTAAGGGAACACAGGCTTTATCAGGCGGACTGGCTGCTGCGCTTCTATCATTTTGAAGCGGATGAGCTTCTGGATGAGGATAACCCGAATTTTAATGTGCTGCTGGACCCGAAATGTTGCTGGGCGCTGAAGCATCTGGAGACCTTTCCGGTAGAGATCAACCGGGCGGACTATCACACTCTTCTCCGTGTGCCGGGGATTGGCTATAAGTCGGCGGGCCGTATCGTAAAGGCGCGGCGTATGGGCAGCATTGGGTTTGAAGACCTGAAAAAAATGGGCGTGGTACTGAAAAGGGCGCTGTATTTTATCACTTGCGGCGGAAAGATGATGCATCCTGTGCGGATAGATAAAGATTACATTACAAGAAACCTGCTGAACACAAAAGAAAGGCTGCCGGAGGGCTCGGATGGGATGACGTTCAGGCAGATGACTCTGTTTGATGATATGAATTTAAGCGGGGTGAATGTGAAGTGAGGCAGATCTATATATGTACGGATACCATAACAGGACTGTATTCCGCGCTCCATGATGCGTGGAAAGAATGCAGAGACGGGGACGCCGGCATTGAAGTCCGGGGGAAAACGCAGCAGCAGCTCTTCTGCGAATATCGGACTGTGGTGGAGTGCGAACAGAAGGCAGTACGGCTGGAGCGGATGATAAAGCGGTATCTGGGCTGCAATGCATACTGGGACATCTACCACGCCCTGTTGTCTGATGACGGGGCAAAGGGAACAGTCGTCTTCCGGGCGATGCAGGAATCAAGAAATATAAAAGACAGCCGGAAGATCATGGATCACCTGGGAAATCCGGACGTGGCAAAAGTGTTTGCGCTGAGCAGGAGCGTATCGAATGAAGCGCATATGTATGAAGAGTTTATCCGGTTTCGGGAGCTGGAGAATGGGATACTTTTTTCTGAGATCACGCCGAAAGCACAGATTCTGACCTGTGTCGCCGATCATTTTACAGACCGCTTTCCGATTGAAAACTGGATGATATATGATAAAACGCACCAGGTCTTTCTTGTCCATGGGGCAAGAGAGCAATGGAGGCTTGTGTGGGGTGAGGCGCTGAACCGGAAGGCTGCCGGTATGATTTCTGAAAAGGAACTGAAATATGAACGGCTCTGGAAAGTTTTTTTTGAATCCATCACGATCAAAGAGAGAGAAAATCCTAAATGCCAGCAGAATCATCTGCCGCTGCGATACAGAGAAGGCATGCCGGAAATGTTCCAATGAGCATAAGGCTTCTGCGTATTTTAAATATCAATGCTTCTGGTCGTCCCTGCCCTGGTCTTGCATTGAGCGCGAAATAAGATTATGATAGAAGCATCATTGTGAAAAGGCGGAAGTATACAGTTGGAAGAGGAAATGAAGACTGTCAGGATATCCGTCCGCAGTCTGGTGGAATTCATCCTTCGGGAAGGCGATATCGACAATAGAAGTGCCGGCGTACTGGATAAGGACGCCATGCTCATGGGAGGAAGAGTGCACCGCAAGATCCAGAGGAGCATGGGTCCCGAATATCATGCAGAGGTCAGCATGAAGATGCTGATCCCCTGCGGCGAGTTCCAAATTCAGATCGAGGGACGGGCGGACGGAATTATTATAAAAGAGCATAAAGGCAAAGAAGGAAGCGGGAAAAATCCTGACGGAGAACCGGATGCGGTCGTGGATGAGATCAAGGGAGTTCTCAGGGAACTTACCCACATCGAGCGGCCGGTGAATGTTCATCTGGCTCAGGCAAAGTGTTATGCCTATATCTATGCGGAACAGCATGAGATTGACAGAATGGGCGTTCAAATGACATATTGCAATCTGGATACCGAAGACCTCCGAAGATTTACAGAAGTATATACAAGGCAGGAACTGAAAGAGTGGTTTGAGGATCTGATCAGACAATATGAAAAATGGGCGAGGTTTCAGATTGAGTGGAAGAAAAAGCGGGACAGTTCCATCCAGGGTCTGGAATTTCCTTTCGCTTACCGTGCCGGGCAGAGGGATGTGGCTGCAGCGGTTTACCGGACGATCCTGAGAAAGAAGAAGCTGTTCATACAGGCGCCGACCGGAGTAGGGAAAACTATATCCACGGTATTTCCCGCTGTCAAAGCCATAGGAGAAGGGCTGGCTGAGAAGATTTTTTACCTGACTGCAAAGACCATCACCCGGACTGTGGCAGAACAGGCATTCCGCACACTTCAGGATCAGGGACTCCGCATGAAAGTCATAACTCTCACGGCGAAGGAAAAAATCTGTTTCTGTGAGGAGGCGGTCTGCAATCCGGATGCCTGCCCTTATGCAAAAGGGCATTACGACCGGGTAAACGATGCGGTATTTGACATGATCGCCGGCGGGAACGAGATCAGCCGCAGCGCAGTCGAAGAGCAGGCGCATAAATACAAAGTCTGCCCCTTTGAGCTGTCTCTTGACATTTCTACATGGGTGGATGCAGTGATCTGTGACTACAATTATGTATTTGACCCGACTGCGCATCTGAAACGGTTTTTCTCAGAGGGAGGCAGCAGTGACTATATCTTTCTGATCGACGAAGCGCATAATCTGGTGGAGCGGGGGAGAGAAATGTACAGTGCCAGTCTGTATAAAGAGGATTTTCTGGAAGTAAAACGAGCGGTCCGGGCAGACTCCCCTGCACTGGCAAGAAAGCTGGAGGACGTGAACAAACTGTTTTTGGCGTTGAAACGTGAGTGTGAAGATTACATGATATTGGACAGTGTCTCCCATATTGCTTTAAAACTTATGAACCTTCTGACAGAGATGGAAAAATTTTTGGAGAGACCGCCCGACGATGACAAACGGGAACAAGTGATGAATCTGTATTTTCAGACACGTTCTTTTGTGAATATCCATGATATCATGGATCAAAACTATGTGGTCTACTGTGAGCTGGAAAAGGACGGGCGATTTATGGTAAAACTTTTCTGCGTAAATCCGGCTGTGAATCTTCAGTCCTATCTGGAATATGGAGTGTCAGTCGTGTTCTTTTCTGCGACGCTGCTGCCGATCCATTATTATAAGAAGCTTCTTTCCGTTGAAACCGATGATTATGCCATCTATGCGGAAACGTCTTTTGCAAGGGAAAACCGTCTTCTGCTGATGGGAACAGATGTGAGCACCAGATATACGATGCGAAGCGCTCATATGTATGAGCGGATCGCCAGATACATTGTCAGCGCGGCAGAGGGAAAAAAGGGAAATTATATGGCGTTTTTTCCCTCATATAAAGTGATGCAGGAGGTGTATGACTGTTTTCAGGAGCAGGCGGAAGAGGTCGCATCTGTTATCCAGTCACAGAATATGAGCGAGAGTGAGCGGGAAGAGTTTCTCTCTTTGTTTGAGGAAGAGAGGAGAGAAAGCCTGGTGGGATTCTGCGTCATGGGAGGCATCTTCTCGGAAGGAATCGATCTGACAGAGGACAGGCTGATCGGGGCGGTCATTGTGGGAACAGGGCTTCCCCAGGTATGCAATGACAGAGAGATCGTGAAGAAATATTTTGAAGAGCATGGAATGCCGGGATTTGATTATGCATATCTCTATCCGGGTATGAATAAAGTGCTCCAGTCTGCCGGCCGGGTCATCCGGACGGAGAAGGACAGAGGAATGATCCTCCTGCTGGATGAACGCTTCCAGCAGAGGCAGTACCGTGAAACTTTTCCCAGGGAATGGCAAGGCATCCGTACCTGCAGCGCGGACAGTCTGTCCGGTTATCTGGAGGAGTTCTGGAAATAGCTCAGGAATTCCATTGAAGCTTTTGACAGGGGAAGATGTTCGTTGTAAGCAATGGCAAGTTCCCGCTCGGGAAGCTCTTCCTTAGTCTGGAGTTTAAATATATCTTTTGATGTGTCAGAGATACAGTAGTCCGGGATAAACGCGATGCCCAGGCCAATCCGTGCCAGATCGATCAGGAGGTCGTTGCTCGTCAGCTCGATTTCCGGTACAAGATCCAGTTGGTGCTGCTGGAATACCTGATGGAGGAATTCATTCGTTGTGCTGTTTTTATCCAGCATCAGAATAGGGTAGCGCAGGAGCTGCGCAAAGGACAGTGTCTGACCTTTCAGGTCAGAGAACGTGTTCCCTGCGATAAATATGTCACGGAATTTTTTGATCCGTATGACAGAGGCGGCTGTTCCAAGGTGGTTGTTGGGATAGTTGACCACGGTCAGATCCACCAACCCATTTTGCAGAAGTTCCGCACATTTCATGGAAGTCTGGTTGATGACTTTGATGTGGGCCCCGGGGAAAGCCTTGTGAAAACGTTCCAGATAAGGGATCAGGAAGTAGCGGCATATAGTATCGCTGGCTCCGATGCGGATCTGGCCACCGGTAGAGGCCGCGTCAAGAAGCTGGGTCTCCCCTTTCTGGATCAGATTCATTGCAGGCTCAATATGGCGCATGAGGATCTCGCCTTCCGGGGTGAGCTGCACTTTCTTTGTACTCCTTATAAAAAGTGTCTGGTTCAGTTTGCGTTCCAGCGTTTTGATGGACTGGCTGACAGCGGACTGAGAGATAAAGAGACGCTTTGAAGCCTCTGAAAAATTTAAAGTCGAAGCCACATGATAGAAGACTTTATACAGCTCATAGTTTATATCGATCATATTAGACCTCCTAATAAATATTGGTTGTATTATAAGCTATATAAAAGAAAAAAACAATATTGCTGTTGAAAGGATCATATGATTATGGAAAAAACTGTTGAGAAAAATACCGCCATACTCAAAATACAGTGGCTGGCGGGAGCAATTCTTGCTTTTTCTGTCATAGCGGCAGTCCTGATCACAAGTTTCGAGATTGCCATGTATTCTGATTTCGGCATCTATCAAAAAGAATACGAAAAATATGACGTTCTGTCAGAACTTGACATGACCATGGAAGATGCCATGTACGTGACCCATGAGATGATGGCATACTTAAGAGGGGACAGGGAAACGCTGTCTGTGGTGACTACCGTGGAGGGGAAAGAGCAGGATTTTTTTAATGAGCAGGATCGTTTCCATATGGGAGAAGTCAGAGACCTGTTTATCGGAGGCATGAATATCCGGACCGGCGCGTGTATCGCGGCGGTACTGTGTCTGGTTTTTCTTCTTGCGTCCCGGGCCGACATCAAAAGGGTCATTACCAGGTCTTATCAGGCAGCGCTCGGGATATCTGCCGCGGCGGCAGCCTTTATCGGCATTGCGGCAGTCATTGATTTTAATGCAGTGTTTGTGAAGTTCCATCATATCTTTTTTGATAACGACCTGTGGATTTTTGATCCGGCGACAGACTATATGATACGCATGCTGCCGGAAGGTCTGTTCTATGACTTTGTCATCAGGATCGGAGGGATTTTCCTGGGATTACTTGGGATTCTTCTCGTTTTCAGTTTGATTCCCGGCCGTTTTTCAAAGAAAAAGAAAAATGATTAGTTTTACTTATTAAAATGTTTAATTATATTAATTGTACTAATGATGTGGATTATGGTACGATACAGAAAGAGACTATCAGCAGATGCTCTGTGTACAGGGCAGCATACAGCATGATGTAAAGGAGACTGTATATGAGTAATGTAAAGCGTGTGTTTGTTGAGAAGAAACCGGAATTTGCCGTAACGGCAAAGGCGTTAAGACATGAGATCCGTCATTATCTGGGAATCCGTGATGTGACCGGAGTCCGCGTTCTGATCCGGTATGATGTGGAGAACCTTTCAGAGGAAACATTTGAAAAAGCATGTAAAGGTGTGTTTGCGGAGCCGCCGGTGGACATGCTTTACAAGGACGGATTCCCGATGAAAAAAGGAGACCGCTGCTTTTCCGTAGAATACCTGCCGGGACAGTTTGACCAGAGAGCAGATTCAGCGGAACAGTGTGTACGTTTTATTAAAGAAGATGAGATGCCGGTGGTCCGGACCGCTGTGACTTACGTGATCGAAGGAAATATTTCTGATGAAGAGTTTGCCGCGATCCGCAGCCACTGCATCAATCCGGTTGATTCAAGAGAGGCGCAGACGGAGAAACCGGATACACTTGCCACAGTGTTTGATGAGCCGGAAGATATCAGAGTCTTTGACGGCTTTAAGGATATGCCGGAGACAGGGCTTAAGGAACTCTACGGTTCACTGGGACTTGCAATGACGTTTAAAGATTTTCAGCATATCCAGAATTATTATAAGGGTGAGGAGCACAGAGACCCCACGATGACAGAGATCCGTGTTCTTGATACTTATTGGTCAGACCACTGCCGTCACACGACTTTTTCTACCGAGCTCAAGGAGATAAGCTTTGACGAGGGGGATTATAGAAAACCTATTGAAGATACTTACAGGGAATATTTAAAAGACCACAGCGAGATCTTCGCAGGCAGGGAGGATAAATTTGTCTGCCTGATGGATCTTGCGCTCATGGCAATGCGCAGATTAAAAAAAGAAGGAAAACTTCAGGATCAGGAAGAGTCTGATGAAATTAATGCATGCAGTATTGTAGTGCCCATCAAAGTGGACGGCGTGGAGGAGGAGTGGCTGATCAACTTTAAGAATGAGACGCACAACCACCCTACGGAGATTGAGCCTTTTGGTGGCGCGGCGACCTGTCTGGGCGGTGCGATCCGTGACCCCCTCTCAGGGCGCACCTATGTCTATCAGGCAATGCGTGTGACCGGAGCGGCAGATCCGACCGTGTCTGTAAAGGATACTCTGAAAGGGAAGCTCCCACAGAAGAAACTGGTCCGGGAGGCCGCGCATGGTTACAGCTCTTACGGAAACCAGATCGGTCTGGCAACCGGGCTTGTCAAAGAAATCTATCACCCGGATTATGTTGCAAAGCGCATGGAGATCGGCGCTGTCCTTGGAGCGGCTCCGAGACGTGCGGTAATCCGGGAAAATTCCGATCCGGGAGACATCATCATCCTTCTGGGCGGCAGGACGGGACGGGACGGATGCGGTGGGGCGACCGGATCTTCCAAGGTCCACACTGAGGAGTCCATCGAGACATGCGGAGCGGAAGTTCAGAAAGGAAATCCGCCTACAGAGCGTAAGATACAGAGACTCTTCCGCCGGGAGGAAGTGAGCCGTATTATTAAGAAATGTAATGATTTTGGCGCCGGCGGTGTGTCGGTTGCCATTGGCGAGCTGGCGGACGGCCTGCGCGTAGAGCTGGACAAAGTACCGAAGAAATATGCCGGGTTGGATGGGACAGAGATCGCAATTTCCGAATCCCAGGAGAGAATGGCAGTCGTAATAGATCCAAAGAATGTGGCAGAGTTCATGGCATATGCAAAGGAAGAGAATCTGGAGGCAACAGAGGTTGCGGTCGTGACCGAGGAGCCGAGGCTTGTCCTTATCTGGCGAGGAAAAGAAATCGTAAATCTGTCAAGAGCTTTTCTTGATACCAACGGAGCGCATCAGGAGACCAGCGTGGAGGTAGAGATACCTGGCCGTGAGGGAAGCCTGTTTCACAGTAAAGAAGTCGGAGATGTAAGAGCGGCATGGCTTGAGACTTTGGGCGATCTGAATGTGTGTTCACAGAAGGGCCTTGTGGAGATGTTTGATGGATCCATTGGCGCGGGATCTGTGTTTATGCCCCATGGTGGGAAATATCAGATGACAGAGACACAGGCCATGGTAGCGAAGGTGCCTGTCATGACAGGCAGAACGGACAGCGTGTCCATGATGAGCTATGGGTTCGATCCTTATCTGTCCAGTTGGAGCCCATATCATGGGGCGGTTTATGCGGTGGTGGAGTCTGTGGCAAAGATTGTTGCCGCGGGCGGCGATCATCGGAAAATCCGGTTTACATTCCAGGAATACTTCCGGCGCATGACAGAAGATCCGAAGAGATGGAGTCAGCCCTTCGCAGCCCTGCTGGGCGCGTATGCCGCACAGATCGGATTCGGGCTTCCGTCCATCGGAGGGAAGGACAGTATGTCGGGAACGTTCCAGGATATCGATGTCCCTCCCACACTGGTATCCTTTGCCGTGGATATGGCGGTGGAGAAGGATATCGTTACGCCGGAGCTTAAGAAGGCGGGAAATAAGCTTGTATGGATGAGAATCGAAAGAGATGAATACGATCTTCCGGTATATGCTCAGATCATGGACCAGTATGGGAAGTTTACGGAAGATATAAGGGCGGGCAGGATCGTGTCCGCATATGCTCTTGACCGCCACGGTGTGATCGCTGCAGTGAGCAAGATGGCGTTTGGAAACCATATGGGCGTAAAGATCGAACACAATATGGATGCCAGAGACCTGTTCGCTCCGGCATTTGGCGATATCATCGCAGAGGTGGAAGAAGGGCAGGCCGGAAATCTGCAGATCAGCTATACGGTGATCGGAGAAGTGACTGACAGGGACAAATTCGAGTATGGGAATGTGCAGATCAGCATGGATGAGGCATTGGCCGCGTGGACAGGAACTTTGGAGAACGTGTTTGCCACAAAATCTGAAGAAAGTTCGGAGAAAGCAGTAGAGGAGAAGCTGTATGATGCATCCGGCATCCATATCTGCAGCCATAAGATCGGACAGCCTGCGGTGTTCATACCGGTATTTCCGGGGACGAACTGCGAATATGACAGTGCAAAAGCTTTTGAACGCGCGGGGGCAAAGGTGACGACCAGAGTATTCCGCAATCTTGACGCAGAGGATATCCGTTCCTCAGTAGAAGAGTTTGAAAAAGCGATTTCCCAGGCGCAGATGATCATGTTCCCGGGCGGATTCAGTGCAGGAGATGAGCCGGATGGATCTGCAAAGTTCTTTGCGACTGCGTTCCAGAATGCAAAGATAAAAGAAGCAGTAGAAAAACTGTTAAATGAGAGAGACGGACTCGCCCTTGGCATCTGCAACGGATTCCAGGCGCTGATCAAACTGGGACTGGTGCCTTACGGAAAGATCGTGGGACAGACCGAAGATTCTCCGACTCTGACGTATAACACGATCGGACGTCATATCTCTAAGATGGTATACACAAAGGTCGTGACGAATAAATCTCCATGGCTTCAGGGAGCAGAACTGGGAGGCGTGTATACGAATCCGGCATCTCATGGTGAGGGAAGGTTTGTGGCCAGTGAAGAATGGCTTGACCGTCTGTTTGCAAACGGACAGGTTGCAACACAGTATTGTGACTTGGAGGGAAACATGAGCATGGACGAAGAATGGAATATAAACGGTTCTTACCGTGCTATCGAGGGGATCACCAGCCCGGACGGACGCGTGCTCGGCAAGATGGCGCACTCAGAGCGCCGCGGTGATTTTGTAGCTGTCAATATTTACGGAGAGCAGGATATGAAGATATTTGAATCTGGAGTAAAATATTTTAAATAATCTGTGAGCAATGGACGCATTTTCGCAGTACTGCACGTAATATGAAGCGGCTCATGTGATAGAAAAAATAGAAGAAACAGGCATGCCCGACGGACCACGGCTTTGACAGCCGATCCGCCGGGCGTATTTGCGATCCGTACATTTTTGGATATTCAAAAGATATCTGCCGGCTCCTGTCTGTTTTACTGTACCTTTAAATCTGGCTGATAGATTTTCTTTACATGATCTAACTTTGAACACATGTTTCTGAGAAGCAGGTCGGCCAGGGTGAGCGCAGTCATGGACTCCACTACAACAACTGCCCTGGGGACAATGACGGGATCATGCCTTCCCAGGACTGTGATCTCGGTATTTTCCCCGGCTGTGTTTACTGTTTTTTGTGTTCTGGCGATGGACGAAGTGGGCTTGATGGCTGCCCTTAGTACAAGGCGTGAGCCGTCGCTCATTCCGCCGAGACTGCCTCCGGCATGGTTGGTCTGTTTATGTATGGCTCCGTTTTCTGAGTAAAAAGCATCATTATTAATACTTCCTCTGGATGCCGCTGCGGCAAATCCATCTCCGATCTCCACGCCTTTCACCGCGCCGATGGACATGACAGCATGAGCGAGAATGCTATCCAGCTTGTCAAAAACCGGCTCTCCCAGCCCGGCGGGAAGCCCTTCTGCCACACACTCAATAATGCCGCCGCAGGAATCTCTTTCTGCCATAAGGGAGGAGATGTATTCCCCTGCCTGTTCCGCAACAGAATTTCCGGGCATATAAAGGGCGTTATCGGACACCTCGGACATGCGGTATTCTTCTTCGGGTATCGTGAAAGGTCCGATGGATTTCGTGTACGCCGTCACATGGATGCCCAGTTCTTTTAAGAGAAGAGAGGCGATCGCTCCTCCGGCTACGCGCCCGATCGTCTCGCGGCCGGATGAGCGCCCGCCGCCCCGGTAGTCCCGGAAACCGTATTTTTCCGTAAATGGATAGTCTGCATGTCCCGGGCGGAACAGAGATGCGATATTGCCGTAATCTCTGGAACGCTGGTCCTGGTTGTGCACGATGAGAGAGATGGGGGTCCCGGTCGTCTTTCCTTCAAATATGCCGGAGAGGATTTCCACGGAATCGGATTCGCTTCGTTTTGTAGTATATTTACTCTGACCCGGCTTCCGCCTGTCAAGATAGCTTTGGATATCCGCCTCTGAGACAGAGAGTCCGGCGGGGCAGCCGTCGACCACAACGCCGATGCCCGGCCCATGAGACTCTCCCCATGTTGTAATGCGAAATATTGAGCCAAATGATGAACCGCTCATAAATGAACTCCTTTCTATTCCTTTCTGGAATGAGACGCTTTGCTTCTTTAATATTCTGCTGTGAGGAAATTAAGTAAAAAACATTATTATTATATAGGATGGGATCTGGTCTTGACAAGAAAAAAGTGTGGTTCTTTTTGATGAAGATTTTTGATGAAATGCAACGATTTTGTCCTTTTTTCTGTCTAATCTGTGTGGGAACAGCAGGGCGCGCAGGACGTGCAGAAAAAAGGTTTTAAGATCTTTTTAAGTTTTTATGAACCAACAAGAATTTTCTGTACTTTTTAGAAAAATCGTACTATAATGTTGCCGTAATAGTGTAGAAGGAAAGAGATGGGCAGGCTGATGAGTAAAAAAAGAAACAAAAAACAGTCAGATATACATCAGGATAATGCAGAGATTCTCCGTGAAGACAGTTTTGAAAATGCCGGACCAGAGGAAGTGGAAGAAGAATATGAAGCTGTTGATATGGGGACGCAGGACGACTTTTCAGGAAAAGAGGTTTTAGACGGAGACGAAAAAGAAAAACCTCTGGAGACTGAAAAGTCGGAGAGTACGCCGGCTGATGGGACAGATCCGGAAGATATGGGATCTGACTCTGCAGAAGAGAGCTCTTTCATAGAAGAAGACCCGGAAGAAGAGGACATGAATGACGATCCTGAGGAAGAGGATTGGGAGGAAGATACAGGAAGAGGAAGGAAAAGAAGACGCAGAGGGAAAAAGAGAGAGAAGAAAAGCCTGGGAAAGAAGCCGTGGATCATTGCGGGAAGCATCGCAGGCGGACTCTTAGTGATGTATTTGGGGATATCGGCTTTCTTTATCGGTCATTTCTTCATAAATACAACAATAAACGGAAAAGATTTTTCCGGCAAAACTGCTGCAGACGTAGAATCTTACTTAAAAGAGCAGGTTAAGGATTATGAACTGACCCTTGTTGAGCTGGACAATGAAAAAGATGTGATCAAAGGATCAGAGATTTCTTTAGTCTATAAAGAAAGTACTGAGGTCGAAGATGCTTTAAAGAAGCAGAATCCGCTTCTTTGGGTGACATCGTTTTTTTCCAAGTCCAGCAGGGATGTGCGCATCCAGGTGGGCTATAACGAGCAGGCACTGGAGGAGAAGATCCAGTCGATCAAGGCGGTCACACAGGAACAGACAGAACCCGTTTCTGCCTACCCCAAATTTGACGGCAGTTCTTTTGTAGTAGAACCCGAAGTATATGGCACAGAGGTCAATCTGGAAGCCCTGACGGAAAAAATAAAGGAACACATCACAGAATTTAATCCGACACTGGACATGCTGGAGGAAGAATGTTATAAACTTCCGAAATATACATCCGAATCTCCGGAAGTGCAGGAAGCGTGTGACACCATGAACAAGTATAGTGAAGCGAGCATTACATATTCTATGACGGAAAATGTGGTGGTGGACAAAAATCTGATCACCACCTGGCTTACATATGATGAAAATATGCAGGTGACTTTTAATGAAGGCGCAGTCCGGGAGTGGATGAGACAATTTGGAGCGACTTATGACACAGTTGGAAGAACAAGGACCATCACCACACCAGGCGGCAAGACAGTAGAAGTCTCAGGCGGCACCTATGGATGGTCGATCGATGAAGATACAGAGACGCAGAACCTGATCAACAGCATCAAAAATGGGGAAGTGGCAACAAGAGAACCGGCGTACGCGCAGACAGCTGCATCCCATTCCGCTCAAGACTGGGGGACTACGTATATCGAAGTGGATCTGTCCGCGCAGCATATGTGGTATATCGTGAACGGCTCTGTCGCGTTTCAGGCGGATGTAGTAACAGGTCTTCCCACACCCAACAGGGCAACACCGGCGGGAGTGTATTCTATTCTTTACACAGAGAGAAATGCGACCCTTGTAGGGGAGAAAGACCCGGCGACAGGGGAACCGATCTACCGGACTCCAGTGTCTTACTGGATGCCGTTTACCTGGCAGGGACACGGATTCCATGATGCCACATGGCAGCCGGGTTTCGGAGGAAATCTTTATCAGAGCATCGGTTCCCATGGCTGTGTGAACATGTCATACAGCGATGCGGGAACTCTGTTCGGCATGATCAGCGCCGGAACACCGGTGATCCTTCATTATTGATGATATCAGGAGAGGCCGCTGTTTACACAGGGTGAAATAATAAATATATGAGGTTGACATATCAATGTATGAGCTGCTGAAAAAAGACGGCAACGCAAAAAGAGGGCGTTTACATACAGTTCACGGCACGATCGAAACGCCTGTATTTATGAATGTGGGGACAGCGGCCGCCATAAAAGGCGCAGTGTCCACGGATGATTTAAGAGAGATCAAGACACAGGTGGAGCTCTCCAATACCTACCATCTCCATGTCAGACCCGGAGATGAAGTTGTTAAGAAGCTGGGAGGGCTGCACCGTTTCATGAACTGGGACAGACCGATCCTTACTGATTCCGGAGGATTTCAGGTGTTTTCCCTGGCGTCTCTGCGGAAGATCAAAGAAGAAGGGGTGCATTTTCATTCGCACATTGACGGACACAAAATTTTTATGGGACCGGAAGAGAGTATGCAGATACAGTCGAATCTTGCATCCACGATCGCAATGGCTTTTGATGAATGTCCGCCAAGCGTGGCTGAGAAGAAGTATATCTCTGCCTCTGTAGAGAGGACGACCCGCTGGCTGAAGCGCTGCAAAGCAGAGATGCAAAGGCTGAATTCCCTGCCGGATACGATCAATCCTCACCAGATGCTCTTTGGCATCAACCAGGGCGGGATATATGAAGATGTCAGGATTGCCCATGCACAGCAGATCACGGAGCTGGAGCTGGATGGTTATGCAGTGGGCGGACTTGCTGTAGGAGAAAGCCATGAGGATATGTACCGGATCCTTGATGCGGTCGTTCCCCATCTTCCGGAAAATAAGCCGACTTACCTGATGGGAGTAGGGACTCCGGCAAACATTCTGGAGGCGGTAGACCGGGGAGTTGACTTTTTTGACTGTGTTTATCCTACGAGGAATGGAAGGCATGGGCATGTGTATACGAATCACGGAAAGCTGAATCTCTTCAACGCGAAGTATGAGTTGGACGACCGTCCGATTGAGGACGGCTGCGGATGCCCGGCGTGCAGAAGCTACAGCCGCGCCTATATCCGCCATCTTCTCAAGGCAAAGGAGATGCTTGGGATGAGGCTCTGCGTCCTTCATAATCTGTATTTTTATAATACCATGATGGAAGAAATCAGGGATGCCATTGATGCCGGGGAATATCAGGCGTATAAAAAGAGAAAACTGGAAGGGGTTCTTCAGGGACGGTAAGTATCGGCGGACTGAGGCGTCACGATACTGTTTTATACGGTTATAGGATTTTCATAAATAGGCACTTGAAGAATATTTGATTTTTGTGTATAGTAATTTTATTGCGTAATGAAAGTTAGGAGGAAATATAATTATGGCTGGAGAATTAATTAGCATGGTCGTCCTCTGGGCTGTAGTCATCGGTCTGATGTGGTTTCTGCTCATGCGTCCGCAGAAAAAGGAACAGAAGAGGCTTCAGGCGATGCTTGCATCCATGGAGGTAGGCGACACGGCTCTGACAACAAGCGGATTCTATGGTGTGATCATCGATATTACAGATGATGATGTGATCGTTGAATTTGGAAACAATAAGAACTGCCGTATACCGATGCAGAAAGCTGCGATTGCCCAGATCGAGAAGCCGAATGCGGAGTGATCCCGCGCTGAACGAAATTACAAAAGGAGAAAATCTGACAACAACAGCCAGATTTTCTCCTTTTTTGTGTATCAGGATGTGAGCTATATGACTTTTTGAGATGCAGAGAAAAATTTCAGAGTGCCCTCTATTTTTGTGATTGAAATACTTGAAACGTGCCAGGAAATGCGGTATGATTAGTATTAACATTTTGATTGAAGGGATGAATAGATATGGAAATGAAGGTCGGAGTGATAAAAGGGGATGGAATCGGCCCTGAGATCGTGGACGAGGCTCTGAAAGTTCTTGACAGGATCGCAGAGGCGTACGGACATTCCTTTTCTTATATACAGCTCCTCATGGGAGGAGCGTCCATCGATGTGAACGGAGTCCCGCTCACTGATGGGACTTTGGCGGCGGCAAAGGCGTGTGATGCGGTTCTTATGGGCTCGATCGGCGGGGATGCAGGAACTTCTCCATGGTATCGGCTTGAACCGGAAAAACGCCCGGAGGCAGGATTGCTTCAGCTGCGGAAAGGCTTGAATCTGTTCGCGAATTTAAGACCGGCAGTGCTCTATGATGAGCTGAAAGGAGCGTGCCCATTAAAAGAGGAAATCGCGGACAGAGGGTTCGACATGATGATCATGAGGGAGCTGACAGGCGGTCTGTATTTCGGAAGGCGCAGCACAGAGGAAGAAGGCGGCGTCCTGGTGGCGAGGGATGAGCTTACATACAGCGAGACTGAGATCCGCAGGATCGCAAAACGGGGTTTTGACATTGCCATGAAGAGGCGGAAGAAAGTGACCAGTGTGGACAAAGCGAATGTGCTGGATTCTTCCCGGCTCTGGAGAAAAATAGTCGAAGAAGTGGCGGCAGACTACCCGGAAGTGACCCTGGAGCACATTCTGGTAGATAACTGCGCTATGCAGCTTGTGAAAGATCCGGCGCAGTTTGACGTGATCCTCACGGAAAACATGTTCGGCGATATACTTTCAGACGAGGCGAGCATGGTGACAGGCTCCATCGGAATGCTTGCAAGCGCCAGCTTAAACGACACGAAATTCGGTCTGTATGAGCCCAGCGGCGGCTCTGCACCGGATATTGCCGGAAAAGGCACTGCCAATCCGATCGCAACGATCCTGTCTGCGGCAATGATGCTGAGATATTCCTTTGACCTGGATAAAGAGGCGGATGCAGTCGAGAAGGCGGTGGAGATGGTCCTGAGAGACGGATTCCGGACGATCGATATTATGTCAGAAGGAAAGAAGCAGATCGGTACGAAAGAAATGGGAGACCGGATCTGCGGATATATAAAATAGGATGATGTTCAGCGCCTGGCTCTGCACAGCACTGCGATGCGCCGCTGAAACAGTTTCTTCAGAAAGAGAGGAATGACATATGAGAAGTGATACAGTAACTAAGGGCGCCCAGCAGGCGCCGCACAGATCTTTGTTCAACGCGCTGGGGATGACGCAGGAAGAACTGGACCGCCCGCTGATCGGTGTGGTCAGCTCCTATAATGAGATCGTTCCCGGGCACATAAACCTTGACAAGATCACAGAGGCGGTCAAGCTGGGAGTCGCAATGGCAGGCGGGACTCCGGTGATGGTCCCGGCGATCGCTGTATGCGATGGGATTGCCATGGGGCATATCGGAATGAAATATTCTCTTGTGACAAGAGACCTGATCGCTGATTCCACTGAGGCGCTTGCCATGGCGCATCAGTTTGACGGACTTGTAATGATCCCGAACTGTGATAAGAATGTACCGGGACTTCTCATGGCGGCAGCGCGCGTGAATATCCCCACTATTTTTGTCAGCGGCGGCCCGATGCTGGCCGGACATGTAAAAGGCGGAAAAACAAGTCTTTCCAGCATGTTTGAGGCAGTGGGCGCTCATGCTGCGGGGAAGATAACAGATGAAGAACTCTGCGAATATGAGAATAAAGCATGTCCCACATGCGGTTCCTGTTCCGGCATGTATACTGCCAACAGTATGAACTGCCTGACCGAGGCGCTCGGCATGGGCCTGCGCGGAAACGGTACGATACCTGCTGTTTATTCAGCGCGTATCCAGCTTGCAAAACATGCGGGCATGCAGGTCATGGAGCTGGTGAGAAAGAACATCCGTCCCAGAGATATCATGACAGAGGAAGCAGTCCTCAATGCCCTGACCGTTGACATGGCTCTTGGATGCTCCACAAACAGTATGCTCCATCTTCCGGCCATTGCCCATGAGATCGGCATGGATTTTGAGATTGACTTTGCGAATACGATCAGTCAGAAGACGCCCAACCTGTGCCATCTCGCACCGGCGGGACATACATACATAGAGGATCTGAACGAGGCGGGCGGCGTATATGCGGTCATGAACGAACTGAACAAAAAGGGACTCCTGCACACAGACTGTATGACAGTCACAGGAAAGACCATTGGTGAGAATATTGCGGGATGCGAAAATAAAAATCCGGAAGTGATCCGGCCCATTGACAATCCGTACAGCGAGACAGGAGGGCTGGCTGTATTGAAGGGTAACCTGGCTCCTGACGGCAGCGTAGTAAAACGTTCCGCGGTGTGTGACGAAATGCTCGTCCATGAAGGCCCGGCAAGGATTTTTGAGAGTGACGAGGAGGCGACAGCGGCCATCAAATCCGGGAAAATCAATCCTGGAGATGTGATCGTGATCCGTTATGAGGGACCAAAGGGAGGCCCCGGAATGAGAGAGATGCTGAACCCGACCTCGGCTATCGCGGGATATGGGCTGGGCTCTACAGTGGCGCTGATCACAGACGGAAGATTCAGCGGAGCGTCCAGAGGCGCGTCAATCGGGCATGTATCGCCGGAGGCGGCGGTAGGCGGTCCGATCGCTCTTGTGGAAGAAGGGGATATCATTAAGATCAATATTCCGGAGCTGAAGCTGGAGCTGGACATATCGGATGAGGAAATGGCGGCGAGAAAAGCAAAATGGCAGCCCAGGGAACCGAAGGTGAAGACCGGATATCTTGCCAGATACGCATCCATGGTGACCTCAGGAAACAGGGGGGCCATCCTGGAAGTCCCGAAGGGAAATTAATCTGCCCCGGGAAAGGGGGCGTAGGCAGACGATAGATATGCCTGCGTAAAAAGAATGAGAGATACAGAAAGAGGGTGCAGCATGCAGTTAAACGGAGCAGAGATCGTAATCGAGTGTTTAAAAGAGCAGGGCGTGGATACTGTGTTTGGCTATCCGGGCGGCGCTATCTTAAATGTGTATGATGAGCTGTATAAGCACAGGGACGAGATCCGTCATATCCTGACTTCACATGAGCAGGGCGCATCACATGCGGCGGACGGATATGCCCGCGCTACTGGAAAGGTCGGCGTGTGCCTTGCAACCAGCGGACCGGGAGCAACGAATCTTGTCACCGGGATTGCTACGGCGTACATGGATTCCATTCCCATCGTGGCGATCACCTGTAATGTAGGCGTGTCGCTTCTCGGGAAGGACAGCTTCCAGGAGATTGATATCGCAGGGGTCACAATGCCCATCACAAAATACAGTTTTATCGTCAAAGATGTAACAAAACTGGCTGATACGATACGGAAGGCGTTCCGCATCGCAAGGAGCGGAAGACCGGGACCTGTGCTGGTAGATATCCCGAAAGATATCACAGCGGCGGTCACAGAGTATCAGAAAGAAGAATTAGGGAAATATATCCCGGACCAGTCTCATATGAATGAAGAGGGGATCGCACGCGCAATGTCTATGCTGGAGGCATCGGAGAAGCCGTATGTCTTTGTTGGCGGCGGCGCCGTCCTCTCCGGCGCCAGTGAGGAACTGAAAGTGTTCGTAGAAAAGCTGGATGCCCCGGTGACAGACTCTCTTATGGGAAAGGGAGCGTTCCCGGGAACAGATCCACGGTATACCGGCATGCTGGGTATGCACGGCACAAAGACGTCCAATTATGGGGTCAGTGAATGTGACCTTCTTGTAGTCATAGGCGCCAGGTTCAGCGACCGTGTTACCGGAAATACAGAAACATTTGCAAAAAACGCGAAGATCATCCAGATCGACATCGACCCGGCCGAGATTAACAAGAATATCATTGTTACCGAGGAACTGATCGGGGATATAAAAGAAGTGCTGAAGATCCTCAATAAGCATCTGAAGCAGCAGGACCATTCCGCCTGGATGGAAAAGATCCGGTTATTCAAAGAGAAATATCCGCTGAAGTATCATCCCGACGCATTGACAGGTCCGTTTATCGTGGAAGAAATTTACCGCCAGACAAAAGGAGATGCGCTGATCGTCACAGAGGTGGGACAACATCAGATGTGGGCTGCGCAGTACTATAAGTACACAAACCCCAGGACTCTTCTGACATCGGGAGGTCTTGGGACCATGGGGTATGGCCTGGGAGCATCCCTGGGAGCGAAGACGGGATGTCCGGATAAAACGGTAGTCAATATTGCGGGTGACGGATGCTTCCGCATGAATATGAACGAGATCGCGACAGCGGCAAGACATAATATCCCGGTCATCCAGGTGGTGATCAATAATCATGTGCTCGGCATGGTGCGCCAGTGGCAGGATCTCTTCTATGATGAAAGGTATTCAGCTACAGTGCTGCGGGATGCAGTGGATTTCGTAAAGCTGGCGGAGGCCATGGGAGCAGAGGGAGTCCGGGCTGAATCTCAGGAGCAGTTTAGAGAAGCGTTTGCATGGGCTCTGACGTTGGATAAACCTGTTGTCATCGACTGCCAGATCGACAGCGACGACAAGGTATGGCCTATGGTAGCGCCCGGCGCTGCCATCAGCGAGGCGTTTGATGAAGAAGACATGGTAAAATGAGCTATGTACATAGAAAGAGAGAAAACAGGAGGTAAGGAAAATGAGCAGAGTGTACAATTTTTCAGCAGGGCCGGCTGTACTGCCGGAAGAAGTGCTGAAGGAGGCGGCGGCAGAGATGCTGGACTACAATGGGACGGGGATGTCCGTGATGGAGATGAGCCATCGTTCCAAAGCGTTTGAGGAGATCATCACTACTGCAGAACAGGATCTGAGGGACCTGATGGGGATCCCGGACAACTATAAGGTGCTCTTCCTTCAGGGCGGCGCTTCCCAGCAGTTTGCCATGATCCCGATGAACTTGATGAAGAACCGCGTGGCGGACTACATCATCACAGGACAGTGGGCAAAGAAAGCCGCAAAAGAGGCAGAGAAATACGGAAAGGTGAACAGGATCGCATCCTCCGAGGATAAGACGTTTTCCTATATTCCAGACTGCTCAGACCTTCCGGTATCTGAAGACGCAGATTATGTCTATATCTGTGAGAACAACACGATCTACGGAACAAAGTTCAAGGAGCTGCCGAACACAAAGGGCAAGACTCTTGTGGCGGACGTATCTTCCTGTTTTCTATCTGAGCCTGTAGATGTGACCAAATACGGCATTATTTACGGCGGAGTGCAGAAAAATATCGGACCGGCAGGCGTTGTGATTGTTATCATCCGCGAGGACCTGATCACAGAGGATGTGCTTCCGGGAACTCCTGCGATGCTTACATACAAGACCCATGCAGATGCAGAATCTCTTTATAATACACCGCCGGCATATGGGATCTATATCTGCGGCAAAGTGTTCAAATGGATCAAAGCACAGGGCGGACTTGAGGCCATGAAAAAGAAAAATGAGAAGAAGGCAGAAGTTCTCTATGACTTCCTTGATCAGAGCGATCTCTTTAAAGGAACTGTGGAGAAGAAAGACCGCTCTCTTATGAATGTGCCTTTTGTGACAGGAGATGCTGACCTGGATGCAAAATTTGTGAAAGAGGCAAAGGCGGCAGGTCTTGAAAATCTGAAGGGACACCGGAGCGTGGGCGGCATGCGCGCCAGCATCTACAATGCGATGCCCTATGAAGGCGTTGTGGCGCTCGTTGAGTTTATGAAAAAGTTTGAAGAGGAGAATCGGTAAAATGTTTAAATATCACTGCCTGAATCCCATCGCCCAGGTGGGTCTGGATCAACTGGATGAAAATTATGTAAATACAGACAATGCGGAGGAAGCGGATGCCATCCTTGTCAGAAGCGCCAAGATGCATGAGATGGAATTCTCCGGAAACTTGAAAGTGATCGCGCGCGCCGGGGCTGGAGTGAATAATATCCCGCTGGACCGCTGCGCTGAGGAGGGGATCGTTGTATTCAATACGCCGGGAGCAAACGCGAACGGCGTAAAAGAGCTGGTGATCGCGGGAATGCTCCTTGCTGCCCGCGATATCATCGGCGGCATCAACTGGGTGCAGGAGTATGAAGAAGACGGGGATATCGCTAAGATCACGGAAAAGAAGAAGAAAGCATTTGCCGGGACCGAGATCAAGGGAAAGAAGCTGGGCGTGATCGGACTTGGGGCAATCGGCGTCCTGGTGGCAAATGCAGCCGTGCATCTGGGCATGGAAGTATACGGATATGATCCGTTTGTGTCCGTGGATTCTGCATGGATGCTGTCTCGCAGCATTTATCATGCCAAAACGGTTGATGAAATCTATAAAGAGTGTGATTACATCACAGTGCATGTGCCAGCTACGAAGGAGACAACGGGGATGATCGATAAAAACGCGGTCAGCCTTATGAAAAAAGGCGTTGTGATCCTGAACTTTGCCCGTGACGTGCTGGTGAACCAGGAGGATATCGTAGATGCTCTTGTGTCAGAAAAAGTGCGCTGCTATGTGTCTGATTTCCCGACAAAGGAGATCGTGGGCGTGAAGGGAGCGATCGTCATCCCGCATCTTGGAGCTTCTACAGAGGAATCCGAGGATAACTGTGCAGAAATGGCTGTGGCAGAGGTGAGGGATTTTCTTGAAAACGGAAACATCACACACTCTGTCAATTTCCCGGACTGTGATATGGGAGAAAAGGGACAGGGGACGAGGGTCACGATCCTTCATAAAAATGTTCCGAACATGCTCGGCCAGTTTACAGGGCTGATGGCGGAAAGAGGGATCAATATCTCTATTATGACTAACAAGAGCCGTAAAGAGTATGCTTACACCATGATGGATGTGGACGCTGACGTCCCGGCAGAAGTGGAAGCGCAGCTCGCGGGCGTGGATGGAGTACTCAAAGTAAGAGTTCTGTAAAAGTTTCTGAGCAACAGTCAGTAAGAGCTGAAAGCTGTATTTCCGAAGGAGGGATGTGGGTTCATCCTTCTCCAGGCGGAGATACAGCTTTTTGTTGCATACGGAGATACCGATTTTTGTCCGCAGACATTGACAAATTTTGTATAATTGTATACAATCATACAAAATCAAAGCTTGTGTGAGCGCCCGGAGAGCCTGAAAACAGAGCCGGCCGGCGAACGGCACAGAGTACATGGAGGCAGAAAGATGCAGGACAGAAAAGTATTTTTAAACGAACATACCAATCTTCTGGAACTGGAGGAGCATATGTACCCGCTGGTTGACGTGGATACGCCCAATGTGTTCCGCAATCTGTTCCATTATGACGAGATACCGAAGATTGCGTTCAATGACAGGATCGTGCCGCACAATATGCCGGACGAGATCTGGATCACGGACACGACCTTCCGCGATGGGCAGCAGTCCAGGGCGCCCTATACGACAGAGCAGATCGTGACGATCTATGAATATCTGCACCGCCTCGGAGGCCCTAAGGGAAAAATCAGGCAGAGTGAGTTTTTCCTTTACAGTAAGAAGGACAGGGACGCTGTGTATAGATGCCTGGAAAAAGGGTATGAATTTCCGGAAGTTACGAGTTGGATCCGGGCGAGCAAAAAGGACTTTGAACTGGTAAAGGAAATCGGGCTGAAAGAGACAGGAATCCTTGTAAGCTGCTCGGATTACCATATTTTCTATAAACTGAAGATGACAAGAAAGCAGGCGCTGGATCATTATCTGTCCGTGGTGCGGGAATGCATGGAGACCGGAGTGCGTCCGCGGTGCCATATGGAGGATATTACCCGCTCTGACATCTATGGTTTTGTGATCCCATTCTGTGTGGAGCTGATGAAACTTATGGAAGAATACAAAATTTCGGTGAAGATCCGGGTCTGCGACACGATGGGATATGGTGTGAATTTCCCGGGCGCGGTGATTCCCAGATCGATCCCGGGCATCATCTATGGTCTGATGACACATGCCGGTGTGCCCAGCGGACTGCTTGAGTTTCATGGGCATAATGATTTCTATAAGGCGGTCAACAATTCTACGACAGCATGGCTGTATGGGGCATCCGGAGTGAACTGTTCCCTTTTCGGCATCGGAGAGCGGACCGGGAACACGCCGCTGGAGGCGATGGTGTTTGAGTATGCGCAGATTCGGGGCACGCTGGATGGAATGGACACCACGGTGATCACAGAGCTGGCAGAATATTACGAGAAAGAGATTGGGTATCACATCCCATCCCGCACGCCTTTTGTGGGAAAAAATTTCAATGTGACAAGGGCCGGCATCCATGCGGACGGTATGCTGAAGAATGAGGAGATCTACAATATCTTTGATACAGACAAATTCCTGAACCGCCCGGCCCTGGTATCTGTATCCAATACTTCCGGCACAGCGGGTATTGCCTACTGGGTCAACGCTTACTATAAACTGCCCGATGACAGACAGATAGATAAGAAATCAGAACTGGTGTGCAGGCTGAAAGGATGGGTGGACAAAGAATATGAAGACGGGCGTGTTACAGTCTTGACAGATGAAGAATTAGTTGCGAAAATAGACAGTGTGTGTGACGAACTGCACATGACATTATGACCGGACGGTCATGGCAGCAGGAGGACTGAAAATGGAAGAGTATCAGGATCATTCTCTGGGAGGGCGGGTATTTCAGAAGATCCGTGAAGACATCCTCAATGGGAAGTATAAGGAAAATGACGAGCTCAGGGAGAATACCATAGGGAAAGAACTTGGAGTGAGCCGGACCCCTGTCAGGGAGGCGCTGCGCCAGCTGGAGCTGGAAGGCCTGGTCAGCATCATCCCCAACAAAGGCGCTTATGTGACCGGCATCTCTCATAAAGATATTTGGGATATCTATGTGATCCGCTCTATGCTGGAAGGGTTGTGTGCCCGCTGGGCGGCAGAGCATATTACAGAGTCCCAGCTTGATGAGCTGGAGGAAACGATCCTTCTTTCTGAGTTTCAGATGAAGAAGGAGAGTGGATTTAGCGCGGAACAGGTGGCGCTGCTGGACAGCAGGTTTCATTCGATCCTGTATGGAGCATCGGGCAGCCGGATCTTAAGTCATGTTCTGACAGATTTCCACAATTACGTGCAGACCGCCAGAAAATCCTCTGTCGTATCAGAAGACCGCGCCAGAAAATCCATCCGGGAGCACCGACAGATCCTGCGGGCCATCCGGGACCGGGATGGCGAAATGGCAGAGCAGCTTGCCAATGAACATATTATGCATGTGATGCAGAACCTGAAGAAGCAGGGATACGAGAACGAGTAAAACAAATATATAAGAGATCAGGAGGAAACAGACGATGGAAAAAATCAAGATGACCACACCCCTTGTAGAGATGGATGGGGACGAGATGACAAGGATTCTCTGGAAGATGATCAAAGACGAACTGCTCATCCCCTACATTGACCTGAAGACAGAGTATTATGACCTGGGACTGGAGCACAGAAATGAGACGGACGACCAGGTGACAGTGGACTCTGCCCGGGCTACAAAGAAATATAAAGTTGCGGTAAAATGTGCGACCATCACTCCAAATGCCGCGCGCATGGACGAGTATGACTTAAAAGAGATGTGGAGAAGCCCGAATGGGACGATCCGTGCCATTCTTGACGGAACCGTGTTCCGCGCCCCCATCGTTGTAAAAGGCATCGAACCGTGCGTCAGGAACTGGAAGAAACCGATCACTATCGCGAGACATGCGTACGGCGATGTGTATAAAGGGTCTGAGATGAAGATCCCGGGCGCGGGGAAGGTGGAGCTCGTATATACGGCAGAAGACGGTACACAGACAAAAGAGCTGGTACATAATTTTGAAGGGCCGGGCATTGTGCAGGGCATGCACAATCTGAACAAATCCATCGAGAGTTTCGCGAGGAGCTGCTTCTCCTACGCCCTGGATACAAAGCAGGATCTCTGGTTCGCCACAAAAGATACGATTTCTAAGAAATATGACCATACATTCAAGGACATCTTCCAGGAGATCTATGACGCGGAATTTGACGGCAAGTTCAAGGAAGCTGGGATCGAGTATTTCTACACCCTGATCGACGACGCCGTGGCGCGTGTGATGAAGTCTGAGGGCGGCTATATCTGGGCCTGCAAGAACTATGACGGAGATGTGATGAGCGACATGGTATCTTCCGCGTTCGGCTCCCTCGCCATGATGACTTCCGTGCTCGTATCACCGGAAGGATATTATGAGTATGAGGCGGCGCATGGAACCGTGCAGCGCCATTATTATAAACACTTAAAAGGCGAGGAGACATCCACCAACTCTGTGGCAACCATCTTCGCATGGACAGGGGCGCTCAGAAAACGCGGCGAACTGGACGGAAACAAGGAACTGATGGAGTTCGCGGACCGTCTGGAAAAAGCGACGGTGGACACCATCGAAGCAGGAGAGATGACAAAAGACCTGGCTCTGATCACCACAATAGAGAATCCGACAGTGCTCAACAGTGAAGAGTTCATCAAAGCGATCGCAAAGAGGCTGTAAATCTGGATCTGCCGAGGGATGCGATTGAGTAAAGTGTCCGAAAACCTCGGAGCAGATTATGGAAAACGTATTCAGAGCGGGTGTGTAGGTGGCTTCGGCTCCGCTCCATGGAATAAGAAAAAATAACGAAATCCGGAAATATGCTAAGGGCAAAGCTGAGCAATGGGTAACTCGCCTTCGTCTCAGACAATGCCATTGCCCAGCTTAATGCATATTCCCGGATTTCTATATTTCTAAATTCCATTCCGAAGTTGCCTCAGCCGCCCGCACACCCGCGCAGAAAGGCGTACAAAAAGGCGCTCCGCTGTTTTCTCCGTTTGTTCAAGTCGGAAGAGCTTCCGCGATGATTTCAAATTTTTACGATCCCCTGTTTGTATTCGTTTTGAAATGCTGTCTTGAATTTATCTGTCACGACTGACATATACAGGTTGGAGGCGAGGATATCGTTCCTGAACATTTTCTGTCCGACAGAGGGGAGGTCTTCGCTGTCGGAGAGTTTTGCAAGGAGCGGGAGGGGGCTCTCTTTTGCGATGAGGCTAATAAGTTTTGCCCGGTCTTTCCGGTAGCCGAGGAGGCGGGCGTAAAAGTGATATCCGTTATCCATATATTCGGTCATATCGGCCTTTTTCAGCCCCAGCATAATGTGAAGGAGCGCCCGGTTTATGCGTGTCTGCGTTGTCTCGCGGGTCTTCAGGAGTTCGGCAAACTGTTTATAATTGAAGAAATTGTTGAGCTGCGCGCTGATGCGGTTGGCCAGTTCTTCAGATACGTCCTGGTAGCGGACCAGGCTGCCGGGGTGCTTGTTGAGCAGCTTGTATTTCAGGATGATGGAAAAATCATTCTGATAGACCGGATATTGTACCCGGTGATAGTCTTTGAGCAGTTCCAGGCAGCAGGAAGGGACCTGGTTTTCCAGATCTCCCAATATGCTGGAGAAAGCAGTGTTTTCAAATGTGCCGCCGGAACGCTCGGTGCGCAGTGTGGAGCCTGAGTAGGCGAGCAGGGAGCGGATGGCGGATGCAGAGCTGAAGCTGTCGGCGGAAAGGCGCTGGTCGTGATAGTGTGAGCCTTCTCTCCGGATCGTGAATGGGGTCATGCGGCTGTTGAGACGCTTCAGAGCCTTGAGGTATTCGATCCCCAGGATGTTGTTCGGGTCATCCAGCAGCGCTGCGTATGCGGGGATGCGGGTGTACTCCAGCAGGGCATCATGTCTGGCGGCTGGGAAAGAGGAGCCTTTTTTGAGATTCGTCTTCAGGAGGCTGCGGTAGTCTTCCGGTTCCCGGGAAAGGATGTCCGCTACATGGGAAAGGGCATCCAGGTCGTTGCATTCGCTGCCGAAGCAGATGGAATCCACGACGCCCAGACTGTCCAGAAGGGATACAGCGCCCATGGCAAAATATTCAGCGCTCCCGGCCGCGTAGCAGACAGGAAGTTCAAATATGGCGGAAGCGCCGCAGCTTAAAGCCATTTCCGCACGCAGACGTTTGGGCATGATAGCGGGGACTCCCCGCTGTACATAATCGCCGCTCATTACAACAACGACAGCATCCGCTCCGGTCACGCGCCGGGCTTCTTTTATGTGGTGAAGATGTCCGTTGTGAAACGGATTGTATTCTGTGATAAGACCGACAATTTTCATAAGAATCTCCTTGTATATCAATTTCTAGCATATTATACTATAAAAAGATGATTTCTTATATAGAAAAATATTACGGAGAATGGGCAAAATATGTCCAGAGACCGATTTTGCCGATATACGGCGGAAGAACAGGAAGGGGTACAGCATGGATCAGAAAAACAGGCTGGATGTAGAGCAGATAACGGATCTGCTGGAAAAACACGATTTTAAAGAACTGAAGGAAGAACTGGAAACCATGCATCCTGTCGATATCGTGGAATGTCTGGAAGAGCTTGACAAAAAGCAGCGCACGCTTGTGTTCCGTCTTCTTGCCAAGGAGGAGGCAGCAGAAGTATTTACAGATATGAACAGTGAGATGCGCGAGGACCTCATCAATGCGCTGACAGACTCTGAGCTGGAAGAAGTCATGGAAGAGATGTATGTGGATGATACTGTTGACGTCCTCGAGGAGATGCCGGCGAATGTTGTGGACCGTCTGCTGGCGGCTACCGATGAGGATACAAGACAGAAGATCAATACGCTTCTCCAGTATCCGGAGGACAGCGCCGGAAGCATCATGAATATTGAGTACATCAGCCTTCGCAAGGAGATGACGGTTGCGGACGCGATCCTGAAGATCCGGCAGGTCGGCATTAATAAGGAGACGATCTACACCTGTTATGTGACGGAGAAGAGGAAGCTGATCGGAATGGTCGACGTCAAGGATCTTCTGACAGCAGGAGAGTCTCGTCTGATCGGGGAAATCATGGATGAAAATGTACTTTATGCCAGAACACTGGACGACCAGGAGCATGTGGCTAACATGATCAACAAATATGGTCTTGTGGCAATCCCCATCATTGACCATGAGAACTGCCTGGTAGGGATCGTAACGGTTGACGATGCAATGCTCGTCCTGCAGGATGAGGCTACGGAAGATATCAGCATCATGGCAGGTGTCAGCCCTAACGAGGATTCTTATTTTGAGACATCGGTATTCAAGCAGGCTAAGAACCGTACTCCATGGCTGATGCTCCTCATGCTTTCGGCTACAGTGACCGGGGAGATACTGGGATATTACGAGAATGCCATGGCGGCCATGCCGGTGCTGATCACGTTTATTCCGATGCTCATGGGCACAGGCGGTAACTGCGGTTCCCAGAGCTCCACACTCATCATCCGCGGGCTGGCTGTGGGAGAGCTCGAGTTTTCTGATATTTTTAAAGTCATCTTCAAGGAGATCAGGGTGGCTCTGATCGTAGGAACACTCCTGGCTTTTGTCAATGGAATCCGCATCTGGATCATGTATGACAGGAATATGATGCTGGCATTGGCGCTGGGAGCGACGATGATCGCGGTAGTGGCTATGGCAAAATGTATCGGGTGCACCCTGCCCCTTATCGCGAAAAAAGTCGGACTTGACCCGGCGATCATGGCGGCGCCTCTGATAACCACAATACTGGACACATGTACGATCCTTGTGTATTTTAATATCGTCACCGCAGTGTTTAAAGTCTAAGATTGTTATCTTTGTAACAATCTTATAAACATAGGGGCTGAAAAGAGTGGATTGTACTTAAAAATGCACATAAAATCCCTTGTATACAAAAAACGTTTGGGTTATAATAAAAGTGCATGTGAAAAAAATGAAAGGTGGCTTTTAAAACATGGGATTTATTGATGAGATCAAGGCAAGGGCGAAAGCGGACAGGAAGACGATCGTCCTTCCCGAGACAGAGGACGAAAGAACTTATAAGGCGGCTGAAGCGGTGTTAAAAGAGGGAATCGCTGACCTTATTCTCGTTGGGAGCAAAGAGGAAATCGAAAAGAATAAAGGTACATATGACATTTCCGGTGCCTCGATCGTAGATCCGGCAGTGAGCGGCAAGACAGAAAGCTATATTGCCAAGCTGGTGGAGTTGAGGCAGAAAAAAGGAATGACAGAAGAGCAGGCAAGAGAACTTCTTCTTAACAATTACCTGTATTATGGAGTCATGATGGTGAAGATGGGAGATGCTGACGGAATGGTTTCAGGAGCATGTCATTCCACAGCAGACACGCTTCGGCCATGTCTTCAGATTTTAAAGACAAAACCGGGCACAAAGCTGGTTTCTGCCTTTTTCCTTATGGTCGTTCCGGATTGTGATATGGGAGCAAATGGTACATTTATCTTTGGTGATGCAGGACTGGAGCAGAATCCGGATTCCGAGAAACTGGCATATATCGCACTTTCTTCCGCTGAATCCTTCCGCACATTGACAGGAAAGGAGCCGGTCGTGGCGATGCTTTCCCACTCTACAAAGGGCAGTGCGAAGCATGCGGATGTAGATAAAGTTGTTGAGGCGACAAGGCTTGCACACGAATTCGCACCGGACCTGAAACTGGACGGAGAGCTGCAGCTCGATGCAGCGATCGTACCGGAGGTCGGCGCGTCAAAAGCTCCGGGCAGCGAGGTGGCAGGACATGCCAACGTATTGATCTTCCCGGATCTGGATGCAGGAAATATCGGCTATAAGCTTGTGCAGAGACTTGGCAGGGCTGAAGCCTACGGTCCACTGACCCAGGGAATCGCGGCTCCGGTCAACGATCTGTCCCGCGGATGCAGTGCGGAGGATATTGTAGGGGTAGTAGCGATCACCGCTGTCCAGGCACAGGCAATGTAACAAGGCAGGATGAGTCCTGTAAAAATATAATGAAGCATTTGGGAGGAAAGAAAATGAACGTATTAGTAATCAACTGTGGAAGTTCTTCACTGAAGTTCCAGCTTATCAACGCAGTGTCAGAAGAAGTGCTGGCAAAAGGAATCTGCGAGAGGATCGGCATTGACGGAAGACTGACTTATCAGCCTGAGGGCGGAGAGAAAGAAAAGTCAGACAAGCCGATGCCGACACATACAGAGGCAATCCAGTTTGTGATCGAGGCGCTGATGAATCCGGAGACAGGCGTTGTGAAAGACCTGCATGAGATCGGGGCGGTTGGGCACCGGGTGGTGCACGGCGGAGAAAAATTCGCGTCTTCTGTCGTTATCACAGAAGAAGTGAAGCAGGCAGTGACAGAGTGCAATGAGCTGGCGCCGCTTCACAATCCGGCGAACCTGATCGGCATCGAGGCATGTGAGAGGCTGATGCCGGGTACGCCCATGGTTGCAGTATTTGACACAGCTTTCCACCAGACAATGCCGGAAAAAGCATATATGTACGGACTCCCATATGAATATTATGAGAAATATAAGGTCCGCCGCTATGGTTTCCATGGTACAAGCCACAGCTATGTATCCAAAAAAGCGGCGGAGCTCATGGAAAAACCTTACGATCAGCTCAAAACGATCGTTTGCCATCTCGGAAACGGCTCCAGTGTAACAGCCGTTCTGAACGGTGAATCCGTTGATACGTCTATGGGGCTGACGCCGCTGGAAGGACTCGTGATGGGTACGCGTTCCGGTGATGTCGATCCCGCGATCCTGGAGTTCCTCGCACAGAAGGAAGGCATTGATATTCCTGAGATCATGGATATCCTCAACAAGAAATCAGGAGTGTTCGGTCTCTCAGGAGAGCTTTCCAGTGATTTCCGTGATCTGACGGATGCCATGAATGCAGGGGATAAAAAAGCAAAAATCGCCATGGACGTATTTTCCTACCGTGTTGCAAAATATATCGGCTCTTACGTGGCTGCGATGAACGGAGTAGATGATATCGTGTTTACAGCGGGAATCGGCGAGAATGACGATTACGTGAGAGAGCAGGTGTGCAGTTATCTTGATTATCTTGGAGTGATATTTAATAAGGAGCTCAACAAGGGATTGAGAGGCAGACAGGTAGAGCTCTCAATGCCAGGTTCCAAGGTGCGGGTATTTGTTATTCCGACAAACGAGGAACTTGCGATCGCAAGAGAGACTCTTGCTCTTGTGAAATAAACATGGGATCGGGATAGGACAGGGAAGCTCCGGAAACGGGGCGTACCTGTCCGTCTTTTGTAAAGGTTTTTCATCAAAATTCCCGAAAATTTTCTGTTCTTTGTTTTGTGTTTTTGTGGTGTCAATAACTTTTGAAAATGTCACTTTTTAATTTTTAGATTTGTTTGAGAAAATGTCACTTTTCTAAGAGGGCTTT